>JBLHGN010000232.1:0-5805 GCA_047616325.1 Lentisphaeria bacterium
GTGTGACTTTAGGCGTTTCCAGGCAATCGCTATCTGCAGCCGTCAAATTAAAAAGCCTCATGCCATTTCATAGCATCAGAGCTAATAAGTGAAATTTTATACATACCATTGCTTCGATTTTTTCCCTAAGCCCTTGATCACACTGTTTTAGTGATGCTACCTCACATCCAATAGGGCACTTGTCGCTTGCTCTGTTTTTTATTGTTTTTCCACTTTAGGTCAGCCAGCCAGTCAGCCCAATGTCCAATGTTAACGCATAAATTACTTGAAGCGAAGTTTCAACGAGAGGCTCCTCGGCGCTTGTCAGGCCGCATAGAACTCGACAATGCTTACTTGGATGGCGAGCATGAGGGTAAGCCTGGCCGAGGCTCTGAAAATAAATTTGCCTTTGTCGCTGCGGTACAAACGAAGGTAAAAAAACCACCCAATTCTCGCGCGCCTTGATCGTGTTGACCCATCTTCGTGGCGCACACCTCCAATAAGATATATACCGCGCAAAAAAGACTTTTTTCGGTCCAGGGAAATATATTTCACTTAAAAATCAATGAGTTAATGCTTTCGGCTTCTGAGGTAGTGCCATTAAATTATTTTAATGTTTGTTTTTTGATAAAAATAAGGCACGCCCCTGCCGTATATTTATACGCATATTTCCCATAAAAAGTAAAAAATCTGGCGGCTCTTACTACAGTTACAGGCTGGAGGAAAACGTGCTCACTGGAACAAGAGTCAAATAAATACCTTGCTCAACCTGGGCAAGCATTTTGATATTGATCCAACGCATTGGCACCCTTTGACCGCGCGCATCGACCAGATCATTCAGGGTGAGCAACACCAGAACACCCTTCAGTTTTTTTTGGCGATCAGCCCGCACTCGACAGTGATATGTACATGGCCACCCAGCGCTAGGCCGCATTAGTGTTGCAGAAGCTATCGACCTCTGTTTGTGAAAAAACATTATCCGATGAACACGTACCCACCACGGATTACCATACCTTTGATGTCAACCGGTTAGACGTACTTCACCCCAGAAGCATTTGCCCGAAACGCTGTTTTTGCATGCTTTGATGCAGTTAAGCTGCGAACCCTGGGGTTTAATGAAAATTGTGGTGTTGGATGCAGGCATTGCCTCGCAAGATAATTTGGATTGGCTAAAAGAACACGGCTATCGCTACATTGTTGTGAGTCGTGAACGTTATAAGGAGCGCCCTGAATTGAATGGCGACGCGGTGATCGTTAAGAATAAGACGGCCGATCAGGTGATTACCAAACGGCTTGAAGACACTGGCACTGGGGAGATTCGACTATGTTGTCACTCCGAAAAAGAGAGAAAAAAGACCAAGCAATCTGCACTCAATCCGCACTCAATTCAACGGTCGATTTGAAGAATAGCTGAACATTCTGAATGAGGGGCTGAGAAAAAAAGGAGCGTCAAAATTGCACCCTATTGTTTTATAAGGATATTTTTGTCTGAGCTACGAAGTTTGGCTAGGAATATCCCCCTTGAGGCCACGGGGCATGGGGGTTGAGCGACGTTAGATCTCATGGTGATTTTCTATGAGCTCAGTGGTTGAGGTAGAGAGTGATGAATTTCAAAGGTATCAAGCAGAAGCTTCTTCGCTTTAAGCGTATATTCTCTGCGCGTTGGTCAACGTTTGTTGGCAATAATCCCCGCTATGACACCCATTACTATCATTCAGAGGTGAAAAAATGCTGTCGTGTGGCAGTGAGGAGAATGGGTTTGCGAGCCATCAGTGCCGTTGTTGCGGTAAGGGAGAGCATAAAGTAAATTTCATTATCGATTCTATCAAGACACAATCGCTACGCGCATATTGCAAGCCTAATCGGCGATCGAGTTAACACCCGGTTGCTGGGTATAAGCAAAGTGGTCAGTGATGATTCCACACGAGGGGAGTTAAAAAGAATAGATGTTAACGAGGGGATTTCTTGGCTTTAAAATCACTTACAACGTTGTTATGAACCACTATTGTCACAGCCTTGGATTCTCGATTCGGATGTCACCATAAAGCCCCTTTATGGCCATCAAGAAGGTGCCAAGGTTAGTTATAATCCGCACAAACCTGGGAGACCACCACATACCTATCACACCTATATAATGGCTAACCTTCGTCTTGTTTTAGAAGTAGAAGTTCAGGCGGGAACAGATACGTCGGCGAGCTATTCTTCATCAGGATTATGGGAGCTATTAGATCGTATCCCCAGGCCTTTGTTGCCGCAGTTTATCCGCGGAGATAGCGACTGGGGCACCGAAGATGTCATGGTCATGGCAGAGGATAAGGATGTCGATTATCTATTTAAATTGCGCAAGTCAAGATATGTCAAGGAGCTACTATACAAGCACCATAGCCTCGCGGGATGGAATTATGTGATCGATAGCTGGGGAGCAAAAGATTCCGTATTAAAGCTCATGGCATGGAGTAAGAAAAGACGAGTTATCATGATTTGAAGACGACTACCCAAATATACTTTACTAGCCATTGAAAACAATAAAAATGTCCAGGACCGTTTTGGTTTTTTGGAAGGTTTTAGTACGTTTGAATGCGCGGTACTGGTGACATTCCTAAAAGATGAATAAGTCGGTATTGTTCATCACTACAGAGCTAGCGCTGACTGGTAAAATAATTTCGATGAAATAAAAAACCACTGGGGCTGTGGAGGCTTTACAATCCACGCAATTGAACCTTGCCACATGATCGCGAGAATAACGGCACTGATTTACAATTGGTGGAATATTTTTGCTCGCTTGGCCCATTCTGACAAACATATGGAGGCCATTTCGAGTCGTTTTTTAGTACTGAGTTCTGTAGGGAGGTTAACAGAACACCCACGGCAGAAGAAAATGGCTTTTACCCACATACATGCAAAATCCGATTTTTTACAAGACGCATTTCAATGCATTCAGGCATTTTTTAATGACTTAAAAGTAAATGCGCCGTAGTTGTGGCCATTTGATAAATGATGTCGAATTTTGTATAAAGCGATGAAGAAATTTCTTGGCGGGCGTTATTAAAACGCACCGAACGAAGCCTGCCTCGTCAACTAAACTTACGTTATTCTGAAAGAAACTGACTGACCTGGCGTTGAAAAAAGCGCCTGCAGGGAGCGTTTAACTGAGGAATTTATGTTTATGCATGTTGACTCCAGTTTAAACGGTCATCTCCACACCACTAGACGTAGTTGTTTGCAATAAGTAAACGCCTGTATCTGGTGCCGCAAATCTGTCCACTTCGATTCCCCCTCGCGACGAGCCATTTATGGACGGGCACTCGCTAGCAAGATCGCATGGGTGTACATATGAGATTTCTAAATATTCTGCTTTAAAAATTTCAGTTTTTTCTAAAAAATCAATCGTAGTTCAGCCCAAATTCTATGGGAAGGTGCAATGCCTGAACTAAAGATTTTTCGCCGATATGTTGTGGGTTTTTTCTGGCAATGTTGCGCACTAGGTTCAGTGCTAGGGTGATTCGTTCGTGCCTAGATTGTGTTTTATTGTTTATGGTGTCAGCGGCCTTTTTCTGAATGTTGCCATCGCGCAGGGTCTCAAGAATTGTTTTTACTAATGTAGCGGAATTCTCGCTATTTTCTTCCCCCCAACGATGACTGGCGTTGCGAAAGTCAGCAATAAAACCCTCAATCACTTTTTTTTCGTAACGGGGCTTTACATCTCCCTGGCCGAGCACGTAGCCGCAGGTGATAGCAAAGGCTTCGGCGGGATTATACTTTTCAAAAAAGCCCAAATACAAGTCACAAATGCCCGAAATTTGAGCAATTATGGGCATGCCCGTTTGCAATACTTCGGTAACCACCGGATGGCGCATGCGCGCCAGCGGGCCAGAGCTGTCGGTGAATTCATGGTGAAGCAGAATAGCATTCAGTACGTTTTGAGAGACTTTGTGCGTGTCGTCTTTCATCGTGTTATTCGATTCTATGACAACTTTATGGCTCACTAGCGGGTGCATCACTTCGAAATCTTGAATAAAGTCTTGCAGGCGTGCGTAGCCTATGTCTTTCAGCAGCCCCAGGGTGAGCAATTCCTTTAGCTCGCACTGCGACAGGCCCATTTGATTGGCAATAGACACCATGCAGATAAGTGAACTTCGATTTAGTTCATGTTTTTTGGCCCAATCTTGATGTTGGAAAACTTGTAAGTATCCGTCAATTGCGGCTCCAAAATTTATTTCACGACTTAGCTTCTCGATTTGGCTAAGAACACCCCTTAAATCAATATCTTGTAATACAGGATATTTACTGATCAGTGTCTCTACGGATTCATCAATCAAAAAATCTTTGGCGCTGCTTTCCTTACTTAGCGGAGCGAGGATTTTGTCGAAAGACTCTACTTTTGTGCACTGCTCGACAAATGTGGCAATTTCCCCTTTAATATCGCTCTCAAGAAACATGTGTTTGCCATGGTGAATATACAAATCTACTTCCGTTAAAGCTTCCACCACTCGCGCGCTAAATGGAATATCTTTTTGTATGTAGGGCGGCCCGTCGAGTTGGCGTATTAAGGCAGCCTCTGAGGTGGCGTGTTTAGTAATCCGGTAAATGGGCACCATGCTCGAACAGCCGGACGAAAAAATCATCTCGCGGTAATAGTGCTCGGTTTCTTGGATAATTGATTCTAGGGCGGTAATGATATCTAACATCGATATTAATCCTTTTTTCGGTACAACAAGTATAGGAACGTTTCGGCATCATGCGTGGTTGTCAGTGCTACAAAAAAATAATTTTAGTACTAATTGTTAGTGTATATGACGGGAGGGCAGAGGTGTTGCGTTAGCTGCGATAATATATGTGACAAAAAAAAACATGTGGCGACAGGGTGATTAAAAGAGAATCCTAAATCCCTCCGCTAAACGTTCCCTGCCAGCGCTATTTTCAACGCCAGGCTAGTCAATTTTTTCAGAATAATATAGGTTTAGTTGAAGATATAACCTTCATTCTGAGGTTTTAATAACGCGCCGCCAAGAAGTTTTTTCATCGCTTCACTCAAAATTCGACAGCATCTATCCAATCGCCTCAACTACGGCGCATTTACTTTTAAGTCATTAAAAATATCTGAATGCGTTGAAATAGGTCTTGTACAAAATCAGATTTTGTATGTATGTTGGCAATAGTCATTTTCTTCTGCCGTGGGTGTTCCGTTAACCTCCCTACGGAACTCAGTAATAATGGACGGCTCGTAATGGCCACCATATGTTTGTCAGAATCGGCCAAACGACCAAAAATGTTTCACAAATTGTAAATCTGTGCCGTTATTCTCGCGATCATGTGGCAAGGCTCAACCGCATGGGTTGTAAAGCCTCCCCAGCCCCAGTGGTTTCATTCGCATCGAAGTTATTTTCACAGGCAGTGCTATCTCTGTAGTGATTAACAGTACTGAGCTATTTATCTTTTAGGGGGGCACCAGTACCGCGTATTCAAACGTACTAAAATATTCCGCATCTTCCGCTTCTTCCAAAAAACCAAAATGTTCCCGACCATTTTTATTGTATTAAATGGCTAGTAAAGTATCTTTGGGTATTCGTCTGCAAATCATGAAAACTCGTCTTTCTTAGGAGCGCGCATAAAATAACGTCCGAAATTTACGAAGTGGCTGGTATCACTTTATAATTTAATTCCCCCAATACCTGATAAAAAATAATCGTCCCGGTGTCGTAAGGAACGTGCATGAAATAACGTCCGGAATTTACGAAGTGGCCGGTATCACTTTATAATTTAACTTCCCCAATACCTGATCAAAAACAATCGTCCCGGTGTCGTAAATTTCCTTACATGCCTTTT
>JBLHGN010000233.1:0-5795 GCA_047616325.1 Lentisphaeria bacterium
GACGTAATTGTTGATTCTACAGGTGCGCTTGAGTTTCAAGATGTACCCGAGCGATTGGGTGTGATCGGTGCCGGCGTAATCGGACTTGAATTGGGCAGCGTATGGGCTCGCTTGGGCTCCAAGGTTGTATTGCTTGAGGCTCTGGATACATTCTTGGCCATAATGGATCAGCAAATAGCCAAAGAATCTCAAAAAATATTTAAGAAGCAAAAATTAGATATTCGCTTGGGTTGTCGTGTTACCGGCACCGAAGTTGTCGGTAAGGGTGCTAAAAAAGAAGTTGTTGTGACCTACACCGATAAGAGTGGCAACGAATCTACTGAAACCTTCGACAAGCTTATCGTTTGTGTTGGGCGACGCCCATTTACCGATGGCCTTTTGGCGGAAGACAGTGGTGTTAAGCTAGACGAGCGTGGATCTATCTATGTAAATGACCTTTGTTCTACCAGCGCTCCTGGTGTTTATGCTGTGGGCGACGTGGTGCGAGGCCCTATGCTTGCGCACAAAGGCTCTGAAGAAGGTGTTATGGTGGCTGAACGCATTGCTGGTGAAAAAACAGTAATGAATTACGACATCATTCCAAATGTTATTTACACCCACCCCGAAATTGCAGCGGTTGGTAAAACAGAAGAGCAGATTAAAGCCGATGGCGATCCCTACAACATCGGTGTATTTCCTTTTATTGCCAGTGGTCGAGCACTAGCCGCCAATGAGAAAGATGGCATGGTGAAAATGATTGCTCATGCCGATACCGATCGTATTCTTGGTTGCCACATTGTGGGCCCAAGTGCAGCAGATCTTGTTCAGCAAATAGCGATTGCCATGGAGTTTGGCGCTACTGCAGAAGACATAGGCATGATCGTATTTGGTCATCCCACATTGTCAGAGGCCGTTCACGAAGCGGCTCTTGCAGTGGCAGGGCACGCAATTCACATACCCAATAAAAAGAAAAGATAATTTTTCATTGTTTTTTGAATGAATTGCAAAGGCGAGTGTAATACTCGCCTTGTGTTTAAAAGACTAAGTAACTGCATAATAAAACGTAAAATTAAAACAGCTTGATAGGGCGTTTTGCTCTTAGGTCCAAGAGACTAACTGAAACAAAACTCGTTCGGTTCACAATCTAGCATAGCGTGCCGATTAATTATTTTCACGTAATTGGAAAATAGCAATGAATTTACACGAATATCAGGGCAAGCAAATATTTGCGGAATACGGTTTGCCAGTATCGAAAGGCGTAGCCGCTGAAACTCCGTCAGAGGCCGCTGGTGCCGCTGATATAATTGGTGGTGACAAGTGGGTTGTAAAGGCGCAGGTTCACGCAGGTGGTCGCGGAAAAGCGGGCGGTGTGAAACTAGTAACATCGAAAAGTGAAATTGAAGCATTTGCTAAGCAGTGGTTGGGTAAAAATTTAGTCACCTATCAAACTGATGAAAAAGGCCAGCCGGTCAGCCGTATTTTGGTGGAGACCTGCACCGACATCGCACAAGAATTATATTTGGGCGCTGTTGTTGACCGTTCCACGCGACGTATTATATTTATGGCCTCTACCGAAGGTGGAGTCGAAATTGAAAAAGTGGCTGAAGAGACTCCCGAAAAAATTCTAAAGGCGGAAATCGACCCTTTAACTGGAGCTCAACCTTATCAGGCGCGAGATCTTGCATTTCAATTGGGTCTTGAAGGCAAACAGGTCAAACAATTTACGCAGATATTCTTAGGTCTGGCAAAAATTTTTGTTGAAAAAGATTTGGCTCTACTTGAGATTAATCCGCTAGTGATTACTAGTGAA
Organism: Lentisphaeria bacterium; assembly: GCA_047616325.1. Classification (GTDB taxonomy): domain Bacteria; phylum Pseudomonadota; class Gammaproteobacteria; order Pseudomonadales; family Cellvibrionaceae; genus JBLHGN01. Next base: position 1,790 of record JBLHGN010000233.1, read on the forward strand.
GGCGATTTGCATTGTCTCGATGCTAAATTGTCCATCGATAGTAATGCGCTTTATCGTCAACCGGCGATTAAAGAGATGCACGACCCTTCGCAGGAAGATGAGCGCGAGGCCAGAGCGGCCAAATGGGAGCTTAACTATGTTGCCCTCGACGGCAATATAGGCTGCATGGTAAATGGCGCAGGTCTGGCTATGGGAACCATGGATATTGTTAAGCTGCACGGTGGCGAACCGGCCAACTTTCTTGACGTAGGCGGCGGTGCAACTAAAGAGCGTGTAATTGAGGCTTTTAAAATTATCCTCTCAGATGAAAACGTTTCTGCAGTATTAATCAATATCTTTGGTGGCATTGTGCGCTGTGACTTAATTGCAGAGGGCGTAATAGGTGCGGTTGAAGAGGTCGGAGTGAAGGTGCCTGTAGTTGTGCGGCTGGAAGGCAATAATGCCGAGCTGGGTACAAAAGTACTTGCCGAAAGTGGATTAAATATTATCGCTGCCGCTAGTCTAACCGACGCGGCAGAACAAGTAGTTAAAGCAGCGGGGAATGCATAATGAGCGTATTGATTAATAAAAATACCAAAGTTCTCTGCCAGGGGTTTACCGGGTCGCAGGGAACTTTTCACTCACAACAGGCGCTGGACTACGGCACGTTAATGGTGGGTGGCGTAACGCCGGGCAAGGGTGGTCAAATTCACCTAGGTCTTCCAGTATTTAATACCATGCGCGAAGCTGTGCAAGAAACCGGAGCCGATGCTTCTGTTATTTATGTGCCAGCACCGTTTTGCAAAGACTCCATACTTGAAGCAGTATACAGCGGCGTAAAATTAGTGGTCTGTATCACCGAAGGTGTGCCTACGCTGGATATGCTCGAAGTTAAAGTGAAGTCCGATGAATTGGGTGTGCGTTTGATTGGCCCTAACTGCCCCGGTGTAATCACTCCAGGTGAATGTAAAATCGGCATTATGCCCGGTCATATTCATTTGCCTGGCAAAGTTGGCATTGTCTCGCGTTCGGGCACATTAACTTATGAAGCCGTTAAACAAACTACTGATTTTGGTTTTGGGCAATCGACGTGTGTCGGTATCGGTGGAGATCCTATTCCTGGCTCAAGCTTCATCGACATTTTGGAAATGTTCCAAAATGATTCGCAAACCGAAGCCATTGTGATGATTGGTGAAATTGGAGGAACAGCTGAAGAAGAGGCGGCTGCATATATTAAAGCCAATGTTACTAAACCGGTTGTCTCTTACATTGCTGGTGTTACCGCGCCCGCAGGAAAACGTATGGGTCACGCAGGCGCTATTATTTCTGGCGGTAAAGGAACAGCAGACGAAAAATTTGCCGCGCTAAATGACGCCGGGGTTAAAACCGTGCGCAGCTTGGCAGAAATTGGTAACGGCCTAAAAGAGGTTGCAGGCTGGTAAGGTGTAGCCTTTTTGTGAAAAAAACGGCCTTATGGCCGTTTTTTTATGAGCCTGTAAATAATTTTGTGTAACTGCCCTTTGCATCTTATCGTATATGAGCGGCTAATTGCTCCTCAAACTCAATCATAAAATAATTCATTGCCTGCTTCCAGTTATGAATCGGCATCGTCCATTTTTTTGATGCAGATTGTATCGCTAGGTAAACAACTTTCGTAGCTGAGTCATCACTTGGAAACAGTTTTCTAGTTTTGATCGATTTACGAATAACGCTGTTGAGTGACTCGATAGCGTTGGTGGTATAGATTGCTTTTCTTGTATCCGCGGGAAAGTCAAAGAAGGTAATTACGTTGGGCCAGTGAGCATTTCAGAACTTACTGATTTGCGGATATTTACCATCCCAAGCTTCTGCAAATCGATCTAGCTCTAAGCGTGCCTCCTGATCTGTCGACGAGCTATAAATACGCTTTAAGTCGGCCGTCACAACCTTGTAATCCTTACAGGGCATATACTTCATCGAGTTGCTTACCATCTCTTACCATCTGGACAATACACAGCTGTATTTTGGCGGCTGGGTAGGCTGCATTGATCGCGCAGGGAAAGCCACTAAGCCCATCAATACACGCGATAAGAATTTGCTCAACGCCCCGATTCCTACGCTCTGTAAGTACGCTAAGCCCAAAATTTGGCACCTTCATTTTCAGAGATCCGAAGCCCCAGTAGTTCCTTGTGCCCTTCCAGGTTTATCCCCAATGCTAGGTAAATCGCCTTATTGATTAAGCGTTTATCTTGGCGAATTTTAACAACAATGCAGTCCAGATAAACAACGGGATAAACGGAATCTAATGGTCTGTTTTGCCATTCAATAACCTGTTCTAAAACACTGTTAGTGACCTTCGAAACCAAACCAGCCGACACCTCCGTCCCGTATATTTCTTGAAAAGCATCAACAATGTCCCGCGTGCGCATCCCTTTACTATAGAGGCTGATTACCTGGTCATCCATCCCCGTGATACGTGTTTGACCTTTGGCTACAAGTTGAGTGCTGAACGTCGTATTACGATCTCTAGGCGTTTCAATCACAATCTCGCCATGGTCACCTTTAAGCGTTTTGGAGCTATATCCATTGCGATTGTTGCCGCTGTGGTGCCCACCGTTATCGTGAACGACGTAACCAAGATGCTGCTCCATCTCCGCGTTCAGGGCTGCTTCAATGGTGATCTTAGTGAGCTGAGCACTTAATGTGCTTAGATCTTCGGGCGTCTTGAGACCTTTAGCCAGCTCGGCTGCCAGCTCTTTCATCTTGTCTTAGTTCATTATCTTACTCATCATTATTCTCCAGCATGGAAAGGTATCAATAATGAGCAGATACACAATTTAATTTACAGCCTCACGACACCGGGACGATTGTTTTTGATCAGGTATTGGGGAAATTAAATTATAAAGTGATACCGGCCACTTCGTAAATTCCGGACGTCATTTCATGCACGTTCCTTAACTATGTAAAGCTGTTCTAGAACTATTCTCCTTTTCTTGCGCACACTCACGACAATAGCTGGTATGGGGGAGGGCCGTTAAGCGTTCATCACTTATGGGATTTCAGCACATCAAGCATTTCCAAAATTCCACTGAGTCAACGCGTGCCAGTGCTCTTTTAATTAGTTCAAGTTCTTCTTTGGCTTCAATTGCCAATCCAGCTAGCACATCATCATTGGCTTGTTCGATATTTTGCTGGTTTGAGTGTCAATTAAATTTTCTGTTGCTTATCTCCACCCCTATTTTTTCTATTCTACCTGTGAGTTCCACTTTTTGTTTGTTTAATAGGTGTCTTACGGTTTCCGTTTTCATGCTATACCTCTTAAAGCTCGTGCCTTACGGTACGAAATTGTTTTACTGTCCTTTTTACGGGTAATGCAGTGGATAGCTTGTCTGGTCGAAGGGTTTTAAGGTGTAGCATGACTGTAGGTAGGCTACGAGATCGATTAGACCTGTAATCGTCATTAGGTCGTTATGATTTCTCATATGAGATACGTCGTCTTCAGTGGTAACCTGGTAGGCTGCATAGCCTTTGGCAATTTTGTGGGATGGGTTTATGATTAATGTCGCCAATTCGCCATAGGTTTTTATTTGAGTAACTTCTCCTCCAAGTAAGATGATCTTGCTTAACTCCTTATTTATACCATGGTTTTCAGTATCCGCGATGGAGTGACAGACTAGGCACTCGTATTCAAGAAAAACCATCTTTCCTCGATCCGTATCCCCCTTAGGTAAGCTAAATCCTCGCGATGAATCTGGGCCACTGTAGCAGTCTGCGAAAAGTAAAAACGAAAAGAAGATTAGCGCAATTAGAATCATTTGGTGTGTTTTCATATTGTCACCCTCATTGAAGGTTCATCGGTGGTTCTGAATGTTTAGTGGCGTTCATTCGTGTTCGGTGCGTAATTCGTTTTGGGTTGGAATAGAATCATCAAAAGTGCTATTTCTTTGGATGATTCACCATCTCCCCCCCTTTTAAGCGATTCTCAAAACGTCCTTTTGAGGCCAACATAGACCCCATTGGCGCGCCATACCTTGATAATCGTCAATTT
>JBLHGN010000234.1:0-5790 GCA_047616325.1 Lentisphaeria bacterium
TACGAACGCCCAAGCCAGGCCCAGGAAAGGGATGGCGATAGACCATGTCATAGGGAAGACCCAGTTCCAAACCGATCTTGCGTACTTCGTCTTTAAATAGCTCTCTCAGTGGCTCCACCAGCGAAAGTTTCATGTCGTCCGGCAAGCCGCCGACATTGTGATGCGACTTTATCACGTGGGCCTTACCGGTTTTGGCTGCGGCGGACTCGATCACATCGGGATAAATAGTGCCTTGCGCCAACCACTTCACCTCTTGTATCTCGGAGGCCTGCTGGTCAAACACCTCGATAAAGGTATTGCCGATGACTTTCCGTTTTTTCTCAGGGTCGGAAACGCCCACCAACTTTCCAAGAAACAGCTCTTCCGCATCCACTCGAATAACTTTCACCCCCATATTGAGAGCAAACATATCCATCACCTGATCGCCTTCGTCTTTGCGTAGGAGACCATTATCAACAAATACACAGGTAAGCTGGCTGCCAATGGCTCTGTGCAATAGCGCCGCAACCACTGAGGAGTCCACGCCGCCAGATAGCCCCAGTAGCACTTTATCCTTACCCACGGTCTCTTGCACACGCGCTATGGCGTCTTCCACTATATTGGCGGGTGTCCACAGTACGGGGCAGGCACAGATATTAAGCACAAAGTGCTCAAATATACGTACACCCTGAAGTGTATGCGTCACTTCAGGGTGAAACTGCACGCCGTAAAACTGTTTTTCTGGCCAGCACATGGCGGCTATAGGGCAAGACTCTGTCGATGCAATACGGATAAACTCGGGCGGCATGGCCGCCACCTTGTCACCGTGGCTCATCCACACGTCCATCAAACCCCGGCCCTCGTGGTCGACATGGTCTTTTATACTTTTGAACAAGTTATTATTGTTTTCAACGGTAATTTGCGCGTAGCCAAACTCTTGTACTTTGGAACCCTGCACCTTGCCACCCAGCTGCGCGGCCATTGTCTGCATGCCATAACATATGCCAAACACTGGAACGCCCAGGGTAAATACTAACTCGGGCGCCCGCGGAGAGCCCTGCTCCGTAGTGGATTCAGGGCTACCCGCCAAAATAATACCCTTGGGGTTGAAGGCACGAATATCTTCGTCGCTTATATCGAAGGCTCGAATTTCGGAATAGACACCTATTTCCCTCACTCTGCGGGCAATAAGCTGGGTGTACTGGGATCCAAAATCGAGAATTAAAATGCGTTGAGCGTGAATATCTTGAGTCATATATGTCTCTTTTTTACCTAATGCATCTGCGACACATCGTTTACTTCAGAAATCAAAAAGCAACCCACACCTTACAAAGGCAGGGTTGCTCAATTAAACCTATGGGTTCTTAAGGGACCTATGGGCCCTTAAGGTAAGACAAGCCGCAGGCTTAACCGAATAAACACTGGCCGGCATCCCGAATAATCTCCGCTATCGCCCCGAAACCGGATAATTGGGCGCTTCTTTGGTAATACTTACATCGTGCACATGGCTTTCGCTCATGCCTGCCGATGTAACACGCACAAACTCAGGTCTAGTGCGCATGGTGAGCATATCGATAGAACCGGTGTACCCCATTGCGGCCCGCAAACCACCCATTAATTGATGCACAATTACACTGATGGGGCCCTTGTAGGGCACGCGACCCTCAATACCCTCGGGCACGAGCTTTTCCATACCCTGACTGGAATCTTGGAAATAGCGGTCTGACGAGCCCTGGGTTTTAGACATGGCGCCGAGCGAACCCATTCCGCGATAGGACTTATAGGTACGCCCCTGGTAGAGCTCTACTTCACCGGGAGCCTCTTCGGTACCCGCAAACATCGAGCCCATCATCACCGCGTCGGCGCCTGCAACGATGGCTTTAGAAATGTCGCCGGAATAGCGAATACCGCCATCGGCAATCACCGGCACATTGGTACCTTCTAAGGCCTTCACAACATTGGCGATGGCCGAAATTTGTGGCACGCCAACGCCCGTTACAATGCGGGTGGTGCAAATTGAGCCCGGTCCAATACCCACTTTTACACCGTCGGCGCCAGCATCAACAAGAGCTTTTGCCGCTTCTGCTGTGGCGATGTTTCCACCAATTATCTGAACATGTGGGTGGCATTTTTTTATAGCGCGCACGCGGTCGAGCACATTTTTAGAATGTCCGTGGGCGGTGTCTACCACCAAAACATCTACACCAGCGGCCACCAGGGCGGCCACGCGTGCTTCGGTATCTGGGCTTGTGCCAACAGATGCCCCCACACGCAAACTACCGTCTTTGTCTTTACAGGCGTTCGGATAGGTTTCAGCTTTGTTTATATCTTTTACGGTAATCAAGCCACATAAATCAAAATTATCGTTAACCACCAGCACTTTTTCGATGCGGTGTCTGTGAAGCAAGTAGCGCGCTTCTACGGCAGTGGCATCTTCCTTAACCGTTACCAACTTTTCTTTAGGTGTCATGATGCTTGCGACCGTCGCGTCGAGATTCGTCTCGAAGCGCACGTCGCGGCCAGTCACAATACCTACTAGGTTTCCATCTTGCAGTACCGGAACACCGGAAATATTGTGTCGGCGAGTAAGGGCTATAAGCTCTTTAATAGTGGCGTTCGAATTAATGGTAATGGGGTTTTTTACGACACCCGCCTCGAATTTTTTTACCGCGTGAACCTGGTCGGCCTGGGCTTTGATGGACATACTTTTGTGGATAATGCCAATGCCGCCTTCCTGAGCAATAGCAATTGCCAAGCGGAATTCTGTGACGGTATCCATGGCCGCAGACATTAGCGGAATATTGAGAGTGATATCGCGCGTTAGTCGCGTTTTAAGGCTGACGTCCTTGGCGGTGACATCTGAATAGCCGGGGACCAACAACACGTCGTCGAAAGTCAAGGCTTCCTGAGCGATCCTTAACATATGCGTTTCACCTCTGGTGTATGTAGGGCTAGAGAAAAACCCGACATTATAGACACTCCGGCCCACCCGGTAAACAAAACTCAAGCTTTGCTAGGCAAATACTGTAAAGCGCTTCTTTATCGTACAAGAACTAGCCACCCCTGCTGGAAATCAACGCAAAACGTACCTGGCCTTATTCAAGGCTAGTGCCGCCTGAACTTTCCTCGCAGACATTGCCGCTTGTCATCATTCATCGCATGCATCACTTTTACCATGCACCCAGAGAGCAACTAAAACCTGCTCTCCTGGATAGCCCCATGCGAATAGTGGTAAAGTTAAAACCGCTATGCCCTGCCCTCATTCACGCATTATCTCTACCCGCGAACCCCAATGTTATGCTGCCAGAACCTACAAAAACTCCCCATTCAAACCAAACTGTATACAGCGTCAGCCAGCTCAACAGAAAGGTAAAAGACTTACTGGAAAGCCACTTTCCCTTGCTTTGGGTTGAAGGAGAAATTTCAAACTTGAGTCGCCCCTCATCGGGCCACTGGTATTTCACGCTGAAAGACGAAGGCGCTCAGGTGAGCTGCGCCATGTTCAAAGGGCGCAATAGCCGCGTTAATTTTGTGCCAGTTGCCGGCGACCGCGTAAAGGTACGCGCACGTGTGAGCCTGTACGAAGGCCGGGGCGACTACCAAATAATTGCCGAACACATGGAACAGGCCGGCTTCGGTTTACTACAAAAGCGCTTTGATGAATTAAAACAAAAACTTCTAAATGAAGGCCTTTTCGACGAAGCATTTAAAAAGCCACTTCCAGCTCAACCCGCACACATCGCAGTTATTACCTCCCCTACGGGCGCCGCAATTCGCGATGTACTGAGTGTGCTTAAACGCCGCATGCCCAACATTCCAGTAACCATCATTCCAAGCCCGGTACAGGGCGAAGACGCCCCGGCGAAACTCATCGAAGCGTTAAGCCTCGCCAACCACAATAAGAAGTTTGATGTGATTCTTCTATGTCGCGGCGGCGGCTCTATTGAAGACTTATGGGCGTTTAATAGCGAGAAACTGGCAAAGGCCATTTTTGCATCCGACACCCCCGTGGTGTGCGCCGTCGGTCACGAAGTGGACTTTACCATTGCCGATTTTGTCGCCGATTTACGCGCGCCAACACCGTCGGCCGCCGCCGAAATTTTAAGCCCAGATCGCCTACAAGTATTAGCCAAGTGCACCCACCTTAAAAAATTAATGCAGTTACGCATGCTGGCAAAGATCGAGCGACTTAACGAAAAACTGCATTACCTAAGCAAACATATTCGCCACCCAAAAGACAGAATTCAGCAGTGGAGCCAAAAACTCGACAAACTAGAAATGAGCTTAGAGCGAGCGATGAAGCAGCATCTCGCCGAGCGCAATAATCAGCTAGCAACACTAAAACAGCGAATATTACGCTGCACCCCCAAAACCGAGATCACTCACCACTCACAGGCCTTAGAACAATTGCGCCAACGCCTAAAACGCAGCATACAAAGCAAGCTAGCCATGAAAAGTAATCAACTGCAACACACCATGGACGCCCTGGATTTAGTAAGCCCCATTAGCACTATGAAGCGCGGCTATAGCATTACCACCAACACCCAAAATAAATTGGTGACCCGCTTAACCGACGTCGCCGTAGGCGAATCCATCATCACTCAAGTGGCAGATGGGGAAATCGTTTCACTTATAGAAACAAAGGTGCCTGCACCCTAGTGGGCTGCTAATGTATGAACACATATATTGACCACATAGCCATTCCCTACTTGGTCGAAGTCGTTGCTTTTTTGTTGAGTGTTGTCATTGTTGCGCCCTTATTTAAAAAAATTAAACTAAGCCCAATTCTCGGCTATTTAATTATCGGCACGTTAATTGGGCCTCACAGTTTCGCCATTGTTACCGACGTAGAGGAGGTTCAACATTTCGCCGAACTTGGCGTAATTTTACTTCTATTTACCATTGGCTTAGGGCTTAGTTTTGAACGATTAAAAGCCTACGCCGGACTTATATTTGGTCTCGGTTCGAGCCAAGTTATATTCTCTGCGGCGGCTATTGCCGGCATCGCCTACCTGTGGGGCAACACGGCAGAAGCTGCCATTATCATTGGCCTGTGCCTGGCGCTTTCCTCCACGGCCATGGTGGTGCAACTGCTCACCGAGCGCGAAGAGATTTCAACAAAACACGGCCGCAGTAGTTTTTCCGTACTACTGTTCCAAGACTTGGCCGTAGTACCTATTTTAATTTTGCTTTCTGTCTTTGATCACCAAAGTAATGACAGCATCTTTTCCAGTATTTTATTAGCGCTATTTAATGCGGCCATAGCGATAACTGCGATCGTTATTTTTGGTCGTTTTGGGCTGCGCAAGCTATTTCATGTAGTAGCCCGAACACACAGTATCGATGTATTTATGGCGATGACTTTATTGGCGATATTGGCCATTTCCATGATTACAGGGATAGCCGGCCTATCCATGGCGCTAGGCGCATTTTTAGCGGGTTTACTCATTGCGGAAACAGAATTTCGCCACCAAATTGAAGGGGAAATTGAGCCCTTCAAGGGTTTATTCCTGGGACTATTCTTTATGTCCGTGGGAATGAATATCAATGTAACCATCGCCTTTAAACAGGGCCTCTGGGTAATTGCGGCCGTGCTTGGTTTAATTCTATTAAAAGCCAGCATCACATATATCTGCGCGCTTATATTCAAACTAAATCGCGGCGACGCAATACGCACCGCCTTACTGCTTGCCGAAGCGGGAGAGTTTGCCTTTGTGGTCATTGGCCAAGCCACGGTGAACTATCACATACTTAGCGTTGAAACCGGTCAATTTATGGTGGTAGTAGCAGGGCTGTCGATGATGCTCACGC
>JBLHGN010000235.1:0-5764 GCA_047616325.1 Lentisphaeria bacterium
ATAGAAGATTATGAAGCGCTGCTGCCTTGGAATATTGAGTTGCCAAAAGTTGGGGCGACGAAGGCGGCCGCATAATCATATGTGTAATATGACGATATTATGACCACCTATTGAACCTATTGCTCGCCCACTATGTAAAAATGCATATGTGAAATATCATATATATTGACAAGTACTTGCACAGTGACATTGATCAAATGTTCTGCAATCGAGGTGGTTCTTATATTGATATGTATAAAACTAAGGTTCTGATGTTTGCCATTTTACTTGTGAAATCTTAGTGGGATAATAAGCGCTGCCTGCCTGCCTGCCTGCCTGCCTGCCTGCCTGCCTGACCACCGTCTACAGGAATTCTTAGGTATACCATATTGCACTAATCGATAGCCATCTTTCTAAAAAAGGTGATTTTTCAGAAATTCAAAAACTCTGCGAGGCCCGAGGAGGACGCTTGAGTGTCTTGCTGTGTCATACTGCGGATGAAAATGTCGAGCAGGCCGCCGAACCCGATGCCTTGTTTAAGGTTGGCGATGCGCTACTTTAACGCTTGCCAAAGTGTAAGGTGGCCGCTGGGGGCCTCGATGTGCTTGAAGGCGAGCCCCTGAAAGATCCTGAGCATGCGTTACCGGCTTTCGACTAAGTGTTTCTAACGCCACACACCGCTTATCAAACTCTGGAATCCATTGGCGCACTTCGCCTAATGGCGATGACTTCTGCGCTGGATTTTCTCGATGGTAAACCCCCTTGCTCGCTTAAGATTCTATATGAGGCTACTATGAAACTATTGCGTGTAGGCCCTTAGGGCCAAGAAAAACCTGCAATTTTGGATCAAAACAATCGTATGCGCGACTTGTCGGCTGTGATTGAGGATGTTTTGGGTGAGGTCTTGAGTGAGGCAGGCCTCGCCAGCTAGATTTAAACGCTTTACTTCAGCTCGACGACTCTCTGCGCATCGGTCCCGGGGCTGGCAACATCGGCAAGTTTATTTGCATAGGTTTAAATTTTTCCGATCACGCCGCAGAGGCGGTATGGAATTGCTCAAGCAGCGGATCGTTTTTATGAAGGCCACCAGCGCTGTGTGTGGACCTAACGACAATACAGGGGTGCCTCGAAAATCTGAAAAAACCGACTGGGAGGTTGAGTTGGGCGTAGTGATTGGCAAAGAGGCAAAGTACGTGAGTGTGGCGGAGGCTTTGACCTAAGCGCAGAGCAGTAATTTGTTATGTGAGCGGTGCTATATCTAGGGGCGGCCGAAGGATCTGAAGGATCTATGGGTAGGTAGCAGGCTGAATTATAACTTCTAACTGCGCCGCCGCTGCGCGCAGCTCCGGTTCAAAGTGGCTCAGCTCTACCAGGTTTTTACGAATTATCGGCGCATGACAAAATAGGCAGGCAAACAGTTTACCGTCTCGGTCTTTGACCGGCACAGCGCAAGCTACCATGCCGTCGATAAGCTCTTCGTTATCTATTCCCATTTACTTGGTTTTTATTTCGCTAAGGGCAGCCGTTAAATCTTGCGGCTCGGATAGAGTATTTTGCTGTTCGGGCTTGTACCGCTGTGTTTGTCTATTAATACCGCCATTCTACGTATTTCCATTATTCTATTTCGTCGCTATCACAAGTTAGAAAGCACTTATCTTTGTGGCGATATCTTACTGAAAAATATACATATTATTTCGCATCAGCATAAGCAAAAAGAGATCGAGAACGAATCCGTGCTTGCGCAACGCGTTGAACCAGGGCTGGATCTCTGGTGCTGGTACTTGTTGAGCAATACCTAGATTTATACATGTTGCCGGTGCTGGCGATATTGTTGTTCAGTGGTTTACCTATGGGTTTTGTGTAGGGTGGCGAAGCCTTGTTGTTTGCATGGATAGGCATTTTGCTTGATTTAATGAACTTCAATTAATCGTATTTATTTGTTGAGCGTGGGTGGCAGAGCTGTGCCGAGAATCTTGTGCTGGTAGCGATACCCAGTTTTATTTTTATGGGCACGATGCTGGAGCGCAGTCGTGTAGACAAAGTTCTATTAGATTTACTGCAAATTCACTTGTGCAGAGCTCCGGGCAGCCTTGCTCTGGCTGTGACGTTAATGGCACTATTATGGCCGCTACCACTGGCATTATTGGCGCCTATTTGGTGATGCTCCAGGATATTTATCGTGGCATTGTGCCATTTTTCTCCTACAGGTGTTGGGGGGCTTGGTTTCGTTACGGCGTGGCCGGAATTGGCGTTTTGGTTGCCGAGAATGATGATGGATCAAGTCCCCTGGTTGTCCGGCTAGGTTTTATTCTGAACAGTAAAAATGTATTTCATCTTATTTAAATCCATTTCGTCGTGTAATTTGTGCGGAAACCACACGGCTGGGTTATATTGGCCCACCACCGAGTTACGGAAGAGGGGGACGAAAACAATAATTAGCTGATCGACGACTATAAATGGTACGTGGTGCTCGCCGTAGCTGAACAAAGTTGAGAAGATATTATCATCGATGTTTCCATCGAAAGAAGTCATGGTTAAGAAATCGCCTCAAGCTTGCTATTTTAAAGGGCGTCAAGCGCACATCTAAGCCTTTTCCAAACTTAATGCCACATACAAAAATCGAGGCCTCAGGAGCCGGCACTTTGAACCAAAAATAAGATGCAAGCATAAAAAAAGACTTGCAATTTAAAAAATAAATTTACAGGATTTTCGTTTTATAAGCCATCAACCGAGGATCTGGCATAAACGAAAATATAACACTAATTGACTATATTATTGAGCATGATATTGACTTTATTCGTTTTGGACTATTGAGTGGCATTGGCCCTGTTGATAGTGGTCGTCATTTTTTACAGGCAGCAGAAGAGGTTCATGGCGAACCTCTTCTGCTGTCGACTTATTTTAAACCACTTAAGTCGCAAAGGCGCACGAACATGCTTGAGATGTTCGAAAAACAGAGCTATGCGCTTCATGGTAAAACGCTGGCGTGGCTAGAAATTGATTATCTCAGACAATTTCAAGAGCTCGATCAATATACCGTAGAAGCCGCTGATGGGCATTTTATCGACCACGTTTGTCACACAGAAAAAGGAGCCGACGGGAAAGTCTACGCGGCCTGTTTTATTTATTCGATGAACCTCAGAAATGGGCCGCTAAAGGCGCTTTGCTGCATTACTAACGGAACAAAACGAAATCATGAAATTCCGGTTCTACGCAATCACATCGAAAAACAGAATAAAGAGGCGAATAAACCAGAAAAGTGCCTCTACGTATACGACAAGGCTGTAACGGATTATGTCTGGTGGAACCATCAGACACGGCATGAAAATTACATGATTTCGGTTTTAAAAGAGAATTCAGTGGCAACCTTTTTTGAATCCATTCCATTCGACAAGAGTAATAAAATCAATATAGGGGTCGAGGGCTACAGTATTTATGAAAATGGGGGCATCAAATTTAGTGTTGTGGATTACCGTGATCCAGAAACACAGAAATGTCACCGCTTTGTGACGACCTTGCCTACTGCATCTATTAACCCGGTAACTATTGCCATGCTGTACTACAAACGCTGGACTATGGAGAAAGCGCTCAATAACAGTAAAAGTAATTTAAATGAAAAAAAGGCCTGGTCACCTGATGTTAACGCACTCAAAAACCCAATGCGCTTCACCTCAATGAGCTATAATTTAATGCGTGTACATGAAGAGGTTTCAATGACACAAGATACCGAGTTAATTCATCCATCCGATAAAAAATATACCAAAGCACTGGAAAAAAGAGAGCTGATTGCGAAAAAAAGAGGCGGCTTTATTAACCTGTTATTTTTTGAGGCAAGAATAGTGTGTATAAGCCCATACACAACTCGGGTCGTTCCAAATGCAATACTAGCCGGAAAGTCTTTTGTATGGGTTATGAGCGTCCTTGTGGCTCGATTAATCTCACGGACGCACCAAATAGGGAAACACTGATGGATATTATGATACTTATCAGGCTACTATTAGCACTTTCACTCTCTCTCGTACTTTTTGGTTGTGGGGGCAGTAGTGACACCCCTGATGAACATAGTACAGACAACCCGACGCCTACGCCTACGCCTACAGTAGATCCGAAGCCGGACCCAACGCCAACACCCGATCCGGCGTTGGTAAAAATTGAGGCCGAAGATTACGACAGTTTTTCCGATACGACTTCTGGAAACTCCGGCGGTGCATATCGAATTGATGACGTGGATATCGACGCAACAGCCGACGATATAGACGGATTTATAGTGGGCTGGTGGGATGTCGGCGATTGGTTGCACTATGCTAACGTGGTGATCCCGGCCACCGGTAACTACCAGATACGTGGGCGAGTTGCAGCCGCCACCACTGGTGGATTGGTTAGTTTTAGATTTGTTGAAGGCGATATTTCACTCGGCACCATGACAGTACCTAATACCAGCGGCTGGGACACTTTCGAAACGGTAACGATAAATACAGTTATGGGCGCGGGAACTTACACCCTCGAGGTTTCGCCTGTAACATCCTCATGGAATTTAAATTGGATAGAGATAGTTCCCGGCGGTACGGGTATACCCGATTCTGAGATTGAGCCACAAATATTGGTGGCGCCGGATGTGCTGACCGGCGCCCTGGCTTGGAGTGACGAATTTGATGTTATCGATGACACGGTATGGAGCTTCGAGACCGGAGGTGGCGGTTGGGGCAACAATGAGCTTCAGTGGTACAGCGATGGTGACAATGCTTCGATAGAATTTGACGCGCAAGCTGATAGCAATGTTTTAGTGATAGAAGCTCGCCAGGAAACAGGTGGTGTTTGCTGGACGCTAGTGGATTGTGAATATACATCTACGCGCATAAATTCACGGTTTAAGCAGTCATTCCAGTATGGTCGTATCGAGGCAAGAATTAAGTTGCCTCGCTCTCAAGGAGTTTGGCCTGCTTTCTGGATGCTGGGAGACAACTTCAATACGCTGGGCTGGCCCGAGGGTGGAGAAATTGATATCATGGAACACGTCAATACCAACAACACCACATCAGGCGCATTGCACGGTCCGAACCATTTTGGCAATACCCCTATTACCGGCTCGTTAAATCAGGCCACAAATCTTGAAGATCAATATCACGTATTTGCCGTAGAGTGGGATGCCACAGGAATTCGCTGGTTTGTAGACGATGACAACTTTTATACAACGACTCCAGCACAGGTTGAGGTGTTTGGTGCTTACGTTTACGACGCGCCTTTTTGGGTGTTATTTAACGTTGCGGTAGGTGGCAATTGGCCTGGAGATCCAAATCATGACAGCTTTACAATACAGCGCATGTATATTGATTACTTGAGGGTATATCACTAAAGCGTAGATGTCGTCTCTCAAAACCCGTTGTTTGGCAGCGGGTTTTTTTTGAACTAAATTTGTGCCTGCCAATCTCATCAAGACTTAACTGCGCAAGAATGTATCGGCAGCGGCACTCTTATTAATGCCACGTTTTTCATAATGTTAATCAATGGTTCGGCTATTCTTATTGCAAAAAATAGACATTGGACCTTGGTATGCGTGTCTTGTGTTAATTTAAAAGTCACCTTAATAGTCCGAAAAACTCAATAATATCAATATAATAAAGCGCAGAATTTTTCTAACTTATCCGGTATCATGCAGCGGATTACGTGCTACTTTTTCACATTCAATAGGTCTAAGCAAATCGCGACGAGGAGTTAACGGTGGAGGAAATTGTTTTTGCTGGGGGCATATTGATGTTGCCTATAATTTTGTGTTCCATCGCAGTGA
>JBLHGN010000236.1:0-5763 GCA_047616325.1 Lentisphaeria bacterium
AGTGCCGAGCCGGTGAAGGCCTGTTGTAAGCCCTGTAAGAAACTGATGCCGTGCCCGTCCAATGCCACTGTGTTGGGCGGCAGCCAAGTGGTCATTTCTAGGGGGAAGGAAATGAGTACGACTACATAGCCGATCATGGCTGGATTAAAGGGATTAAAGCCTAGACCACCGTAGAGCTGTTTGGCCACCACAATGGCAAAGAAGCAGGCCACCAGCACCAACCACCACGGTGCGAAGGGCGGCAGTGAAATACCCAATAAAATTCCGGTGAGCAGGGCGCTGTAGTCGCGCAAATAAAACTGGAGCTTACGCTGGCGCAGTTTTAATACCGCCGCTTCAAAGCCTACACAAAAAATACTGGCAAGAAGCACATTTACTAGGCTGCCGAAACCGAAAAACACGGTCAGTGCAATTAAGCCTGGTACGCAGGCGAGGATAACGGTAGACATTACCGTACCGGTATTACCGGGGCGATGAGCGTGAGGCGAAGTGATCTTTATAAAGGCCATAGTTATGCGTTTGCCTCAGCTTCTTGCAGTTTATTTTCCAGTTTTTCCACCCCGAGTCGAAACGCGGCCACGTGCTCGCTATTTTCTTGTTCGGCTTGTTGAAGTCGTTCTTTTGCCTTTGTCAGCCGTTTTTTAAGCGAGGCAATCTGCATCTCGGCTTTTTCCTTTTCGCTCATAGACGCTTGCGCCGCAGCCTTGGCCTTGGCTTTTTCGATGGCCAATTCGGCGGCACCGAGGGCAGCCGTGGGCGCAGCTTCTGGTTTAGCTTCGTCTACTTGTTTATCTTCCGTATCTAGTTGCGCTAATTCCTGCTGTGCTAACTCCTTTTGCACATGATCCAATTTTGCTTTTAGTTTTTCTATTCCCTGCTGCAAGGCAGACACGGTCGGCGACTGCTCTTGTTGCGCTTGCTGCAATTTTTCTTCGGCGGTAGCGATGCGCTTATGTAAGGTATCTATGCTATGTGTCAGTTTCATCGCAGGAGACTGCACCAGCTTTTCTTTGATGCGGTTTTCCTGCGCCGAGGCGGCTGATGTATTCGTTTGTGTTGTGTGCGCGGCTGCCGAGGTGTGGGCATCTAGTTTTGCCTGGGCGTCGCTCACATTTAACTCGGCTTGTTTGATGCGTGCCTGCAGAGATTCTACGCGACTCAAGTCGCCTTCCTGGCGACACACTTCAAGCTGTTTATTAGCGCGTTCTAAACGACTTTCCGCACTGCTGAGGGCTCGCTCCAACTTTGGTAATTGTTGCGGGTCGTGAGCGGCGGTTGCTTCGTTTTTGGCTGTGCTGTTTTGCTTCTCTGGTTTTGTCGTTGGCGTTTGGGCTAATTTTAATTTTACCTTTTCGGCGGCGGCCTTGCGGGCA
Organism: Lentisphaeria bacterium; assembly: GCA_047616325.1. Classification (GTDB taxonomy): domain Bacteria; phylum Pseudomonadota; class Gammaproteobacteria; order Pseudomonadales; family Cellvibrionaceae; genus JBLHGN01. The sequence goes on from JBLHGN010000236.1 coordinate 1,374, forward strand.
ATGCGTTTGGCTTCTTTTTCAGCTTCGGCTTTTTCCATGCGCACTTGGCGAAATTCAAAACGTTGACGAGCACGGTCGGAATCCTGCTTTGCTTTTTCTTGCTGTCGAATACTGCCCTTAGAGGCGCGATAATATTGCACTAGGGGAATATTGCTGGGGCATACATAAGAACACGCGCCGCACTCAATGCAGTCGAATAGATTGTGGGCCTGTAATTGTTCCGTATCCTCGGCTTGAGCGTACCAAAACAATTGCTGTGGCAGCAGGCTGGCGGGGCAGGCTTCGGCGCACATGCCGCAGCGAATACAGGCCTGAGCGGGCGGCGGCTCGGGCAATTCCGCGCGACTGGGCACCAATATACAATTGGTGGTTTTCACCACCGGTACTTCGGTGTGTTCTAGGGTGTAGCCCATCATTGGGCCGCCAATAATAAGCCGCTCGCTCTTTTCTGCTTGAAAACCGTGCTGCTCGAGAATGTGCTGAATGGGCGTGCCCAATAACACTTCGATATTGCCCTGGCTCTCAAGCGCCTCGCCAACCACCGTGGTAATACGCTTGATAAGTGGCTCGCCGTAGCGCACCGCTCGATAGGCCGCTTGGGCCGTTCCCACGTTCTGCACCACTATGCCTATGTGGGAGGGAAGGCCTCCGCTGGGCACCTGTTTGCCGGTGAGAATTTGAATCAGTTGTTTCTCGCCGCCGGAGGGGTACTTGGTTGGAAAGCTGACTACTTCTATGGTGTTGGCGGCGCTGTTGATTTCCGCAGGCACTAGTTTGCATTCGCGCAGCGCCCTTTGCATGGCTTCGATGGCTTCGGGTTTATTGTCTTCAATACCGATAATGGTGCGTTCGGGGCCACCCAGTATGTGGCTAAACAATAGCGCTCCGGCAACAATTTCGTCCGCGTATTCGCGCATCAATACGTCGTCGGCGGTAATGTAGGGTTCACACTCGGTGCCGTTCAAAATGAGGGTATGAATTTTACGGTCGGAGCGGGGGTTGAGTTTTACCGCCGCTGGAAAGCCCGCGCCACCCATTCCGGCAATGCCGGCGTCGCGTATTTTATCGACCAGCTGAAAGTGGTCTAGGCTACTGAAGTCGAGGCATTCACTGCGTTCTGTCCATTCGTCTTTGCCATCCACTTCAATAACAATGCAAGGCGCGCGCAGGCCCGAAGGGTGGGGTATAAAGTGTTCGTCAATATCTCTGACGATGCCGGAAGTGGACGCGTGCACGGGAGCGCTGACCATGCCCTGTGCATCGGCAATGCACTGCCCTTTTAACACGCGATCGCCAATGTTTACCGAAGCGATTGCCTGCGCGCCTATGTGCTGGCTGAGCGGCACTATTATATGGCTTGGCAGCGGAATGCTAGCAATGGGCGCAGTGTTAGACTGGGTTTTGTGCTCGGGTGGATGAATGCCACCAGGAATATTCCACACCTTGCTCACGCTGCACTCTCCTCGTGTTGAGGTAGGGGGCGGTCTGTAGCAATAATTGTACTTGGCGGTGGCAGTTGCCATTTCCATTGGGCGAGTCCACTGGACTCTGGAAGCATATCGATGCAGTCGACTGGGCAGGGCTCTACGCACAAATCGCAGCCCGTGCATTCTGAGGCGATAACCGTGTGCATGTGTTTGGCCGCACCAAGAATGGCGTCAACCGGGCAGGCCTGAATACATTTTGTACAGCCGATACACTCGTCTTCGCGAATAAAGGCGACCTTTTTCACCTCCGATTCTTCGCCGTGCTCTTCGTCTAGCGAGGGTGCTTCTATATCGAGAAGGTTGGCTAAAGCATTGATGGTGGTATGACCGCCGGGGGGGCATTTATTGATGGCTTCGCCGTCGGCTATGCCTTGTGCATAGGGGCGACAGCCGGGATGTCCGCACTGGCCACACTGGGTTTGCGGCAGTAGGGCGTCGATCTGCTCGACCAGTGGATCGCCCTCCACTTTAAAGGTGATGGCGGCATAGCCGAGCACGGCACCAAATGCCGCGGCCAGAGTGCCAAACGCGATAAGGGCGCTAATAATGGGGGACTGGAGAATAAAATCTATCATCGGTGTGATTAATTCCCTGCGCCGAAGCTTGCTAGGCCGGCGAAGCCCATAAAAGCCAGTGACATTAAACCAGCGGTAATCATTCCCACCGCTGCGCCTTTAAATGGTGTGGGCACATCGGCTACAGCTAGGCGCTCGCGCATGGCGGAAAAGAGAATAAGCACCAGAGAAAAACCCAGCGCGCCACCAAAGCCGTACAAAGTCGACTCAAAAAAAGTGCGGGCCTTATTGGTGTTTTGCAGAGCGATACCGAGTACCGCGCAATTGGTGGTGATTAAGGGCAAAAACACACCCAGCACGCGATACAACAGCGGGCTGGTTTTTTCGATAAACATTTTTGCAAATTGTACTACCGCGGCGATTACCAAAATAAACGAAATGGTTTTTAGGTAGGTGATGTCCAGCGGCACCAGCACCCAGGTATACACCATGTAACTGCACACCGAGGCGAGCGTGAGTACGAAGGTGGTGGCCGTGCTCATACCTATGGCCGTTTCCAGTTTATTGGAAACCCCCATAAATGGGCACAAGCCCAAAAACTGCACCAGGACAAAATTATTGACCAGTACAGTACTCAATAGAATTAACGCGAATTCAGTCATGTTCGATTTTACTAAGTCTAGTGGGTGAGTGGCCTAAGACCAATTTGCCTAAGTTGTTTTTAAATTGAAGTAACGGGTAAAGAACGGATAACAGGTAAGGAACGGATAACAGGTAACGGGTAAAGAACGGATAACGGGTAACCAATAACCAATAATCTGTAATCTGTAATCTGTAATCTGTAATCTGTAATCTGTAATCTGTAATCTGTAATCTGTAATCTGTAATCTGTAATCTTTAAACCTGTAACCTAACCACCTACATTACCCGCATGCCTGGCAGCGCGCCGGCGTCGGGTTGCAGTATGAAAATATCTTTTTTGCCTGGTCCTGCCGCCAGCACCATGCCTTCGGACAAGCCAAACTTCATTTTTCGGGCCTTTAAGTTTGCAACCATTACCGTATGTTTACCAATCAAATCTTCGGGCTTGTACGCACTTTTAATACCAGCGAAGACATTGCGTGTTTCATCGCCTAGATCAAGTGTGAGGCGCAGTAGCTTGTTGGCGCCCTCAAGGTGTTCGGCATTGACGATAAGCGCGACCCGTAAATCTACTTTGGCAAAATCGTCGAAATCAATTTCTTCTGCAAGTGGGTCTTTAGCCAGCCAGGATTCGCTCGCTTCACTTACTTTTATATTTTCTTCCTGTTTGCTGGCTTCGATCATGGCTTCTACTTTTTTGGCGTCTATGCGCGTCATGAGTGGTGTGAATTCTTCAATACGGTGTTCGCCTAAAAATTCAAAACGTGTCGGCCAGCTTAGGTCTGAATTTAAAAAAGCCTCGGAAGCTTGCGCAGTTTTGGGCAGCACCGGAGCCAGGTAGGTCATAAGCAGACGAAAGCAATTAACGCCGAGGCTGCACACATCCACAACACGCTGTTCATTGCCCGCTTGCTTTGCCAGCTTCCAGGGAGCTTGTTCGGCGATGTATTCGTTGGCGGCGTCAGCCAGGGCCATTATTTCGCGCATGGCTTTGCTGTATTCCCGCGCTTCATATAGTTCGGCAATCGCGGTGTTGGCGTCGATAAATTTTTGCCACAGCTCGGGGTTCGCAATGGTGTTGGACAAGACCCCGCCCGACTTGGCGATAAACTTGGCGGTGCGACTGGCAATATTCACCACTTTGCCCACCAGGTCGGAATTAACTCGGGTGACGAAGTCTTCGGTGTTTAAATCCAGGTCGTCCACGCCACCGGAAAGCTTACAGGCATAGTAGTAGCGCAAGTATTCTGGCTCCAGGTGTTCCAGATACGTGCGCGCGTTGATAAACGTGCCGCGAGACTTGGACATTTTCTTGCCATCCACGGTTAAAAACCCGTGCACACACACTTTTGTGGGGGTGCGGTAGCCCGCCTCGCTGAGCATGGCAGGCCAGAACAAGGCGTGAAAATTGACGATGTCTTTACCGATAAAATGGTAGAGCTCGCAGCTAGAGTCGCGCTTCCAGTACTCATCGAAATCGAGATCTTGGCGTTTTTCGCACAGGTTTTTAAAACTGGCCATGTAGCCCACAGGGGCATCTAGCCATACGTAAAAATACTTGCCGGGCTGGTTGGGGATTTCAAAACCAAAATAGGGCGCATCGCGCGATATGTCCCACTCCTGTAGGCCGCTATCCAGCCATTCGGCCAGTTTGTTGGCCACTTCATTTTGCAAGTGACCGGCGCGCGTCCACTGTTGTAAAAAATCGGTGAATTCCGGCAGTTTGAAAAAGAAGTGGGTGGAGAC
>JBLHGN010000237.1:0-5725 GCA_047616325.1 Lentisphaeria bacterium
TCGAGACAATGCGGGCGAACTATCCGACGATTAAGATAGATACCGACGCCAGCGTTAGCACGCCGAAACTGCTGGAAAAAGTGCGCGACCAGCAAGTGCAATGCACCATTAGTGATTCAAGTATTTTTAGCATTAATCGCCGCTATTATCCTGAAATTGCCAAGCGTTACACCCTGCAAGAGGGCGCTCAATTAGCGTGGATGTTTGAGCAAAATAATCCGGCGCTTAACCAAGTCATTAAAACCTGGTTTACAGCCTATCAAGCCAGCGGTAATTTTGAGCAAATGAACGAAAAATACTTTGGCCATATAGAGGCATTTGACTATGTGGATATCCAAAAATTTAAACGCCGCATTAAGTCGCGACTTCCAAAATATAAGGCCATGTTTATCGAGGCCGCGCAAAAATATGATATTCCCCCTGCATTGTTAGCGGCGCAGAGTTATCAGGAATCTCATTGGAATCCTCGCGCCAAGAGCCCGACCGGGGTGCGCGGTATAATGATGTTAACGTTGCCGGTAGCCAAGTCTCTGGGTGTTACCAGTCGTTTGAATGCCGAACAAAATATATTTGCCGGCGCAAAATACTTTGCACGAATGCAAAACATGTTTGACGAAGAAGTGCTTGAGCCGGACCGTACCTGGATGGCTCTCGCCGCTTACAATGTGGGGCGCGGCCATTTTCGCGATGCACAAATGTTGGCAAAAAAGCTCGGAAAAAGCCCGTACATTTGGACGGATATAAAAGAAGTATTACCGCTCTTGAGCGACAAAAAATATTATACAGATTTACGTTATGGTTATGCGCGTGGCAACGAACCCGTTCAATACGTTACTCGTATACGCGATTACGACGATATCTTGGAACAGGAATTCACGCCTAATGATGTAGAGGCCCTGGAGAGTAAGCCCGAAGAAATTACGCAACATTAGACGTTCGCACTATTAATAATGCAGGACTTAAAAGAAACTTTGCAGTCCACTAGCTATCATTCCTTTGACCCCCCATAACCGCAGCCGCAAATGACTTTATTTTATGTTCTACCAAAACTCGTCGATCAATGTGGGCCGTTATAGAGGCTAAAGATTTGATGCGTTTAGGGCTTAAAACCGAGACGCATGTTTATCGTATATTTCTGTCGGCATGGTTTCTCGCTCTTCTTGTTTTTCTGGTTCCTCTTGTTTTAATAAATAGTACTGAAGAACGGGTACGATTAAGTTAAGGTAGGCCTGTTACGGTTTGAATGCCGTCAATCGTTTACTTGGGTGCAATAACATAAAACCATGAAAAAGAGAGACTAGAGAATGAAACATTATTCCATCGCCGACATATTGCAATCCAAGGTGGCAATTGGCGACAAGGTAACCGTTAAAGGCTGGGTGAGAACCCGTCGAACGTCCAAAGCAGGCATTTCATTTGTCGCCGTGCACGACGGCTCATGTTTTGACGCCATTCAGCTAGTAGTGCCAGAAACAACATCGAACTACGAAAGTGAAATCACCCGCTTGGGGGCAGGCTGCTCTATTATCGCAATGGGGGTGCTTGTGGCGTCCGAAGGGCAGGGTCAGGCCGTGGAGATTCAAGCCTCATCTATTGAAGTGGTCGGTTGGGTCGACGATCCGGAGACGTATCCCATCGCGAAAAAACGCCATACCTTTGAGTATTTGCGCACGCAAGCGCACCTGCGCCCACGCACCAACGCGATTGGCGCGGTCACTCGATTGCGCAATACGTTAAGCAATACAATACACAATTATTTTAACGATAATGGTTTTCATTGGGTGAACACGCCGATCATTACCGCCAGCGATTGCGAGGGCGCGGGGGAGCTGTTTAGAGTTTCCACATTGGACTTTGCCAATTTGCCTCGCGACGACAAAGGTAAGGTTGATTTCCAGAAGGATTTTTTTGAAGCAGAAAGCTTTCTCACTGTATCTGGCCAGTTAAATGTGGAGGCCTACTGTTTGGCTATGTCCAAGGTCTATACCTTTGGCCCTACCTTTCGCGCCGAGAATTCCAACACCGGCCGACATCTCGCAGAATTCTGGATGATCGAACCCGAAATTGCTTTTGCGAACCTTGAAGACGATGCCGCCTTGGCGGAAGACTTTTTAAAGCATTGCATCAAACAAATATTGGAAAAACGCGCCGACGATATGGCGTTTTTCGAGCAACGCATCGATAAAGATGTAATCACTCGTTTAAGCGCCGTAGTGGATTCTAAATTTGTTCATATGGATTACACCGACGCCATTGACATACTGCAAAAGAGCGGTCAAAAATTCCAATATCCGGTTACGTGGGGCATCGATCTCGCCTCCGAACACGAACGCTTTCTCGCCGAGCAACACGTTAAGGGCCCCGTGATTCTTAAAAACTACCCCAAAGACATCAAAGCTTTTTACATGCGTTTAAACGATGACGAAAAAACCGTAGCGGCGATGGACATACTCATGCCCGGTATTGGAGAGATTATTGGCGGCAGTCAACGTGAAGAGCGGCTCGACGTGCTCGATACGCGCTTCCCCGACCAAGAAACCGCCGATCATTTGTGGTGGTATAGGGACCTGCGCCGATACGGCACAGTGCCTCATGCTGGCTTTGGTCTGGGATTTGAGCGTTTGATAAATTACATCAGCGGTATGGACAATATCCGTGAAGCAATACCCTTTCCGCGTACGCCCGGTGCTGCCGATTTTTAGAGTAAAAGTGTAAACGCACCAATAAGGTAAAAAATTATGTCGCTAACGCCTTCGAATATGTTCCCTTTGCAAACAAAGGCCCCCAGTTTTTCACTGCTCGAACCTCTCACGGGTAAAAAACAGAACCTGCAAGACTGCAGTGGAGCACGCGGCACCGTTGTGATATTTATGTGCAATCATTGCCCTTTTGTGATTCACGTGCTCGACGGAATTGTCGAAATGGCCAATGATTATCTGGCCCAAGGCATTGGCTTTGTTGCAATTAATAGTAACGATGTACGCTCTTATCCCGCCGATGCGCCAGATAAAATGGTGAGTTTGGTTAAATCTAGAGGCTTGCCGTTCCCCTACCTCTACGATGAGAGTCAAGTAGTCGCAAAAGCGTATGAGGCGGCCTGTACGCCCGATTTTTATTTATTTGATTCGGGTTCTCTATGCGTTTATCGCGGTCAAATGGATGGCGCTAGGCCTGGCAATAACGATCCGGTTACGGGGAGGGATCTTCGGGCCGCGATGGATGCGCTATTGAGCGGTTCAACGATTTCAGCAGAGCAATATCCAAGTATCGGCTGCAATATTAAATGGAAGCGTTGATAGCCGAGCCATTTATGGACGGGCACTAGCTGGCTGCAGTACGCCTTTCCATTTTTTGTTGCGGTGAGAATGCAACGGTGATTTTTAGGCAGAGATGCGAGCGCAAATACCAAGGGGAAAAATTACGCCTCACAATGTATAGCGATGTAATCCTGTCGTTCCCTGTTTCCCTGTTTCCCTGTTTCCCGTCCCCCGTCCCCCGTCCCCTGTCCCCTGTCCCCTGTTTTGTGAGTTCCCTTCTGTTAAATCCAAAAAAGTATTATATGCAATATAATTTGAGCTATATATCGTATAAATACACATAATAAAATATCTATTCGCATTAAAGGTATGCTATAAGATACAAATGTGTGTAAAAAATCTAAATAATGTCATTATAAGCAATTGTTACTATTTTATATTTAAAATAAGATACATTAATTATGATAAACATAGAATGTGTATAGAATAATGGATAAATTTACGCCAGTTAGTTCTGGTGCTCTAGACAGTGTAGATCTTGATGCTTTGCTAGGTGAGGTGCGTAAACGCATGGCCAGGGCACAAAAAGAAGCGGCAATGGCCGCGCAGTCGGCATCCTTTGCTCCCATTGAAGATGCCGGGCAGAGAATACGTGCAGAACGAAAGAAGCAGGGCTTAACATTGAACGATCTTTGTGAGCTTTCGGGTATAGCGTATGCAACGCTGAACAAAATTGAGCGAGGAAACGCCCGCGCCAGATTGGATAGCGTAGGAAATGTAGCGCGCGCACTCGGCATGAAGTTGTGGATAGGTTAATGGATGCAACATCGGGGCGAGTAGCACAGGTTTTCTATAATGGGCGCTTGGCAGGCGCGCTAAGCGAAACCCCCGAAGGCTTTCTGTTTGCTTATCACGCGGACTATCTTGCTGGCGGCACACCCATCAGTTTCACCTTTCCGCTGCAAGACGCCCCATTCCAGAGCAGGTGTCTGCCTGGTTTTTTTGAAAACCTGGTGTCTGAAGGGTGGTTGCGAAAATTACAATCACGGGAGCAAAAAATCGACGAAAACGACAGGTTCGGTTTACTGTTGATAAACGGTCTCGACCTAATAGGTGCGGTCACCATTACCCCCTTGAAGGCGTAATCTTTCTCTTTAAGAAAATGAGTGCCATCGCTAATTTATTTATTCATTCATTCATTTATTTATTCATTTTAACAGCACCAAAGTTAACTAAAAATGACCACTGAATACTGCAACATCAGCCTAAAAAAACTCACTGGAAAGCAAAGTAAAGCGGGTTATCATAACGGCGAATTTAAGATGCTATTTGGCAGTGCCAAGGTCAACCCTTGCCTTCCCTTTTCGCGCGCTGAATTTTTTCAGAACAGCAAACAACACATTCTAGGTATGTCTATATCCGGCGTTCAGCAAAAGCTATCGCTTAAAGAAAATGAAAAGCATGAGTTAGTGGCAACGGCCCAAGGGGGTGAATACATACTAAAACTCAGCCCCGAAGCCTATCCCAACGCGGCTGAAAACGAACATGCTGCCATGCAAGTTAGTAGACTTATGGGTATTGATACCGCCCAGTGTGGACTGGTGACTTTCGAGGGTGGTGAACGGGTCTGCATCGTTAAGCGATTTGATCGTCAAAGCAATGGCGACAAGTTACATCAAGAAGATCTTATGCAGTGCGCCGATCTTCCCAGCGAGCGTAAATACGACCTTACCTATGAAGAAGCCGGCAAGCTGGTTAATGACGTAACTAAGGGTAAGCAAGTTGCTGTATTAGACTTCGTTCGGCGAGTGATACTGGCTTACGTCATAGGAAATAATGACCTGCACTTGAAGAATATAAGCGTGCAGCGTTTGCCTGATAACAGCAGCCATTATTACGATAAGTTAACGCCAAACTACGATTGCTTGTTTTGCGATGCTTTTAAACGAGACGAAGAAGGTTTGGGCTATCTAGCGCTGGGGCTACTTAATGACCTTGGCGATGGTGAATATTTTACCGATATGTACAATCACTATGGGTATTATACGGGATACGACTTCCTTGAATTGGGGCGTCGGCTTGACCTGCAGGAAAGACCCATTCGAACCTTTATTATTAAACTGCTAGCTAACAAGAAGAAAATTATCGACGTAATTCTTCACAGCTATATGCCTAATGATATGAAAGATAGGGCCACTAAACTAGTAGAGGCCCGCATCCAAGCAATGCAGATAATGGAAAGTAATCTATAGGCAAGTCACCACGGCTCATGTTCAATCTAGAAAGCGTAGTTGGATCACGAAAGCATACCTAGGCTTTTGATGCTCGGGGTGCCCGGCCACCGGAGTGCCGGAGCAAAGAATTTTAAAAAAATATTTATCACCAATAAGCTAATTGAACGCCGACTCAGGATAACAACTTAATAGACAAAAAATAATCACCAATCACCAATCACCAATCACCAATCA
>JBLHGN010000238.1:0-5656 GCA_047616325.1 Lentisphaeria bacterium
AAGAGAGAAAACATGAGGTAATCTGTCACATCACCAACCCACAAGCGCCCACACGCATTGCTTGATCAACTTGTTAAAGAGCTTTCGGCGAGAGCTTCGTCTCAACCGAGGAGGCGCATTATACGCACCTCATCATACTTAGCAAGCTTTATTTTTGATTTTTTTTATTGACCTGCAAGTAAAAAAAATCAAAAAAAACATGAAAACAACTACTTTCACCTTGCCCTGAGGCAAGTAACCGCAAACATCTGCGACTCAATAGAGTGCTAAACCTGCCCCCTGAACCGACCCTGCTGGTCAGGAGGAGGCGCATTATGCCGATGAGCGATAAGACGGTCAACCATTATTTAAATTAATTTTGTAACGTGTTTTGCATGCTTAATTTACGGACAATTTGCCTGTTTTTAAAGCGACACACCACATTCTAGTAACGAAACATCAATACAACAAACCTGCCGACAATGTTTTTACGGTTTTACTTCTTCTTTTCGCGGAAACAAACAACTCCAGATCCAACCTGCCGGTCCCGAAAGTGCGTATGTAAATGCTAAAAGAAAAAGAACCTTGGGCGGATCGATGATGACAGCTATAAATACCAACATGGTTATCAGCATTGCCACAAACGGCACGCGCCTGTTTTTGTCTAAGCCTTTAAAGCTCTGGTACTTCATATTAGAAACCATCATCAGGCCGACAAAGCTAATAATAATTGCCGCGGCAATGGAAATTTCTGTTGTCAATTCGAGCTGACTGCCAAGCCATATACCAGAAGCCACTAATGTGGCTGCCGGCGGGCTAGCTAGACCAGTAAAATACCGACTGTCAGTGACGCCAACCTGGGTATTAAAGCGGGCCAGTCGCAATGCTGCGCAAGCCGTAAATACGAAGGCTGCAGCCATGCCCAGCTTACCAAGCGGCTGTAGAGCCCAGCTGTATGCTGCGATGGCTGGAGCAAGACCGAAAGACACCATATCCGACAAGCTATCAAACTCCGTACCAAAGGCGCTTTCGGTGTTGGTCATACGCGCAACGCGACCGTCAAACCCATCTAGAATCTGGGCGGCAAAAATCGCTAGCGCCGCATTGGCAAAATTACCGTCCATCGCGGAAACTATCGCAAAAAAACCACCGAAAAGAGCACCGGTTGTAAAAAGGTTGGGCAGGAGATAGACCCCTTTACGCCTAACTTTTCTGCCATTTTCCGAAATCTCTTCGACATGCTCATCAACCGGTAGACCGTCCGGTACGTCCATCCCCATTTCTTCATGGTTGGAGCGGTCGTTTGGAGTAGATGTCATAGTTATTCACCTCTAACAATTGCCAATAAAAAACGCGGCTAAGGCCGCGCTTCGATATTTTCATGAAAGAGCCAAACTCAGTTTTTGCTCTTATCAACAATTTTGTTACTTTCGATCCAAGGCATCATTGAACGCAGCCGCTCACCCACCTGTTCAATGGGATGGGCTGCATTGTTCCTCCGCCACGCTGTCATTGAAGGATAGTTGGCCTGACCTTCAAGAATAAACTTCTTGGCATACTCACCCTGCTGAATTTCCTTTAGGGCTTGCCTCATCGCTTTGCGCGACTCTTCGTTAATAATTTTTGGACCCGTTACATATTCGCCGTATTCAGCGTTGTTGGATATAGAATAGTTCATGTTGGCTATTCCTCCTTCGTACATCAAGTCCACAATCAGCTTGAGCTCGTGCAAACATTCAAAGTAGGCCATTTCTGGGGCGTAACCCGCTTCTGTAAGTGTCTCAAAACCCATTTTCACTAATTCTACCGCACCACCACAAAGTACAGCCTGCTCACCAAACAAATCTGTTTCAGTTTCATCTTTAAAAGTAGTTTCTATAATGCCCGTTCTACCACCACCTACGCCGCTAGCATAAGACAGTGCCACTTCTTTGGCTTTGCCAGAAGCATCCTGGTGAATTGCGATCAAATCAGGAATACCGCCGCCTTTTACAAACTCTGAACGCACGGTGTGACCTGGCGCCTTAGGTGCAATCATAATCACGTCGAGATCCGCGCGAGGGACAACTTGATTGTAATGGATGGCAAAACCGTGAGCAAAAGCTATCGTTGCGCCTTTTTTTAAGTTGGGCTCAATTTCATTATTATATAGCTGCGACTGAAACTCATCGGGAGTCAAAATCATCACCACATCAGCCTCTGCTACGGCCTCGGGAACTTTTTTGACAGTCAAACCCATCGTTTCTGCTTTTTTCGCAGAGGCAGAACCAGGACGCAAACCTACGGTAACCTGTACGCCGGAATCTTTGAGGTTGTTAGCGTGTGCATGGCCTTGAGACCCGTAACCTATTACTGCCACCTTTTTACTTTGAATAATGGAAAGGTCGCAATCTTTATCGTAGTAAACGTGCATTTTAAATTTCCCGTGTCTGGATGTTTGTATACATTAATGTTTAAGGGCTGAATATGCCCGGTAGTTTTACTAATTTTAACTCCTATGGCTAAAACGCATATCACAAAAGCTCGCTACCTACTGCAAAGCTCTTTTTGCACAAGCTCGCCAATTATAAACTTAGAACTTTTTCACCTCTACCTATTCCCGAAACTCCCGAACGCACAACCTCGATAATAGAAGCTTCACCAACGGCTTGATAAAACGCGTCGAGTTTGTCGCTCGCCCCTGTTATTTGGATGGTATAGACCGATGCAGTCACATCGACAATTTGACCGCGAAAGATGTCCACGCACCTTTTGATTTCCGCTCGCTGACTACCGTTTGCTCGCAACTTAATTAACATAAGTTCGCGCTCGATATGTGCACCCTCGGTCAAATCCACCAACTTAACCACATCGACCAAGCGATTGAGATGCTTGGTTATTTGTTCGATTTTATGGTCGGTGCCTATAGTGGTGAGAGTAAGTCGCGACAATGTCGCATCTTCTGTAGGCGCCACAGTTAGCGATTCAATGTTGTAGCCCCTTTGAGAAAACAGTCCGACAACCCTGGATAAGGCCCCCGGCTCGTTCTCCATCAGTAGCGATATGATTCGTTTTCTCATTAGGTGCGCTCCGTTTTGCTGAGCCACATATCGCGCATTGAACCGTTGGGCGGAGGAACCATCATAGGATACACGTGCTCGTTGGGATCTACATATATATCCATAAACACAGTTTTATCTTTCATAGCGAAACATTCCTCCATTTTTGCTTTGAGATCCTCTCGGCGCGTAACTTTGATACCCACGTGACCGTATGCCTCCATTAACTTGCCAAAATCTGGCAGAGAATCCTCATAGAGGCTTTCAGAATGCCTGCCGCCGTATTGCATATCTTGCCATTGCTTCACCATGCCAAGGGCTTGGTTGTTAATGCAGATAATTTTTACCGGTAAGTTATATTGCTTGCAGGTAGACAGTTCTTGAATGCACATTTGAATACTCCCCTCGCCGGTTACGCAAGCTACGGTCGCATCGCGGTGAGCAAACTGCACCCCCATGGCCGCCGGCAGCCCAAAACCCATGGTGCCCAAGCCACCAGAATTAATCCAGCGACGGGGTTTATCAAATTGGTAGTATTGGGCACTGAACATCTGATGCTGACCAACGTCCGAGCAAACAAAAGCATCGCCTTTGGTAACTTCATATAAGGTCTTTATTACTTCTTGCGGCTTTATCATTTCGCTGGCTTGATAATTGGGTTTTAGCAATATGCTATAGCGCCCGCGCCACTCTTCTATCTGCCGCCACCAACTATCTAAAGCCGCTTTATCGGGCTTTTCATCTGAAGATTTAAGCAGCACCAGCATTTCATCCAGCACACTATCTACTGCACCCACAATAGGAATATCAGCGGTAATAGTTTTTGAAATTGAGGCGGGATCGATATCGATATGAATTATCTTAGCCGAGGGACAAAATTTACCTGGCGTATTGGTGACCCTATCGTCAAACCGTACACCCACAGCCAAAATCACATCGGCATGATGCATAGCGGTATTGGCCTCTACACTGCCATGCATGCCCAACATGCCCAAAAACTGCTTGTCGGTTCCAGGATAAGCCCCCAAGCCCATAAGTGTATTGGTTATGGGATAATTCAACAGCTTAGTCATTTCGGTGAGTTGCGGCGAAGCGTTACCCAATATAACACCGCCGCCGGCATATATCGTCGGGCGCCGCGCAGCAAGTAAGAGCTGCACAGCCTTTTTAATCTGACCACTATGCCCTTTGGACGCCGGCGTATACGAACGAAGTTTTATTTTACTGGGGTATTCGTAGTCGAATTTGTCGACTGGATTAGTAATATCTTTGGGCACATCAATGACCACAGGACCCGGACGACCAGTAGACGCAATATAAAATGCCTTTTTTACAATGGCAGGTATGTCGCGCTGATCTTTCACCAAAAAGCTATGTTTAACAATGGGGCGAGAGATACCCACCATGTCGGTTTCCTGGAACGCATCCTCGCCAATTTTATCCGATACGACCTGCCCCGATATCACCACCATGGGAATTGAGTCCATATAGGCAGTGGCAATTCCGGTGATGGCATTAGTAGCCCCCGGCCCGGAAGTAACCAACACCACGCCGGTCTTCCCTGTCGATCTCGCATAACCATCGGCAGCATGAGTAGCCGCCTGCTCATGACGGACAAGAATGTGCTGTACTTTGTCCTGCCTGAAAATTGCATCATAAATATGAAGTGCCGCACCACCAGGGTAGCCGAATAAGATATCGACTCCCTCGTCGGCTAAGGACCGAATTAACATATCTCCACCGGAGAGTTTTTCCACGCTGTATTCCTCTTTGTTTTACTGAATTCTATTTCCGAACTGATCCGCGGTTCTTGCAAGATATATCTTACGATGAGCACTCAATTGCGAAACATCGATTGCGAGAGACCTTTAGACCCATGCAAATTCTCGAATTAAGGCAATGACTCTGCTCAAAATCGAAAACATCTACGTATCATCCGTATTGCACTTGCAATAGATGACCGCAGACCTAGTTGTTTGGTTTGAGTATTCCCGGATTTGCGGCGAAAAGGATGGTATTGCCTCCGATAGCGCGCGTCGGTTGTGCGCCCTAGCTACTTTGGATGGTCGGGTTAGTGGTTTACTGCCCCGTGAGAATCTTGCTTGGGTTGGAAAGCTGACTCTGCGCACCATCTCGCGATATACAATTGTCGCTAATTCGGCTGTAAAGTCAATACCGACGCGCTGCATTGCAGCGAATTATCCTGTCAATTTACTGTCGAACAGTCAAATGGCCGCTGTGATACGCAGCAGCGGCAAAAATTTGGTTATACTTTACAATCGTGTCAACTTAATTGAATATGCAAACACATAAACGATAATAAGCCGGAGTTACAAATGGGTGCCAGAACCAATACTTTTGTTTCATTTAGCATACTGCTCTTTTCACTTGTAAGCAGCGCTGCATTTGGCGAAGATTATTATCGCTGGGTCGGGGAAAACGGCGTTGTGGAATATGGATCTACCCCGCCAAAAGGCGTTCAGGCCGTTAAAATTAAGACTTATGGCAACTCTTCAGAAATAAAACACACGGATACTGGAAAAAAAACAGGCACGGCCGTTGATGCCGAAGAGCTTCAAAAGCAAATTGTTGATCAACGCAAGCAACAGTGTGAGGATGAAAAGGAACGCTTAAGCACG
>JBLHGN010000239.1:0-5639 GCA_047616325.1 Lentisphaeria bacterium
AGACATGGAATATCTCTATCTAAAAATTAGGCAAGAAGCACTTGCTACCTGATAAAACTTTGAAATTTACCGAACAACCGGAACTTGGAAATTCAGAGAAATTGGTCAGCCAAAGTGGTAAAGAGCCCTTTTTCTACCCCCTCCGGGTGCTCGGACACTCGCCTGCTGAAGTGCTTCATCAACATGAAGATCCAGCATGCCTTTTTTAACCGTTTTATCATCACAGCCAAATAACGAACAAATATATGTGGTACCTCCATGTCCAATTTTCTTCGCCTCAACGGCTGCATAACGTCGACGATCATTTTCAGATAAGCTGTCGTAGAAATTAGCCATTTCTTCTTCGTGCTCTTCACAATAGAGCGAACTCATTTAGCATTTTCACCAAAAAATAGAATTTTACTTCAAATTATAGTCTATTGGAATCCGGATGATATTTCGTGCACGTTCTCTACCATTACCCCCCCAGCCAAACCCACAACTGTACTAACAACGGTCTCCACTAGGATTTCATTCTTCTTACTTTGATTTTCAGTATTGGCAATCTGCATACAGGACTCGGCCACACCCGCACCTGCGAGCACAAGCCCGCCAGTGCGAGTGATTTTGGCCAAGGTATTAATACGGGCCGCATGTTTTGCGATGTGCGCCGTGGCAGGAACTCCGCCAGAACGCGCAATGTGCATACTTTCATGGGTAGTTTTGCTGCCAAACAAAAGCTTTTCAACGGGGCCTATATTGTTTTTAAAACGATCCAATAACACTTTACGCTGATAGCTGTACTGGTTCTTACTGAGTTTACCGGGTTTATACTGCGCATAGAGATCACTGACTTCGTCGATCAAGCCGACGTTACCTGGGCTCATCAAATTGGATGACGCGCCAAATGCGATACTACCAGGCACCGTTAAATATTTCGAATTATGTTCCAGCCAGGAAAGCCCCAGAAATTATTTTGATCGTTGTATGTATCGGCTGGGTGATCATTTTTTTGGGTGGAGCCGACGCTGACCCAAGGGCTCGAGTAGCCCTTATTTTGTTGCTGGGGTACTGAGTATTGCACCAAGACGAAGTACATTGCCCGCACGAATCAAATTTGGGTTATTAATGTGAGGATTCAGTGCCAACAAATACTTTATGGTCGTCTGATATTTACTGCTTTGTGACCCAACACCAAACATCTTAAGCATGATAAGTGAAAGAGAGTCACCATTTTTGATTTTATATTCGTAATAGGTAGGTTCTAAACTTTCTGAGCCTTGCATGCTAACTCCTTGTAATTGTCGACACACAAAATATGTGGCGTTTAACCAATGGTGCATCTAATGGGCCTAAATGGATGATTACCTGACCGTGAAGATTCTCGTTTCGAATTTTCAAAAATAATAGGCTCTTCTTAACCTCAGCATTGATAAATATATTGTTGACTGTCATACCAAGACCAAGGAAGCATATTGTATAATAAGCTCTCAATGCCTGTATATTATCCACAGTAGAACAAGTGAGCCCTGCGTCACACTCTAATCAAAGCCTTTGATAATGCCTGTCCAACCTATGCTCTAAGGCGCTGGTTTTGTTGAGCTCTTTAATTTATAGATTCTTCCCGAATTTTCGAATGTAGAAAATCATAGCCTAGCAAGTTGACATTTTTTTAACGATACCTGCCCCATGTTTTCCTAATACCTAACCCCACATGTGCCTCACACCCTCCAAGCCTGATGATTCTTAGCGTGCTGATTCTCTATATCTAAATATCCGAATTTACGGTTTGTCGAAGTAATACGTGCCGCAAAAACTCAGCACTACCCATCTACCTACTTCGACAGCAAGGTGACTTGACCAACTCATTGAGGCTGGCCCATTTTTTCAATTACGGTAGTGTGCGTGTCCGATTTATTATTGTTCTCATGGTTTGAGTGCCTAACGCTCTGTTAAGAGGAAAAGTTTAGTTGGCTAAAATGTCGAGCGGAGCTAAAACAGCCAACTTAATTTTTTACTGCTTTAACAGCTTTTTATATTTTTTGTAACAACAAGTTTATCCACAACCCCATAACGCATAGCAATGAAAACCAGAACGTAAGCATACGATGTAAAACATGATTATAGGTTAAGTGAATGCATGAATGCACAATACGTAAAGCAATAAATAGCCAAGCGACGATTAAAGCGAAATAGCTATTAACTTCCCAGAAAATATACAAAGAACAAACCACGTAAAATAATACAGGCACTTCAAATTGATTGTTAAAGTTACGTGTAGTTTTCGTGATTATGTCAGGAACTTCCTGTCCATTCATTAAGCTATAAAAATTAGCTCTTACAGTTTTGTTTTTTACGCTAGCGAACCTGGCTTTGACTGCGATACAAGCAACAATAAAAGTTAAAAGCACCATTAAAAACATTGGATATAATAATATGTCCATATAAACTCAAACCCTGATGAAAAATATGACGCCGTTATAAAGCGCATTTTTGTTGTTGCTTGGTCTTTTTCAAGCGACAACAAAAATGTCGCTTCGAGAACCTTGTTACAACGGCAGCTACGACCGTCTATTAATGTACGCTGTGGAGCCACTAGGCGGAACTTTTGCTGAGCAAAGCCAACACTGAAACCACAATGCTTAGAGAGTAAACCATACTTTTTGAACTGCTTCTACATGGCGGAGATTACTTTGCCGGCTATAACTTTACTTAAGCGAAGTCGCCAGGACGGAATACGTGAACTGGCTTTTAAAACCACGCCATAATGCCAAGATACTGATTTTAACGAAGCCGTGATGTCATATTTACAGCTGAAATTTTTCCGTTGCATGCATTTGTTAGTCCTCAATTGCACTTTTATATCTCCTTACACACTCCTCTGGCCAAAGCTCACTTCTGCGATAGAAATCTTCAACTTTTGCAGCAGTATCGCTCAGCTCGACCCAAGATTGTTTGCTAGAAGTATATATATGAATATCGGGTGGGCATACATTCGGATTATCTAATGTGCCTACTCTTACGAATGCCACTTTTTCTTTTGCTGCGCCATAGTGACTCCATAGTGCAACTTGGCACTCAGAGCAACGCACAATTACTTGACCAACGCCACTATTTGACGTGGTTAGAATCTTTTCGATAACACCCTTTGTGATGCTTAAACGTTTACTTTCAATCAAAGCATTTAACGCAAAAGCCGATCCAGTTTCTCGTTGACACCATGAGCAATGGCAACAATGCACAAACATTGGTTTACAGTTTACCGTGTAGTGTATCTCTCCGCATGTGCATCTGCCTTTAGCAAAATATTTTGGATCACTCATAGAATTTAATGTCCGAATTTTTCGTAATAAGCCTAACGCCAATATTTGGCGCCTATTTTGTGTTGCTTGGTATTTTTCATGCGACGCAAAATGGGTCGCTCAAGATATTCTTGTTATGTGTTTGGGGTGAATGCATCTAGCGCCTCCTGAAGCATCTGCCGCACCCATAAATATTTGGCTGATGATAATTTTTCTTGAAGTTCATTTAGTGCTCGGTCTGATGTCATCATGCAGTAAAGGGTTGCAACTGCATCTATATAAGATTCGCTTTCTTCATCGTAAGTTTTTGATATCCAATCAAGAATATTAATTTCATCGTCGAGAGAGATTGAGCCAGCATACGGCTGATCGCCAATAACATCAGAAAATGCTTGAGCAAAATCAGCATTTGTACCTTTAGCTCCGCTTTTCATAATATCAAAGACAACCGAGATTCGATCACTTAGATCAGTCTGCGACGTTGATATTGCTAGGTAACTCAGCTCTTCAAGTGATTTCATAATCTACACATAACGCCTGCATTGACGGCTTGGCTGAATTGGCGGATTTTTTACGTGTTTTTTCAAAAAACGTGACAGTTTACCCAAGTCCGCAAGATCCTTTTGTTAGAACTGGTTTTTTGACCAGCCCCAACGATTAATTTACCCACGATAATACCTGTTTTGATTGAAATGTAAACAAGGATATTTCTAGGGGGTTTAAACGGTTTTCTAATAAATATTTAACGAATTCCGTTGCCTCCTGTACCTAGAACCCGACAAACTGAATTTTCCATTTATATTTCATAATACTCTCTTGAAAACTATGCTTTCTGAGAGCTAGACCCGCCTCAGCGGCTGTTGGATGTTTTGCTTATGCAGATAGTCCTCTATTTTTCATCTTCAATAATTTAAAAAATAATTTTGACGCTTGTACGTAATTTTACCTGTGGGTTCTAATGCGAGTGCAGGCGCGCGGGTTTATGCGCCGCTTGCCTATTTTTGTTATGCGATCTTGCTTAATCACTGAACTTGGTCAATTAGACAATCTATGCCTTCCGTTTTGATTGTGTCATTGAGTTCATCAAGTGCGGCTTGGTCTGAGGGAAATAGGTCTTCCCATACTGTCGAATTATTATATTCATCAACTACTTCGAGAAGCCACTTGCCATTTCCATCGCTGTATATTTCTACTTGTACTGTCTTTTCATTGCTTTCCACTGTTTGGCAAAGTGGAGACTTTTTGATTTCTATTTCAGTATTCATTTGTAATGACTCTATGATTGTTTTAGCGCATAACGCCGGTAGCAATTGCCGGAGCAAGATGGATTGTGTTTTTGCGTCTTTTTGCAAAAACCAAGAAAGCTTGCGGAGGTCAATTGGCTACCTTTGTGATGCATTTTTCGCGATATCCGCCACAGCTTTTATGGAAAAATCCCAGTCAATATTTCTTTGAGGCATACGGTTAACATTATGTGTTATTTTTCCTATATCTGCGTTGGCAATACCACCATTATCGTATATACCGTATCGATAGTGGTTTACACGGTCATTCACATTACCCAAAACCTTTCGGCTGTGAGTTTTTGTGAACTGCATTTCAGTATAGCCCAGCATCAAATGTTGAATGTCTCTCGGGCTAAACCCATCTAGCTCTAACAGCTGAATTAGGCCTACCAGAAATGAATTTTTGATGTTTTTGTAGTGCTCTTTCCTTACGCACGTCAAGACGAACGAGTGTAGCGTTCTTTCGTTTACAAAAACTAGATGTTTGCGTCGATCGTCATTAAAAGCATTCACTACCCAATCTCCAAAAACGGATTCACTTTCGGTAGGCTCATGCAGCTTTGAAGGTTTAACTCCTGCTGACTTTTGAACCTTCTGAGTTAACCTTAATTGGATCATATTATTTTTGCATAACGCCTTTAGCAGGCGCATTTATGTAGTTGATTGTTTTGTGCTAGCGTAGCGGAAACACAAGTGTGACTGGCATGTTAGCCATATAGATGGTGAAAATCCATCCGTAGCCCTAGAAGGAGGGAATTAGAGGCCAAGAGCAAGGGCGTCCGAAGAAACCTACAGCGGCTACACAACAGGGATTAACGGTGATTGTAGGCCAATGAGGAGTCTGAAGGAAGCTGGAGACGCAAGTGAGATGGACACCCACAATAAGAGCTTGCCCACAAACCAAGCCGTACTGTATGTTTATCCACACTGGATGTAAAGACACGTGACGTGATTAAAAGGACTTAAATATGCCACGCCCCCGCAAAGCCTTAGTTTCTTTAGATGCCACACCCTACTACCACTGTGTGTCGCGCTGTGTTCGTAAAGCCTACCTCTGCGGAAAAGATACTAG
>JBLHGN010000240.1:0-5618 GCA_047616325.1 Lentisphaeria bacterium
TTCAGTACAACGCAGTACAGCGGCTAAATAGTTGTGTCCTTTGCCAATACTTGTTTCATCCACTAGAATGGTGTGAAGATTGTCTAGATTATGTGACGGCAGGGATCGTTGTAAGACATCTTTATCCCAGCGACGTGCAGTGTTAACAGAGATTGGGAAAAAACTGGCCGCTTTGTTAACAGGCATAAATCGACACGGCCTGCTCACATAAACTTTTAGTCGTTCGGTGCCCGTCCGTTACTCCTTATTCCTTCGGGCAAAAAAGTATGGAAGTTCTCGCATCGTGAACACTTCCCCTGAGTGGTAGTAAATTGAATTGTCATTTCCTTAATTGTAGCGAGGGGTAGATCCAATACTTGACGCTCAGTGGTTCTCATTTCACCCATGGGATGATTGCAATAAGGGCACCTATGGACACTTTTTCGAGCGTCTGGACGGAGGAACACCTTCCCTATGCTTAATTCAAAATTAAGCTCGATATTATCTATAATCCAGCTAGGGATTGGTACAAGCCATCCAGGGATACGGCTGCTGACATCAAGTAGACTCCTCATAAAGTTCGGTTTATGCATGGATTTGCAATTACATATATAATGCAAGAGCTATTTCATGTGTTTGGCTATATTTTGGTCAGCCAAAGCGGTAAAGAGCCTAAAAAGTCATGCGGCCTCTCAAATTTTGGGCTTAGCTTGGTTGCTGTGTTTCGCGCCTGTCTCGAACAGCGCGCGACTAATTGCAATATATAGCATATGTTTTTCATGGAGTATTGATGGCGGGATGATTGACGCTGAAATTTAGCTATGCTGATGTGTTTTTGATCTATATTTTATCTGCGTGCGTATTTCTTGCAGTGATTAGGGCTAGAAAAGAGTGGTGTATCCACCCATAGAGCTTTTGCTGTTTTGAGCTTGTTAAGTTCGCTGGCTGCTAAAAGTACGGCTTTGAGTAAAGGTTGTACCGGGCGAGACATGTGGTGGCGCACCGGTGTAGTGCAAAAATAATGGTGTTTGAGGCGCGCCTTAGATTTTATTGGTTTTTTTATACCAAAGCGATTATAAGTGCTTAACACTGTTTGTAATTTTTGTGACGCCTATCTATAATTGCCGGCGCCTATTAGGGTCGTCTTGCGACGCTTTTCTATTTAAAAACAAGGTCACTTCGGCTCAGTGGTGTTGTTTTATTGATCGCATGGATATTTTTTCGCCATATCTGACTCGTTGAGCGGCTCTCAGCAAAAGTTCTTCCTGCCTTTAAATCTTGAATTCAAGGTGTTGTGTAAACGTGAACAATAATCGACCTGTTAATTTAGACTTAACCACCATTAAATTTCCAATCACTGCCATAGTTTCTATTTTGCATCGAGTGTCTGGCATGGCTATGTTAGCCGGCGTTATCGTTTTGCTATGGATGCTGGATGCTAGCTTGTCGTCTGAGGAGGGGTTTGCATACTTGCAAGAAACTCTGAGTCACCCCTTAGTCAAACTTATTTTATGGGCCGTTTTGGCCGCGACGGCCTACCACCTTGTGGCGGGGGTGCGGCACTTGATAATGGATATGGGGATAGGTGAAACGCTGGAAGGTGGTAAACGCAGCGCGTCTATAGCCATCGGTTTAGCAGTATTACTAATTGTTTTAGCAGGGGTGTGGTTATGGTAACTGCGGTTACAAATTTAGGGCGAAGCGGACTATCCGACTGGATTATTCAACGTGCTAGTGCAGTTGTGCTGGCTGCGTACACGTTTTTTATAGTGGTTTATTTAGTGGTAAATCCAGGTATAGGTTACGAGCAGTGGTCCGCATTGTACTCTCAGCTTTGGATGCGAATATTCAGTCTTTTGGTGTTGCTTTCTATAGCCGCTCACGGCTGGATTGGGCTTTGGGGGGTACTGACAGATTATGTTACTTCACGAATGATGGGTGACAAAGCGCTTACCATGAGGGTTATAGCTCTAAGCTTATACGGTTTAGTGACCGTTTCTTACCTGGTTTGGGGCGTCGAAATTTTGTGGGGTTTTAACTAATGTCTAATATTCGCACTATGTCGTTCGACGCTATTGTTGTAGGCGGCGGTGGCGCAGGTATGCGTGCCGCGTTGCAGTTGGCTCAGTCTGGTTTTAAAACAGCCGTTGTAACAAAAGTTTTCCCCACGAGGTCACATACAGTATCGGCTCAAGGTGGTATCACCTGTGCGATTGCCAGCTCAGATCCGAATGATGATTGGCGTTGGCATATGTATGACACTGTAAAAGGGTCTGATTATATCGGTGACCAAGACGCCATAGAATACATGTGTTCTACCGGTCCCGAGGCAGTGTTTGAGCTGGACCACATGGGCCTGCCCTTTTCCAGAACAGAAGAAGGGCGTATATATCAGCGTCCTTTCGGCGGACAATCAAAAGATTTCGGTCGCGGTGGTCAAGCTGCGCGCACATGTGCTGCAGCGGACAGAACTGGTCATGCTCTTCTGCACGCCCTCTATCAGGGCAATGTAAAGAATAATACGGTGTTTTTGAACGAGTGGTTTGCCGTAGATATCGTTAAAAACCAAGACGGTGTTGTCTGCGGTGTAATCGCTATTAATATAGAAGATGGCGAGACTGTGTTTATTAAGTCAAAAGCCACGGTGTTGGCCACGGGCGGCGCAGGGCGCATTTATGCATCGACGACCAATGCCCACATTAATACGGGTGATGGTTTGGGCATGTCACTGCGAGCAGGTTACCCTGTTCAAGATATCGAAATGTGGCAGTTCCATCCCACGGGTATTCATGGCGCCGGGACCCTTGTGACGGAAGGTTGCCGTGGTGAAGGCGGCTATTTAATTAACAAAGACGGTGAGCGCTTTATGGAGCGTTATGCTCCCAACGCGAAAGATTTGGCGGGTAGAGACGTGGTCGCTCGCTCTATGGTGCTGGAGATACTCGAGGGGCGCGGTTGCGGTCCCGATGGCGATCACGTGTTCTTAAAACTCGATCATTTGGGTGCCGACACTCTGAATCAGAGGCTTCCTGGTATTCTTGAGTTATCGCGCACATTCGCCCATGTTGATCCTATTAAAGACCCCATTCCTGTTGTGCCAACTTGCCATTATATGATGGGTGGAATACCCACTAACATAGATGGGCAGGCCCTCATGCAGGGCAGTGATGGCGTCGATCAAGTAATTGAAGGTTTTTATGCCTGCGGTGAAGTCGCCAGTGTTTCTGTGCATGGCGCTAATCGGCTCGGTGGCAATTCACTCTTGGATCTGGTGGTTTTTGGTCGCTCTTCGGGCATGTTTGTCGAAAAAAGATTGCGCGAGGGAGTTGATTTTCGCCCACCTTCCGACAGTGATATAGACGCAGCAATGTCTCGCTTAAATAAAGTGAATAGTTCTTCTGAGGGCGAATCTGCCAGCGTATTGCGCAAAGAACTGCAGAGCATTATGCAAAATCACTTTGGTGTATTCCGCAAGGGTGAGTTTATGCAGGAAGGTATTCGCAAGTTAGGTGCCTTGCGTAAGCGTATCGAGAATGTTCATTTGGTGGATAAAAGCAATGCTTTTAACACCGCAAGAATAGAGGCGCTGGAGATGCAGAACCTGTTTGAAGTTGCTGAAGCAACCGCGATTGCTGCTGAGGAGAGAAAAGAGTCTCGCGGCGCTCACGCCAGAGACGATTTTCAGGAGCGCGACGACGAAAATTGGTTGTGTCATTCAATGTATTATCCGAGCGACAAGCGTGTTGCCAAAAGAGCGGTGAACTTTTCGCCTAAAACTGTCGATACATTCAAGCCGACTGTGCGTACGTATTAATCAGGAAGCATATTAAAATGGGTGAAATAATGCTGAAAGTTGAAGTTTATCGCTACAATCCTGAGACTGATAAAACGCCATACATGAAGACCTACGAGGTAGATACCCAAGGTAAAGACTTGATGGTGCTCGATGTGTTGGAGCTTCTAAAAGAGCAGGATCCAGCGCTAACCTATCGCCGCTCGTGTCGAGAGGGTGTTTGCGGTTCGGATGGTATGAATATTTCAGGAAAAAATGGTCTGGCGTGCATAAAGCCATTATCTGAATGTGTCAAAAATAATAAATTGACCCTGAGGCCCTTACCCGGTCTTCCCGTTATTCGGGATCTAGTGATCGATATGTCGCAATTTTATGCGCAGTATCGAAAGATTGAACCATTTCTTCAAAATGACACCCCAGCGCCGGCGATTGAACGTTTGCAAAGCCCTGAAGAGCGGGAAAAGTTGGATGGCCTCTACGAGTGCATCTTATGCGCATGTTGTTCGACTAGCTGTCCTTCGTTTTGGTGGAATCCGGATCGCTTTATTGGCCCGGCCGGTTTGTTGCAAGCCTATCGCTTTTTGGCAGATAGCCGTGATAACGCGACGGAAGAGCGCCTTGAGAAGCTTGACGATCCCTTCAGCGTCTTTCGCTGCCATGGAATTCAAGCCTGTGTCGAGGTCTGTCCTAAAGGGCTCAACCCCACTAAGGCCATCGGTCATATTCGCAGTATGCTGCTTCAGCGAGGAACATAATTATCAATTTATGCAGATTGGTTCGAAGGAGTGGTGCGAAGGGTCGGTGTACATCTTTACCGGGCGCAATTACTGTTGAACTAAAAGTGTTATTTGGAAGGTAAGGTGGACGGGTAGCTAGTGGCGAGTATTACTGGGATGTTAAACCCGATCTTTATCCTACACTGATGTCTAGTGTGTCTAGTTTTTAACTGTCAGAGAGTGGCGCGGCAGAGTCCGAGCAGGTGTGGATTGTGGCACCGGTTAAATTTGCTGCGATAAAAATATTAATTGTACACGTCAAGTTGTTAGGGATTCTCAGCGCAACACTTTACATAATTAGCCCCCAGGGCTAGTGGCTGTTAGTTCCATTATACGGTGGGTGAAATGCACGAAAGTTGGATGGAAAGATTGAGAGCTAACTCTCACATTAGCGCGGGAAACGCCGCCTACGTGGAAGATATTTACGAGGCATATCTAAAAGAACCTGATGCCGTTACAAGCGAGTGGCGCGATTATTTCGATAAATTGCCTCGTGTAAGTGGTGTCGTTAAAAATGACGTGCCGCATTCGGAAATTATTGGATACTTCGAATTTCTCGGTCGTAATCGTGCGCGTCCTGCGGTTGTGCCTGGTGAAGGTAGTGCCAATGTTGCGCACGAACGAAAGCAGGTTGAGGTGGTGCAGCTGGTCAATGCATTTCGGCTTAACGGTCATCAAAAAGCTAAGATCGATCCGCTTTCCCTTCATAAGGGCAAGGTGACGCCTGATTTAGATTTGTCATTCCACAATCTCAATGTGGCGGATCTTGATTCTATGTTTCAAACTGGTGATTTGTCTTTCGGTTATAAAGAAGCATTGCTAAAAGACATTATTTCGGACCTAAAAGCCACCTACTGCAGCCATATTGGTTCAGAGGTGATGCATATTACAAACTACGACGAGCGTCGTTGGCTACTAAATAGGCTTGAAAGTACTCGCTCGTTGCCTCGATTTAGCAAAGAAACCAAATTGAGCTTGTTGGATCGCTTGACCTCTGCAGAAGGTCTGGAGCGACATCTCGACAGTAAATATCCAGGAACTAAGCGCTTCGGCTTGGAGGGCGGCGAGAG
>JBLHGN010000241.1:0-5593 GCA_047616325.1 Lentisphaeria bacterium
TTCTACGTGGTTGAGTAGGCTATCTACCGGTAAATCGCGGGCGTTAATTCCCTCTAAGCAGACTACGCGGGGGTCGTCTCTCAACGAGTGGTTTAATTGGTCTTTGCCGACATCTATACCGACAACTTTGCGAATACCAAAGCGCAGTAGACAATCGGTAAATCCACCGGTCGACTGACCGATATCCAGTGCGACTTTACCCCTGAGGCTTTGCAGTACGTCGGGTGCCAACGCCAGTAAGGCGCCTTCAAGTTTAAGCCCAGCGCGGGAGACAAAGCGCTGTTCATCGCCGGGACTTACTTTAACGTCTGTGGTTTCGGAATATTTTGCCGACGGTTTGGTAACGACCAGCCATTCGCCAGCGCTGCGCACCTGAACTTGGCCAGCGCTGATCATTTTCTGACTCTGGGTGCGCGAGCTGGCTAAGTTAAGCTGCAAAAGCAACTGGTCTAATCTTGTAATCATAAGGAACAATACAGAGTTAAGGGGCTAGCGATTGTAACAGAAGCTCGTGGGTGAGCTTGCCGCTACGGCCGCTAGGGTTTCCGTCGGCGGAATAGAAATAACTGCGTGGCAGTTCGCCGTACCAGTTGGGGTCGATGGCATAGTTTAGGCGTTCGGTGTTGCTGTCGGCATAAGCCCAGGTGGCAGACGCCTCTAGGTCGTAGCCCTGCAATATTGTGCTCAACTGGGCGCGTGTGTCGATGGGGTCGGTGGCAACGATCACCACCGGCAACAAAGGTCTTGATTCTGCTGCGAAGGTTTGCGTAATGGCACCCAAGCTCGCTAACTCTTCGCGACATGGGGGGCAGTCGGTGCGCCACAAGATCAACAAAAACGGTTTGCCCCGATGTTGTTTTTGAATCGACTTTAAGCTGCTGCCAGTAAAGGGCTGAATGTCGGCTTGGCCAGAAAGCGATGACGTGGCGCCTAGGGAGCCGAACACAAATATCATAATGAACGCAGAAAAACGCATTAGTTGTGCACCTTAGCGGCGGCGATGCCTAGGGGAAAGAAACGTAAACCTTCGTTTTCCGTCTGCCATGACAAAAACGTCTGCTGTGTTCCTGTTGATGGTGCTTGCCGTGCTGCGATAAAGGGGTGGTCGGAACCGCCGTCGGTAGCGGCGACGGAAGTTGACACCGACCAAGTGTGACCTGCGTCTGTGGATACTTGGTGGTAGATGTGGGTGCGGTTGTCAGCGAAGGCCTTCCACACTAGATGAACAGTAGCCGTTTGACTTATGTGCTTTTGTTTAGCTAATAGTTGGTTTTCAGGCACACCATCGACACTCAATACAAAGGCGTGGCTGCCGCGCTGACTAATACGTACTACTTGCTCGGGCTGGTAATTGGGCGCGCTAAAGCGGCCATAAAATATGCCAGGATTAGTAGCTTCACCGCTAAACCAGGTTGCGTGTAGAAATGCCCGATCAACACTCAGCGAAGGGCCGTGATGAGGGCAAGCGTTAATTTGCCAGTTGTCGAAGCTTACCCTTTTTATGGGTACGGCTGGCGTTGCGCCGTGCAAGCGTGTGAGCGCGTGGTCGCGAATATCGCCACTAAAAATGTGGCGCCACAGCAGCGCAATGGAATCGCTTTCGTCTTTTGCATCCGCAGAGAAGGGGGCGGCGGCAACGCGACAGCATTCGCAGCTGTTGTCGGCAACTTTTATGTTGGGGGAAAAGTGTAAGCCGCTGTCGGTGGACACGGTGTAATACAGTGCTGCGCCGGGGTAAGGCGCGTCACCAGCGGCTATGTTATCCCGCTTGTCTATCCACGCAAGATAGATATTGCCTCTGGCGCCAACGGTCATTGCGTCGAAGCGGTGGCTGGTGAGCAGGCCGTCATCGTTAATAGTGCGAGCAGGTTCAAAAGACACGCCGCCATTGGTGGAGCGGGCAAAACGAATATCGCCGGTATAGGCCCCTTCGGTGGTTTTGGTCCAAGAAATATAGATTTCATTGCGAAGACCCAGGGCAATTTTTGGTCGATTTTCACCCTTTGCCGCTACGGGCTCACTTACACGGTTAACCCTAACTGGCGAGCTGTAGGAAACGCCAAGGTCGGCGGAGGTACTCACATACACAAAGCCGTCTAAAGCATAAGCCACCCACAACTTTCCGCTGTTATCGAATACTGTGCTGGGCGCTGCGGCGCAATGCACCGGATACGACTTGGCGCACACCAGCGAAGAGCCTGGGGTAGCAGAGGGGCTTGGATGCATAGCATTTGCCCCGTGCTCGTGGGCAAATGCTAGGGGCGCAAGACATGCTAAAATTAAGGCCCACAGATGGCTTAGAACTCCACGAGAACCCCCCCTCACCTGCTGACCAAGGCCTTTATAGCGGATAGTGAGGAGTGTGTTAGTGCTGACCAATACAAATTTTTTCACACGTTATACCTTTAAAAAGACAAAGCACCTTCGAGAAATACAGTGCGACCAGGCCACGGATGATGCACGTAGGCGATGGTATTGGCAACGTTATCTACACCAAAACTCAACTTGGCGTAGTCGGTAACTTTGTAGCTGGTTTTAAGGTTTACAAAGGTATACGCGTCCATGGCGCCGAAGGTGGAGGTGGCTGTATCGTTGTTATCGGCGTCGGCGTAACTGTTGCTGGCGTAGCGCACACCGCCGCCCAGGTCCCATTTGTTTGACAGGTGGTAGGTGGCCAATAGGTTGCCACGCCAGTGGGGCAAACGCGGAAAGTCTTTGCCAATGTAGTTGTTTACAGCATCGATATTTTTGGTTATTTCAGATTTGGCGTAGGTCACATTAAAGCGGATATCGAGGGGCATATCCGCGAAATCGCGCCTGTTGAAAATAAACTCAACACCCTTACTGGTGACCTCGTCGAGCGGTAAAAAGGTGCGCACGCTGGTGTTATCGATTATTTTGGATTGCGCGTCAATGGCATTTTCTACTACCTCATAAAATACATTTACTCTCATACTGCCCTGCTCGAAGAGGCGCTCCAACATCAGGTTATAGTGGGTGCCGGTTTCAGGTTTTAGGTCGATGCTAGCAATGCTTTGGGCGTTGGCTGTGCGTTGGTTTTGAAACAGCTCTTCCACTATCGGAAAGCGATAGGCGCGGGCCAGCGAATAGCGTAAGTTGAATGTCTCTGACGCCTGGTAGGCCAAGGAGAATTTGGGAGAAAACTGATTTTCACTTCGATCGGCGTGTTCATTAGCGCCAAAAAACCCCCCTTTACTCTGCCACGCTTCGTAGCGTAAACCCAAGCTGGCATCCCAATTTTCGGCTGGAACAAAGGCCGCCTGCACAAATGCGGAGGTGGTGGTGGTGGTGCCACCGCTCACATCTTCGATAGCCAAACGATAGTGTTTATAGGCAGTTCCGCTGAGTAGCTCAAGGTCTACTGACGGAGCGAGATCGGCATTTTTAAATTTCACCTCGGCGGTTTCCCAGCCCAGGTCGTCTATGCCGGTGACAGTGCTATTGCCGGTATAGGCAGGGTCACTGGGATTTTGGTCCCATACTTCGCTTTCTTCCTTCATTACATCAAAAACACTTACGTTGGCTTCCATGCTCCATGAGTCGGTCAACGAACCTCTAAGACGAACACCCACCACAAGGCTCTCGCGATCGAACGTCTTTAAAGCAAAGTTGCGGCTAGACACATTAAAGGTGAAGTCGTCTTGTACGACCGAACCCGACCACACGGCGTTGCCAACATCGTCAGTAATGTAGTTGTTGGCGGCGTCGGCATCCACCGAACGCGCTTCGTGCACAACGTTAAGCAGCGCGAACCAATCGCTCCATTCATAGCCCAATTTTAATTTGGCGTAGTCTGAAGTGGCGGATTCCGCGCCTGAATCGCCATAGTATATGGCTGCAATTTCGTGGTCGTCTGCGCCGCTTATCGCTCCGTTAACATTGGTAACGCTCGCTGTTAGGTTCGGATCCAGATCGTGGCCATCAAACAAAAAAATTTGCGGCTGGCTTTCATTTTCCAAATGATTAAACGAGGCGTAGACGCTGAAATTACCGATGCGGTCACCGTAGGACATAAAGGTTTTATACCCGGTTAAGGTATCGTCGAAACCATAGGCGGAAAAGTCCTGGCTGAAGCTTGAGGCTTCTACATGAAAACTGCGTTCGGTGGGAATAAGGGTTTCTATATTGATCACCCCGGCCATAGCGTTGCCGCTGTATTCGGCGGAGTAGGGGCCATAGAAAATGTCAATTTTGCCCACTTCGTTGGGCGCCACCATGGCCCAGCGCGGTGCACCACTCCAACGCGTTTGTAGGTGATAGTGCACCGGAACACCGTCTACAAAAACCATAGTGCGCGGCGTTTGAAACATATTTGATCCGCGTGCACCAATAGTGCCATTGGTATCGCCGATATAACGCTGGCGAATAATCAAACTAGGCTCGTATTTCAATAAATCTTCAATGGAAGTGACGTTAATGCTGACGATGTCTTGCTGAGTGAGTACGTCTGTTGGCGCAGGGTTCAGGCGCTCGTTCGCTTTGACAGCCGTGCCCCAAACATTTACGACCTCCACAGACTCTTGGCTTTGCACAAAGTTCGCCACACTTGCGCAAGCTAATGCTAGTGCGCCGATCAAAAGTCTAACGAAAAAATAACGCGGGCGGTGGGGATAGGACATATTGGGCATGTTTACCTCAGAATTTCGTTGCGATGTAAATTCGGAAGGTATATTAGCGGAGCAATGAGGGCTTTCACATGTGACATATTGTCGCGCTTTGCGGACGAGTATTGTTGAAGCAAAAAAGTTCGTGAAACCGGTGTACGGCTCGCAATTAATACAACGATTGTATTGCCGGCGGGCTTAGTCTTTAACCGGTTTTTTTTGTAACTTCCGCTGTAGAGTGCGCCGATGCATATTTAGATCTCTAGCAGTAAGTGAAATATTGCCGTCGTTTCTTAACAGCACCCGCTGAATATGTTCCCACTCCAGACGCTTGGGCGACATCATGGTTTGTGCATGTGGTTCAGTGCCGCCGAGGGGCGCATGTGTTTCGTCCAAGGCAGCCAATATTTCTGCGATGGTGGCGGGTTTAGGCAAGTAGTTGGTGGCGCCGCGTTTGGTAGCTTCTACAGCTGTGGCGATACTGGCGTAGCCGGTAAGTATAAGAATTTTAATCTCGCCATTTTGAGCCAATAAGAGCGGCAAGAGCTGCAACGTGGTTTCGCCTGCAAGTTTTAAGTCAAGAATGGCGAGGTCAAAGGTGATGTCTTTAAGTGAGGCTTTGGCGGCCCCAATTGTTTGCAGCCATGTTGCGGTGAAGCCCCTTTTGTTGAGCGCTGCTTGCATCACTGAACCCAGGGCTAGGTCATCTTCTACAATCAATATTTGTTTATTCATACGCTAGTTTTCATCAGGAGAAGTTTTATTTCAGTGAGCGTACCGGACGGAGCATGATTACTTATCGTCACATTGCCACCAAATTGCTCTAGCGTTGAATTGGATAGATATACCCCAAGCCCCCAACCGTCCGGTTTGGTTGAAAAAAATGGACGTCCTATTTGTTCACTTAACTCAGGCGTTATCGCTGGACCGTCGTTAACAATATTAAAAGACACCATATTTTGTTTCGG
>JBLHGN010000242.1:0-5586 GCA_047616325.1 Lentisphaeria bacterium
TTGGGTAACGGTGGCTTTTAATTCGTTCCACACGTCTTGAGCAATAGCTTTGTTGTCATTTTTGGCTGTGGCGGAACGCCACCAGATAGTGTCACGGGTGGTATCATCCAGAACAATGTATTTATCTTTTGGCGAACGGCCGGTGTATTTTCCAGTATCGACATTAACCGCACCAGATTCCGTAACAGTGCCTTTTTCCCAGCCACCAAGGCCCGCATCTGTTTCGGCGGCCAACAATTCTTGATAGCTGGGGTTGTAGATAATGTCATCCACGTAGGAGATACCCAACTGTTGAATATAAACACTCACGTTATCGGTCAACATTGCATTGTGATCGGGGGCCTTAGTCGCGGTGATGGTCATTGTCGTAATCTCTCATTAAATTTTATGTTCGACGAGTGGTACTCGTTTGATTTTGCAACTCACGTTTTTTTTGCAAGCGATAATAATGCAGCAGTGGTTCGGTATAACCATTGGGCTGTGTTGCACCCTTAAAAATTAAATCTGAAGCGGCCTTAAACGCGATACTAGTAGCGAGCGTAGGCACCATGGCTTGGTATAAAATATCACTCAAATTTTGTTTATCCACCACCGCCGCCATTCTTATCAATGCGTCTTCTACTTCTTCTTCGCTGCATATTCCGTGCAATAACCAATTTGCTAATAATTGACTGGATATTCTCAGCGTCGCCCTATCTTCCATTAGGGCTACATTGTGAATATCGGGAACTTTTGAACAGCCAACGCCTTGATCTATCCATCTCACTACGTACCCTAAAATACCCTGGCAATTATTATCTATTTCGTCGCGGATACTCTCTGGTGTTAGCGAGTTTCTATCGACTAATAGTGGAATCTGTAGCAGTTCGTTGAAACATGATTCGGGATTACGATCAACACGCTTTTGGATAAGCGTTTGCTGATTAAACACGTCCACATGATGATAATGAATTGCGTGTAAAGTGGCCGCGGTTGGCGATGGCACCCAAGCTGTATTGGCGCCGGCTAAGGGGTGGGCAATTTTGGCTTTCATCATGTCGGCCATAAGGTCTGGCATTGGCCACATCCCCTTGCCAATTTGTGCACGGCCCGACAGGCCGCATTCAAGACCTACGTCTACATTCCAGTCTTCGTAGGCTTTAATCCACGCTTGCTGTTTCATACGCGTTTTTGGCACCATGGCACAGGCTTGGATACCGGTATGTATTTCGTCGCCGGTTCGATCGAGAAAACCCGTGTTAATAAATACGGTGCGCGTGCTGGCATTTTTAATACAAGCTTTAAGATTTAAGGTTGTGCGACGTTCTTCATCCATAATGCCAAGCTTTATGGTGGCGCGTTTCAACTGCAACATGGCTTCAATGCGCTCAAACATAGCATCGGTAAAGGCCACCTCTTCCGGCCCGTGCATTTTTGGCTTAACGATATAAATGCTGCCTTTGCGCGAATTTATAAATTCTCCATTGCGCTTAATATCATGTACGGCAATTAGCGAAGTAAGCACGCCATCTAATATACCTTCGGGCACTTCATTTTGATCGCTATCTAGTATGGTCGGATTTGTCATTAAATGACCCACGTTGCGAATAAACATCAACGAGCGACCGGGCACACTAACTTTTTCGCCATTAATACCTGTGTATTCCAGGTCTTTGTGCAGACGGCGTTTAATCGTTTGGGTGTCATTATTGTGAGTTGTTTTGTCAAAGCTTGCGCTTAAGCTGCCCTTCATCAAACCCAACCAGTTTCGATACACTTCTATTTTATCTTCGGCGTCTACGGCTGCCACGGAGTCTTCGCAATCCATTATGGTGGTGAGCGCAGACTCCAGCAGTATGTCGTTGATACCGGCGGTGTCGTTGCAGCCTATATCACCATTGGCATCAAGCTGAATTTCAATTCGCAAACCATTGTTGCTAATTAAAATGGCCGTGGGAGCTTCGCTATTGCCGCGAAAGCCAATAAGTTGATCAGAAGTTTTTAACTCTGTCACCGTGCCGTCTGATAGCTCCGCCTGCAATTGTTTACTGCCGGCAGCGTTGTCGTTTAACCAATAGCGGCATACGGCCGAATGTGTTGTAGTTGAGAGGGGGGCGGCGCTATCGAGAAAATCGCGGCCCATGGCGATAACGCGGCGACCACGCTCAGGGTTATAGGCTTTGGTGCGCGCAGTGCTGTCGTTCTCAGAAATCACATCGGTGCCATAGGCCGCGTCATAGAGGCTACCCCATCTTGCGTTGGCGGCATTTAAGGCAAAACGAGCATTCTTCACCGGCACAACTAGCTGCGGCCCTGCTTGCAATGCAATTTCGTCATCGACGTTGTTAGTGGTGATGGTAAAGTCTTCCACTTGTGGCACGATATAGCCAATTTTTCGAAGAAAGTCGGTATAGCCTTGCTGATTGAATGACTCGGCACGACGGTCGAGATGCCACTGGTCAATTTGCGCCTGGAGTCTATCTCTGGTCGCCAATAAGGCCACATTTTTAGGCGAGAAGTCCGCTATTAGCTCGTTAAAGTCTCGCCAAAAATTAATGGCGTCTATACCCGTGCCAGGAATTACTTCATCCTCCACAAAAGCTCTGAAGCTTGCGTCGACCCACAACGAATGAATGCGATCGTAACGCTCGCCAATTGTAGTGTGAGAATGAACAACATTATTTGAATTAGAAGTTGGGTAGGTCTGGTTCACAGGAGGACTCCTCTCTGTTTTAAGTACGGTTTTAAGTACGGTTTTAAGTGCAGTTTTAGGTAAAGATTTAGTGATGGCTAGCTAAGCAAACGATCGTGTAAGTTCAAATAGACCATTTGCAAGAATTAGGTGCACAGTCATAGTCTAATTAGCGCGGAGAAATTACTCTAATTTATGTTTGTTATAATGCCCATAACCCTTGTGAATGTATCGCTAATTAATTGAGCTGCCCATAGGCTGAGCGATAGCTCACTGGATCGGGTTTCACTTCTTAGCGTGCTACCAATTTATTACAGTAATTTCGCAGCCGTGAATTTAGTGGCCCTGGGCAACGTCAGCCACCCGCCGTCGCATCCATCTATGCGCTGGATTGTTATGTAGCAAAGGGCTCCATGCCATAGTCAACTCGATATCCGGTATGTCAAAGGGCGGCGGCGCAAAAATAATATTGGGATTATCGTGTTGCAACTTTGTGGCGCGACTGGGAATGGTTAACACCAAGTCTTTTTGCTGTGCCATTAGCATGGCGGCCTGATAATGACGAGTGAACACAGTAATATTGCGCTTTAGCCCCCTATCGTCCAGGGCTGCGTCAACCCAGCCGAGACGCTGTACGTCCTCTGGGTTTACCCCAACCCCTACCCCCATCCCCGTTTTGCTAACCCACACATGCTTGGCTTTAAGGTAGTTTTCTAAATTAAACTTTTCTTTGATGGGATTACTGACACAAAACATGCAAGTAAAACTGTCGCGCCACAGGGTGGTTTGATGAAACGAGTCGGGCAAATCATCAAAACGATTGATAACAAAGTCGATATGACCTCGCTCCATGTCCTGAAAGCTCACATCGCTGGGCGTCATAATATCCAGAGAGACATTTGGCGCCTCTTTTCTCAATATCGTTAATAAGCCGGGAATAAGTGTAGATTCTGCGTAGTCGCTTACAGCTATACGAAAAAATCGATCACTTTCCAGAGGAATAAATTCCTGAGTGGGTTGAATCACACGCTCCACGTGCAAAATCAGTTCGCTAACCTGCGGCTCTAATTCCATTGCGCGTTCGGTTGCTTTCATACCCTCGCTGGTGCGCACCAGCAGCGGATCATCAAATTGAGTGCGCAGGCGCTTTAAGGCGTTGGACATGGCCGGCTGCGTAATTCCGAGATGGTCTGCGGCCTGGGTGACACTTTTTTCCTTGAGTAAGATATTAAGTGCCACCAGCAGGTTGAGGTCGATACCATGTAGATTCATAAAAACTATACCAACTAAGATGTCCATAAGTAACTTTGATTATGGACGTTTTCTTAACGTATTGCAGAGCCCGATTGCGGCAGTTCCAATGACATAAATCACCGTTGAGCTTAGGTCGGAAAACAGGCAAGGGATATGACAGCGCAACCGATGCGAGTGCCTTTAGAGTAATTTTTTATCAAACACCTTCATTTGCGTGATATATCCTACAAAGAATGCCGATATTGGCGCCTAGTATTACCCTCTGCAGTTTTGCACAATGGCATCATACGAACGCTGCAGATCGCTGAAACAAAATATAAATGAGCAAGGGTACGAAAACTGGCCCGAAATTCGTCTATATAGGTAAGGAATTACTTTGTTGGGTTTTTAAGGTCTTGCCTTAAGGGAGCTGCACCTATCGGAGATACACTTAATGGAGATTATCTACATCAGGGAACGTGCAGAAGGGAACAGGAAATCAAGCTGAATTGTTGCCGGGATGGCAGCACCGCCAAGGATCTGGACATAAGGCGGCGAACAAAATGCCAGGAAGCTCACTGGGATGTAAGAGTGGCCAGGTAAGGCCAAGGGAAGCGCCCTATTTAATGCTGGAGCCCATAGGGCTTCAGCGTTTTAAGGTATAATCTCGTATACAGCTCACCGAAATATGAGCGCGCTGCACTCTCCTACCTACATTCTAGATAGCACCTATTTAGCACCTACACACCCACCACAAAACTCTTACATAGCACCCAGATACCTCTACATATCCCCTGCAATTTCGAATATCAGGCTCAAGCAGTATTCATAATTCTTATACTCGAAATAATACGTATAAATTGGATTAATTATCCTTCTCTTTTTAAGCTTAGCTTCAGATCGGAAACGTTTTCCCGTCAAAGTGCAGCGACCAAATTCAGAGCACATTGGTTGCAGAGCATTTAAGAACCCCATGCTTAATTCAGAGAGGACCGCAACATGTCTACAGGTGATTACGATCTACACAACGAAATTGAACAGATAAGCGCCTCGTGGAACACTGATCCGCGATGGGCCAACGTAAAGCGAACCTATCGCGCCGAAGATGTGGTGCGTTTACGTGGTTCGATCAAAAAAGACCATACCCTGGCCAAACGCGGTGCCGAAAACCTATGGCGACTACTAAACGAAGGAGCACGGCCGTCGTTCAGACCAGAGAAAGACTTTTTAAATGCCATGGGCGCTCTCACCGGCGGCCAAGCAGTACAGCAGGTGAAGGCCGGAGTTCAATCTATTTATTTATCGGGCTGGCAGGTGGCGGCAGACGCCAATACTTCAGAATCTATGTACCCCGACCAGTCGCTCTATGCAGTGGACTCAGTTCCGACCGTAGTACGACGTATAAACAATGCCTTTACTCGCGCCGATCAAATTCAATGGCGAGAGGGAAAAACGCCTGGCTCAGAGGGTTATATAGATTATTTTGCACCCATCGTTGCCGACGCAGAAGCCGGCTTTGGCGGTGTACTTAACGCCTACGAGTTAATGCGCAATATGATCGAGGCTGGCGCAGCCGGTGTTCACTTTGAAGATCAACTCGCCTCGGCAAAAAAATGCGGCCATATGGGCGGCAAGGTGCTTGTACCCACCCAGGAAGCCATAGACAAACTCACCGCTGCCCG
>JBLHGN010000243.1:0-5561 GCA_047616325.1 Lentisphaeria bacterium
CACCTTTGGTAGAGCCGGTTATATACGTCGCGCATTGAGTGCAGGGGTGTATGGTTTTTTATTAAAAGACGCGCCCTCGGAGAAATTGGCGCAGGCGCTGCTCAGGGCCATGCAGGGTAAAAAAACCATTGACCCAGAGTTGGCAATTGCAGCTTTGGACGATAGAGATCCGCTGAGCAACAAAGAGCGCAAGGCGCTGCAGTTGGCGGGTGCGGGTAAAAAAACGGCGGATATCGCCGCTCAGCTTTTTTTGTCGGAAGGAGCGGTGCGGAATTATTTATCTGAAGCCATTGCCAAGCTAAATGCCACCAACCGGATAGACGCTGCGAGAATCGCGCGGCAAAGAGGCTGGCTCTAATGGCAGTCTGGTAGACCATTCTCGCTGAACAGTCTCACATAATAGTGTCGCGGCGGTATTGCCGCAGGGACACTCACTTATAGCGCGGCAATTGCTTCTTTTTGCACACTCAATTTTTCAAGCGCAGATTTAATTTCTTGCCCGCGGTCTTTTTCTTTTTGTACCACATCTGCAGGCGCTTTATCGACAAATTTTGCGTTGCCGAGTTTGCTTTCAATGCGTTGCAAATCTATTGCAAGTTTTTCCAGTTCTTTACTAAGTCGGACGAGCTCTACTTGTTTGTCGATTAGACCGGCCATAGGCACGAGAATTTCAAGGTTGCCAAACAGAGATGTAGCCGACATGGGCGCTTCTTCACCCTTGTTTAGCCAAGTAATACTCTCTAATGAGGCGAGTTTTTTCAGAAAGGGTTCGTTTTCTTTTAGGCGACGCTGGTCTTCACTTGTGCCATTTTTAAAATACACCGGCATAAGTTTTGAAGGAGAAATGTTCATTTCGCCTCGTATGGTGCGGGCGCCAAGTATCACACCTTTTAGCCATTCGATATCGCCAAGGGCTTGTTCATCTATCTTGTTGGTATCCGCCAGGGGGTAAGCGGCCAACATAATCGAGTCGCCCTCAACGCCGGCCAGTGGTTTTACTCGCTGCCAGATTTCTTCGGTAATAAAGGGCATCATTGGATGGGCCAGTCGCAACGTTGTTTCCAGTACTCGAATCAATGTGCGGCGGGTGCCCTTTTTTATCTCATCAGCGGCATTTTCATCCCACAGTACTGGCTTGGTTAACTCCAGGTACCAGTCGCAGTAATCCTTCCAGATGAAGTCATAAAGTGCCTGACTGGCAAGGTCCAAACGATAGCTGTCCATACCTTCGCACACGGCTTTTTCTGCCTGCTGTAAGCGGCTGATAATCCAGCGGTCTGCCAATGTCAATTGATAGTCGGTGGAGCCGTCGGCACCGGTGTCGAAGTCTTCGGTGTTCATTAAAACGTAGTTAGACGCGTTCCACAGTTTGTTGCAAAAGTTGCGAAAGCCTTCTATGCGACCCACATCAAAATTAATATCTCGTCCTGTGGAGGCCAACGAGTAATAGGTAAAACGCAGTGCGTCGGTGCCGTAGCCAGCGATGCCGCCGGGAAATTCTTTGCGGGTTTGTTTTTCGATTTTGTTTTTAAGTTTGGGCAGCATCATCCCTGCGGTGCGTTTTTTTACCAGGGTTTCCAGTTCTATTCCATCGATCAAGTCGATGGGGTCGAGCACGTTGCCTTTTGATTTGGACATTTTTTGGCCGTGGCTGTCACGCACCAAACCGTGCACGTATACGGTGGAAAACGGCACTTCTTTTTTTAAGTAAAGGGTCAGCATTATCATGCGCGCCACCCAGAAAAAGATAATGTCGAAGCCGGTAACCAATACCGATGTAGGGTGGAAGGTCTTTAAAAAGTCTGTGTCTGCAGGCCAGCCGAGGGTGCCAAAGGTCCACAAGCCAGAAGAAAACCAGGTATCGAGTACGTCGTTATCTTGTTTGAGGCTTATGTCGGCTGCAATATTGTGTTTTTGGCGAACGTGCTCTTCGCTTTTGCCGACGTAGACCTTGCCGTCGTCATCGTACCAAGCTGGAATTCTATGACCCCACCAGAGCTGCCGCGATATACACCAGTCTTGGATGTCTCGCATCCACGAGAAATACATGTTCTCGTATTGTTTTGGCACAAAGTTAATGTCTCCGCCTTCCACAGCAGCGATGGCAGGCTCGGCGAGTGCTTGGGTTCGAACATACCATTGGTTGGTGAGATAGGGTTCGATTACCACGCCACTGCGATCGCCGCGAGGCACTTTTAAGGTGTGATCTGCCACTTTTTCCAATAGACCTAAGTCGTCCAGATCATCAACGATCTTGGAGCGTGCATCGAATCGGTCCATGCCTTGGTAGTCTTCAGGCACGCTACTATTAAGTTCGGCGTTGTCATTAAAAATGTTGATCATGGGTAGCCTGTGTCGCAAACCCATTTCATAGTCGTTGAAGTCGTGAGCCGGTGTGATTTTGACGCAACCGGTACCGAAGTCTTTGTCGACATAATCATCGGCAATAATGGGGATTTCGCGTCCACTTAGCGGCAGTGTTATGGTTTTGCCTATGAGGGCTTTATAACGCTCGTCTTCTGGGTGAACGGCTACAGCGGTATCTCCCAACATGGTTTCAGGGCGGGTGGTGGCGACCACCAAAAAGCCTGAATCATCGGTTAATGGATACTTGAAATGCCACATGTGGCCCTGGGTTTCTTCGCTAATAACCTCTAAATCAGAAATGGCCGTGTGTAATTTTGGGTCCCAGTTAACCAGTCGTTTGCCGCGATAAATCAAATCGTCTTCGTGCAAGCGAATAAAGACTTCTTGAACGGCATTAGAAAATCCCTCGTCCATAGTGAAGCGTTCTCGGCTCCAGTCGGGCGATGCGCCCAGGCGGCGCAATTGGCGGGTAATATGTCCGCCGGATTCCTCTTTCCACTCCCACACTTTTTCGATAAATTTTTCGCGACCCAGTTGATGGCGGGTAAGCCCTTCGGTGTCCAGCAGGCGCTCTACTACCATTTGTGTTGCGATGCCTGCGTGATCGGTGCCGACCTGCCACAGGGTGTTACAGCCCTTCATGCGGTGGTAGCGAACTAAGGCATCCATAATGCTTTCTTGAAAACCATGCCCCATGTGCAAACTGCCGGTGACATTGGGCGGGGGAATCATAATGCAGTAGGGGTCTCCCTGGCCTGAGGGGGCAAAGTAACCCTTGTCTTCCCATTGCGTGTAGAGGTTTTGTTCAATAGCGGACGGTTTGTAGGTTTTTTCCATGATCGTTTTATTTAGACTTAATTTTGGATGAGTGGAAGTTTGGGGGAAATGTTGGCTTGTTGCGCTAAAAACCCAGCCAAAGCTTGGGATTATACCTTGTGAATTAGCGTGCGTGTGGTTGTTGGGGAATAATTATTTCAATGGGAAACCTCTGAAGCGGACAGCGCTAAGAGGGATTTGAGTCGTCGTCATCGCTCAGTTTTGCACGTAGGCGTCTTCTCAGTTCTTGTTCTATTCTGGGCAGATACATAGCAACCAGCTCATCGATTACGCCGTCGTGTTCTTTGTTCTGCTTGGGTTGCATTTTGCTTGCGTTAATGCGCGTTACTTCTTCCAAATCTTTTTGGTAATGGAGTTTTTCTTGCGCTAGCCTCTCTTTGATATGGTGCGGTAAAAATGGGTTTTCTCCGAGTGAGAGTTCTACTGTGGGGGATTCGCTTGCTTGCGGTTCACTTGTGAGCACTTCTTCTGAGGGGGCAAGTGCTTTATCGGCGTTAGTAGCGTTGGCTTTACTTTGATTGGCCTCTGCTTCATGTACGTCTACTTTAATGAGCTCTGCTTCATTGAGGCCAGCTTCAGCGTGTTCCGCCTCCGCAGGCTCAGGTTCGCTGGAATCCAGTGGTGAGCTATTTGGTTCAAATAGGGATTGCTGCCCTGGCAGCGCTGGAGTATGAAGAGGTGTTGAATCATGTGTGAACGTGTCAGTTGGCATGTGAGTCTGTGGCTTATTGGTATATGAAGGGGCTGAGGGGGTTCGCGTATCTGTCATCGTTTCTGCACGCAGAGCCTGCAGGCTTTGTGCGTATTCTTCACCGTCGACCTCTAGGCTATTCTCGGAAAGAACGTCGGCTATGTTGTAGGCTTCTTGCAAGGTCTCATTAATTTCGGTGTCGGTGACAAGTGATTCAATCCATTTGCCTTCTTCGTCGGTGGCTACCGACGTCAACGCGTTGCAAATATTTTCTTTTAGGCCCCCTAGTGCATCTGGGACCTCTTCGTCGCTGGGAAGTAGCGAAGCGCGAATAGATTCCAGCTGTTTAAGTAGTTCTTGTTTTGTAGGTTTGTGTTGGCTTGAACTCACAATGCGCTCATTTTAAACTGTTTAGTGGTGTCGTCAGTCTTGCAGCTTAAGCTTATGGGTTTTAATAGGATAACCTCTAGTCTGGTAAAAGGCGTAGTTTTTTCGCGAACCCTTGAGAGAACTTTGTTCCTGTATAACAATTTCAAT
This sequence comes from Lentisphaeria bacterium, assembly GCA_047616325.1. GTDB lineage: Bacteria > Pseudomonadota > Gammaproteobacteria > Pseudomonadales > Cellvibrionaceae > JBLHGN01. The sequence continues at coordinate 4,433 of JBLHGN010000243.1, forward strand.
GAGTCGTTTAAATCGGCTAAATTGCTCGGGAACACCAGGCCGAAGATTGATTAACACATCGTGGTGAGTGTCGTCGTCGTCGTGGCTGATAAGCACTGATGCGTCGTTAGATGCTGTGTCGCCAACGAGGCCATGAGGAACAAATGACTCCGGTTTGAAAGACCATAGTAAATCATTCATTACTTGGCTTTCGTGGTCGTTTGCCGTGGCAATCATTACCCTGTTGCCCAGGTTGACCGCTTTTTCCGCCAGTCTACAGGCATAGTGCCGTTGGGCATCGAGACTGGCGGCGTGCTGCATAACGTGGAAGTCAATTTGTGTCATAGCTGCTCAAAGTTTGTGTGGCGCTTGTCGTAGGTAAAATTTTCGTTCTGTTATTGTGTGCCTGAATGCCTATGGTTAAGCCCTGTAAAATCATGGCGCTTAAACGTTGTTCAATAAATAGTACACCAAAAGTTCCACTGGGCGACCGGTAGCTCCTTTTTGGGCGCCACTTAGCCACCCTGTTCCGGCAATATCCAGGTGTGCCCAGGGGTATTTTTTGGTGAAGCGAGAAAGAAAACACGCCGCAGTGACGCTGCCTGCTTCGGGGCCGCCGATGTTGGCCATGTCGGCAAAATTACTGTCTAGCTGTTTTTGGTAGGCGTCCCATAAAGGCATGCGCCAGGCGCGGTCGTTGGTTGCCTCTCCAGCGGCAATAAGGTTTGCTGCTAGTTGATCGTTGTTGCTATACAGGCCTGTTGCCTGTTTTCCCAGAGCGACAACGCAGGCGCCTGTTAATGTGGCTATATCGACTACTGTTTTGGGTTTAAACCGCTCGGCGTAGGTGAGGGCGTCGCACAGTACCAGGCGCCCTTCGGCGTCGGTGTTGAGAACCTCAATGGTTTGCCCCGACATGGAGGTAACAATGTCGCCCGGTTTGGTGGCGCTGCCAGAAGGCATGTTTTCGGCCGCGGCCACAATGCCTATGACATGAACCTCTGCCTCCATTTCCATTAGTGCGGCTAGCGTGCCAAAAACGCTCGCGGCACCGCACATATCAAACTTCATTTCGTCCATGCCTGAGCCAGCCTTTAAGCTGATTCCGCCGGTATCAAAGGTGATGCCCTTACCCACCAATACGTGAGGT
>JBLHGN010000244.1:0-5551 GCA_047616325.1 Lentisphaeria bacterium
CCATAAATAAGGTCGATAAGCAATTTTCAGATTGAATGGGCTAGATAATCTCTCATATTTGAAAACAGTGGCTAGTTTCGTCATTTATTTTTACTTTATAAGACATCGACGATAGGACATGTAAGTTATTGCATAGAACTTACGCCAGAAAAATATTAATTAGCGTCAGCTTACTCTTCGTTAAAATGGCCTCGATTTTGAAAAAAACAGCCTATTTAGCCTCTCAGCGTTACTTTACTATATACTTTCTCCCTTGATACTAGGCCCTTAAAACCCGTCACACGCAGCAGCAGCTAACATTTTTGCTCACTATGATATTTATGAACAGCCCTTTGACATCACTGGCCTCGACAAATCACTATACTGCCTCGCGCTTTTCCATCGCCCCTATGATGGATTGGAGCGATCGTCACTGCCGCTTTTTTTGGCGTTTGCTGACCAAACACAGCCTGCTCTATACAGAAATGGTCACTACGGGGGCTTTGATTCACGGCGATAGAGCGCGCTTTTTGGGGTTTAGCCCGCAAGAACACCCGCTGGCAATTCAGCTGGGGGGCAGTAACCCAAAAGATTTGGCGCAGTGCGCGAGAATGGCGGAAGATTGGGGTTACAACGAGGTAAATCTAAATTGTGGCTGCCCTAGCGATCGCGTGCAGTCAGGAAAGATAGGTGCCATTTTGATGGCCGAACCGCAGCTGGTGGCGGAGTGCGTCGCGGCCATGAAGCAGGCGTGCTCTGTGCCGGTTACGATCAAGCATCGTATCGGAATAGACGATATGGAAGACTACCAAGCCATGGCGGATTTTGTTGAGCAGGTGGCTGCGGCGGGTTGTTCTACATTTATCGTACATGCGCGCAAGGCGTGGCTTAAAGGGCTAAGCCCTAAAGAGAACCGCCAAATACCGCCGCTGCGCTACGAACTTGTGGCACAACTTAAGGCGGCCTTTCCACACTTAAATATTGTTATTAATGGCGGCATCACTACTATTGAGCAATCACAGGCACTTTTAGAAAGTGTCGATGGTGTAATGATTGGCCGCGAGGCTTACAACAACCCTTATTTTTTGGCCGAAGTGGACGGTCGATTATTTAATGCAAGCGCCCCGCCACCATCGAGAGAACAGGTGATGGAGCAGTATATAGACTACTGCGAAAAAGGTTTGGCCGAGGGTGGGCGCCTGCACCATATGAGCCGTCACATATTGGGTTTGTATCTGGGTCAGCCACGCGCCCGTTTATTTAGACGTTACATAACAGAGAAAGCCAACCAGCCTGGGGCCTCCACGCAGGTATTGCGAGATGCACTGAAGATACTTAACGAGGAACTGCCAGACCCCTGGCAGGTCTGACAAGCAGTAACATGAGGTCCGGCCATTAATCGCTGCATTTATCATTTAAGAGGCCGTGCACGATGACCACATAATTACCCTTTATACGTTATTGTACTGCCTGGCAACAAACACGATAATGCGAGTCTACTAGCTTCACCCACACTTCATATTGAACAGGCTAAAGTTTAACCGCTAGCGTAAACAATATATTCAGAGAGGACGACATGAGTAACAAATTAGAACAACTTAAGCAGTTTTCGGACGTTGTAGCCGATACCGGCGATATTGAGGCGATAAAACGCTATAAGCCCCAGGACGCAACCACCAACCCCTCTCTTTTATTTAAAGCAGCACAAATGGAGCAATACTCGGGCTTAGTGAACAAAGCACTCGCCGACAACGACACCACTGAAAACGCCTGCGATCAATTGTCTGTTGCCATCGGTTCGGAAATTCTCGGTGTTGTACCCGGCCGCGTATCCACCGAAGTGGACGCTCGCTTGTCTTTCGATACTGTTGCTAGCGTAGAAAAGGCTAAAAAACTGATTGGCCTATATGAAGCTGCTGGTTTCGCTAAAAACCGCATTTTAATTAAAATGGCGTCGACCTGGGAAGGTATTCGCGCGGCGGAAATTCTTGAAAAAGAAAACATAAACTGCAATCTCACGCTGTTGTTCTCCTTTAGCCAAGCCGCGGCTAGTGCCGACGCCGGTGCATATTTGATTTCGCCCTTTGTCGGCCGAATTATGGATTGGTACAAAGCCAGCACGGGTAAAACAGAATACGCACCCTTTGAAGACCCCGGTGTTATATCGGTAACTAAGATATACAACTACTATAAACAACGCGCCTACAGCACCGTGGTAATGGGCGCGAGCTTCCGCAACACCGGCGAACTAGAAGCCCTGGCTGGCTGCGATCGCCTAACGATTAGCCCAGATCTGCTGGCCAAACTAGAAGCGGACACTGGCACGCTTACACGGGTACTTTCACCGGATAATAAGAGCGAGACCATCGCGAAGTTGATTGAAACCGAGGCACAATTTAGATTTTCGAATATGGAAGACGCTATGGCCACCGAAAAGTTGGCTGAAGGCATTCGCAACTTCGTAAAAGACCAAGTAAATCTTGAAAATTACCTTAAAAAACGTGCGAGCGAAGCTCAGTGATTGACAAAATAAAAGCTTTTTTCGAAAGCAATCTGCAAGAGGAAAACGAGCAAGGCATGGGCGAGGCGAAAACTCGCCTCGCATGTGCGGCCCTGCTGATAGAAGTGGCTGTAGTCGATTCTAACTTTGACAGTTCCGAGTTCGAAGCGCTGCAGTTGCTGCTGCAAGACCACTACGGCATTTCTCGCGCTGAATGCGAAGAATTAAGCGAGCTTGCCCACCTAGAATGTCGCGAATCTACCTCTATGTACCAGTTCACCCACTTGGTGAACACCTATTGCAGCTTTGATGACAAATTTAAGCTAATAAAAGCCATGTGGACAATTGCCTTTGCCGACGGCGACCTGGACAAATACGAGGAATATATTATTCGCAAAGTGAGCGACCTCATACATCTGGCCCACGGCGACTTTATTCGGGCTAAACATCTGGCACGCGCCAGCTCACCCAAAATCTGAGCACGCTGTTTGTTGGCACATAAAAGTGATTTGCGCGCCGGGCGTTAATCTCGTCCCTTTTTTGGCTCTTCTTTTTTCTGCTCCTATCTTTTCAACTCACCTTTCTCAGCCCACTTACGGGCTTTCGACTACACTAAAAGTGTGTGGTTGAAGGCTTTGCTTTGCTCACCATTAATGTAACTCGACAAGATCCAGAGCCAAAGAACAGGGGATGGCGGAACGATGGCGCTCAATTTTAGCAATATATTCTCAAAAAAAGCGGAAAAGCCTAAAGAAGTTGAAAAGGTGCTGGTGATTGAACCCAAAATTTACTCAATTACCAGATCACAAGAGGCTTATTTACGTTACCTCTTCCCCAAAAACACCGAAAAGCCGCTTTCTTTTCAGCAAAAACTTGTAATCGATGTGGTTAAAAACTCACTGCAAAAGAAAGAGGTTCGCGCCAAAGCCGTGCCCCGACTGCCCACCGTTATACCTAGGTTGCTGCGCAGCCTGCGCGACCCAAACAGCTCGGCCAAACACTACGTTGAAATTATTAACAAAGACCCAGTAATGAGTGCTGCGGTTCTTAAACTGGCTAACAGCGTCTACTTTAATCCTATCGGCAAACGTGTTAACGATATTGAACCCGCCGTAGTCAAACTGGGTATCGATGGCTTGCGCTCTGTTTTGTCCGCTGCGGTGATGCAGCCTATCATTCAAAAAGACTCGGCATATTTCTCTAAGTCGGGTCAAAGAATGTGGCAGCACTCGCTTTGCACTGCCGTCGCCTGCGAGCTAATTGCCGATATTCGCGGGATAGAAAAGTTTAAGGTGTATGTAATGGGGCTGGTGCACGACATTGGCAAAACCACCATATTCAGTGAATTGTGCAAGCAATATAAGATAAATGGCGAAGATGTAAAGCCTGGCTACAATGCCTTCGCCCCGCTAATGAGGGTACTCGGCCCAGCAGCAAGTTACTGGATTGCCAAAGACTGGGAACTACCCAAAGACGTGTGCACGGCCCTGGCCGAACAGACCAACATTAAACCCGGCAATAATGTTAGCCCCTACGCCCATTTGCTCTACCAAGCCAATATGGTGGCAGAAGCTTATGTAACACTGAAAAACCAAAAAGAACACCTGGCTTTACAGGTGTTGAACGAACTTGATTTGCCCGAAAACATCTTTGAAAAACTCGACCAGCTGTCGGTAGAAGTGTAAGTGCTAGCGGTCACTCAACACGCATGTTTCTTTGAATTTATTATGCCCAACTACGTTTTCTAGTTTAAACGACCTTATTCGACCCCTTGTAAATAACATCGGGGCCACTAAAGAGGTTTTGGGTTCGCTGGCATTCCCCGCAAAGATTTCACTGGCCAAGGGAAAGCCTTCACCATCCAAGACGAGCCCCATCGTGACCAAGGGGCAATCGGTGCGTTTTTCTTTGGATCGAGCAAAGGTCGCCAGGGTATTCTTAGAGGCTTGCCCTTCAAAAAAAGTGTTGGTCAAATCGTATAAAATAACGGTGCGCTTCAGACTGAAAATCAACGCTTCTTGTTGCCCCAAATGTTCCTCTATGGCTTTTTTATGGGAGAAGAGTTTGTCTCCTACGCGATACAAGCGATCTAGGCTTAGTGTGTTATAGTCAAAATTAATCAGCTCTCCTAACGCACTGTTTTGCTGAAGCCAGCGGTGTGTTTCGCGCCCGCTCGATGCGGTGTATCATGCGGCCGACAATCGTTCCTAATGCCGCACTTAACTCTTTTTTATTAAAACCACACGCCGTGAGTTTTTCATCCAATTTCAATCGCTCAAACATAGCCACAGAAAGGGTTTCAGAGTCAATACCACGTGCTTCAGACAATGAGAGTCGATGGATATCAACACTATGGTAATCAGAAGCAACGATATCGTTTTGATCGGGTGACGACTCTGGAATTGGTGTGGACAGCTTGGCTAAAAGTAGGGATGCATAACGTTGAGCCTTAACCTCAAGCTCACTATCGAGCGAAGATGGGTCTAAAAGTCTGCCTAATTACCACCATGGCTAAGCCGACATTGAGAGAATTTTAGCTCTCTATCCTTTTGATTTTTATAGGGGTATTTCTGTTGGTCAAAATTCGTATTTCCAGACTAGCGATGAAAGTAGCGCTTTCATGGAAATTATCAAGGATTAAAATTTCACGAGATAGAAATTACTCTCTATTTATAGGAGCAATTAGATTTCATTACGAAAAATCCACTGGTAGCGTAGCTTAGTTATAGTGGTAATTAGGAAAGTCTGAGTTGCTGGGCATCGCTGCCGCTTATTATTTAATCTATTCGTTCGGCCAGAATGTGCCACAACGTAGAATCCACATCAAAATGTTTGCCGAGATTCAGCAAAGTTTTTTGTTTGGCTTTTCCATCCACGCGAACACTTTCGACGAGGCGATAGCTAAAGTAGCTGCCTCCGCTCTTTTAACTTGTTATGGGGGATTTTCGTATAAACATGGAGCAAGAGACCTCACTATTTTTTAGTGCTTGTATAGGGGTTTTATTTTTAATCTCAGGAAAAATAGTTGGCTTTGGCGCCTAAAATGCCTTGCACCACTGAAGCTGGGTTAGA
>JBLHGN010000245.1:0-5547 GCA_047616325.1 Lentisphaeria bacterium
ATGTTTTTCATCAGAAAACTGAGCCGCTTGTGGAATATTATAGTAACTTCGAGGGAGTAGAATTCTCGCGCGTGGAAGGTTTGGGTTCCCTAGATGACGTAAAAGCTAAGGTGCTAAAAGTTCTCGACTAAAATTTTTTGGCTAAATGCTATAGGGTCAAGTTGAGGTGAATGCTGAAGATAAGCCTTTGCCTTAACCCAGTTTTGAAGCTTTGCCGGCAGTAAAGCTTCTCTTTTTTCTTCCAATACATATGAACGAGCAGGCTTCTTTTGCAGAGAGGGGTGATGTTCTTACCGCCTATGTCCTCAGTAAAAATATTAGCGCTTGAAGCATCGACGGAAGCATGTTCAGTAGCCTTGCTGAATGACGCGGGGGTCACTGTGCGTAGTTGCGCAATTCCCAAGTCACACGCAAAAACGCTGCTACCCATGATCGATGATGTTTTGCACGAGGCATCAGTCACCTTGGCAGACTTGACAGCGATAGCCGTGAGCCGTGGACCCGGTTCGTTTACCGGTATACGCATATGTTTAAGTGTTGCACAGGGACTTTCCTACGGATCAAAACGACCACTTATGGCTTTCAACTCATTGGAAGTAGCCGCGCAGGTCGCTGCGAGTCAAGCCGATCACCAGGTTCCGACATTGCTTATTCCTGCGTTTGATGCTCGCATGAACGAGGTGTATTGGGCCGCTTATCTAATAGAAAATACAATAATCACAGAAGTAGCCTCACCTCAATTGCATTCTCCTGGCGATTTTAATCGTGCCATGCAGTCTCTTTCTGTTGCCAGGAAAGAATATAGGGTGGCTGTGGGTCACGGCTGGACTCTGGATGAAGTAGATCGCGACGGCATAGCTGAATTGCATCCTGAAGTATCTCCTAGCGCCTCTGGCATACTTGCGCTAATTGCTTCGCGAGGCATAGATAATGTACTTGAGGCCGCCCAGCTTGATGCGGTTAGCAACCCAATTGAACCTCTTTATTTGCGCAACGAGGTTACTTGGAAAAAACGTAAAAAAATCCGCACCAGTGAGAGCTTGTTCAGCAGCGGGAACTAGTGTTTTTGCGATGAAGTGGCGTTCTAGATTAATGACGCCAAATCGCTGTTTTTCGACACACATTAATACACTGGAACAGAGTTTATGTTCTGCCGGTACTCTGGATGAAAGCACCTAACCTTCCATTTTGAAGGCAAAATGCGAACCCAAAAAGCAAACTAAAAAGAGAACCGTATAAATGGATCTAATCCACGTCATCGTATTAGCTCTTATACAGGGCGTAACGGAGTTTCTTCCCATTTCCAGCTCAGCCCACTTAATATTGCCGAAGGCACTTCTCGGCTGGCCAGACCAGGGCCTGGCATTTGATGTGGCTGTTCATGTAGGAACGTTGTGCGCCGTAATGGTGTATTTTCGTCAAGACATAGTGAGATTGACGTTTGGTTGGTGTAACTCGGTGGTTGGCAAGGGCACTACTGAGAATGGTCGCTTGGCGTGGTTGATTATCGGCGCCACCATTCCAGCCAGTTTATGTGGCTTAGCCTTTAACGACATTATTGAAAACCATCTGCGCTCCATGGCCGTTATTGCTACTACTACTATTATCTTCGGCATTGTTTTAGCCCTGGCGGATCGTAAGGGGCAAGCCAATAGTAAATCACTACTGGAAATGACGCTTATTTTTGCGCTAGTTATTGGCGCAGCTCAGGCATTGGCGCTTATTCCCGGCACGTCGCGTTCTGGTATTACTATCACAGCGGCACTTTTTTTGGGGTTTTCGCGGGTTGAAGCAGCGCGCTTTTCCTTTCTGTTATCTATCCCCATAATCATCTTAAGTGGTTCTTATAAAGGTTTAGGGTTAATCGGAGAGGCGTCAGTAGATTGGTTTGCTATGCTTGTAGGTATTGCAGTTTCCGCGTTAAGCGCCTATCTCTGCATTCACTATTTCTTGAGCTTTATAAACCGCTTGAGCATGATGCCCTTTGTGGTATATCGACTCGTGCTTGGCTTGGTTTTGGTGGTGATAATCGTTTAGCTAGTGCCCGTCCATAAATGACTGTTTTTTGAGAAAAACCGATTACTGTTTCACTTCTTGGTATCGAGCCATTCTAGGTTGTCCGGCATGGATCAAAAGACAACCATATTGACTCATTTTTCGCCATTTCACTTTGTTCGAGCCGTGAGATTCCTCTCGTGCATTCTTTTGCATGAAGAAATTCGATGTTCTGGTTAGCGTTACATCCTAACCAGAACGTAATCTTGCCAAATGCATAAGGTTATAGCTCAACACCGCAGACCATACAAAGGCTTTAAAACCGTCGAGACCTTTCCATTTTGCTTTTCCCGCACCAAAAGCTCTTTTTGATTCTGAGATATTCCCCTCTACTCCCGCTCTAAAATTCCGTAATTTATCGAAAGTTTTTTGCTTAACCCCCATCTCTTGTAGAGATACACCTACCGGCTTATGAAACACGACACGCTTAACTCCAATATCTCGACCTTCTGCTACATTTTTTCGGCTGGCGTAACCACCATCAGCGACAAGAGCGTCAGGAATCGTTTGTAATATTGGACTGTTGGAACTCCAGTACGGGAAGAAATAAATCTTTGTCGGAAGGGTTGCCATCTTCTATAATTAAATAGGTAATAAAACCATTTTTTTCGCTGCTCAAATTAATCTTGTGACCGTACTGAACATCAGGAAATCCTTTGACAATAATGTCAGTGTGATCTTCAAACAAACTAACAATCTTTTCTGAGGAAGGCACCTTTTCTTTATGGATAATACGACGCTCCGTTTGGTCGATTATCCGGAGTGTTAAATCGCTATAATGTACCAAGCTATCAAACCACTTTTTTTGTATGGGTGAGTCGCTATTTTGTTGATTTACGAGATTAATTCCTCGGTCAATTTGCGCTATCACAATGCGGACTATCTTCAGTAGATCGGGATAAAGTGCTTCTTTTTCAGTGTTTTTTGTATTGAATATACGGAATGCTAAGGACTTTGCCTTTCGTCTTTGATCCGTAAATCAGATTTTTTTACCTGTACTCGATTTTGATTTTGTGAGTATTCGACTTAATACTCTGATACCGTCATTAATACTTGGACTATCACTTGGCGGTGCAATATCGCTGGCAACAAGCGTACTGTCTATTCTTAATTTTTCCATCGAAATGGTTCCGTCTTTTAGCCACCTGCGTGACAGTACGACGTTCACTTTTTCAAACGTTTCAGGTGTAATATGACGGATTGTGGCTTGTAATGTCGACCGAGAGGGATACAAGTGATTCGGTAGTCTCGTGAAGGTACAGTAGGTGATCGAATCTGACAAATGAAATGCCAATTGTTCGTAGCTAACCCGCAACTGTTGCTTCAATAATAAACACCGGAAAATACTTTCTACACTGAGCCCCGCTCGACCGCCAGACGCTTCGCAACCCCCGATCAAATCCAAGGCTATTAGATCAAGTATCTCTGGGTGTTCATCAAGTGAACCTGACAGCAATTTCAGCCGGAGGCCAAACTCGTGTTCTGAATAATTTTCGAATATACTTACTTGAGCAACGCGGGTCTCTCGCATGCTAAATCCTCTTGTTTTTGCTGTTTTTGTTCGCACCTTAAACATAATAAATTCAAGAGGTTTTTTTAACTAATGTTTAAATGTTTTCATGTATTTCAATATCTTACATGTTTCTGGATGGGCACTAGCTAGTTTCCCTTTGCGTTGCCGGTTCTGCATAAACAGCTAGTATAAGCGAGTAAAATCGCACTCAAAGCGGAAGCTTATCTTTTAAACTTTATTCTGTGGATTATATGAACATATCAAAAAAACTAATTGACTTTATAGCTCAATCCCCCACACCTTTTCACGCCACCCAAAATCTCGGCGAGTTGCTTGTGAGACACGGTTTTACTCAACTGCTTGAAACCAGGCCCTGGAAATTGCAAAAGGGCGAAGCATATTTTTTTACCCGTGCAGACTCATCCATTGTGGCGTTTATAGTGGGGCGTCTCGATGCGAGTGAACACGGAATTCGCTTGGTGGGGGCGCATACAGACAGTCCCTGTTTAAAGGTTAAGCCGCAACCGGAAAAAAATATTTTAGGGTATTTTCAGCTGGGCATAGAAGTGTACGGTGGTGTTTTATTAAACCCATGGTTCGACAGAGACTTGTCGTTGGCGGGTAAAGTCACCTATTTGGATGGCGATAATAATGTCTGTAGTACCTTGATCGATTTTGTACGCCCCATTGGTGTTGTGCCAAGTTTGGCTATTCATCTCGATCGTGAGGCCAACGACAAGCGCAGTGTAAATGCCCAGGCAGACATGAATGTTATATTATTTCAATCGTCAGAAAAGCCCTCTCTGAGAGATTTGTTGTTGGAAAAACTGCACAGCGATGGTTTGGGGGATGCGTGCGCAGTGCTAGATTTTAATCTCAGTTTTTACGATGTGCAGGTGCCAGCCATTATTGGCTATCAGCAAGATTTTATTGCCAGTGCGCGTTTGGATAACCTGCTGAGTTCATTCGTTAGTATTAATGCGCTCACGCAGGCTCCGCGAGACTATACGTCGGTGGTGGTATGCAATGACCATGAAGAGATAGGCAGTAGAAGTGATATCGGTGCCCAGGGAACTATGTTGACGGATCTGCTGGCCAGGCTAATTCCCAGCGAGGAACAACGCCAGATCACTTTACGTCGTTCCCTTATGCTTTCTGTGGATAATGCCCACGGTGTTCATCCTAACTTTGTGGCAAAACATGATGATAATCACAACCCACGGTTAAATCTCGGGCCCGTGCTAAAGTTTGATGCCAATCAGTGTTACGCTACATCGTCTGATAGCGCCGCCTTTGTAAGAAAGCTAGCGAAAACACCAGTCGCAAGCGAAGCGGCAGATATTCCTTTGCAAACCTATGTAACTCGGTCGGATATGCGTTGTGGTAGTACCATTGGGCCCATTACCGCCTCGGAGCTTGGTGTTAAAACGGTCGATATTGGTGTGCCCACGTTTGCTATGCATTCAATTAGAGAGTTGGCGGGTGAAAAAGATGTGGCATCGTTGAATTTACTATTGGCGCGTTTTTATGCCAGTGCGTCAGTGTCTTTAGCGTAAAACTATTACCTGGCGCGACAGGTTTTTTGGGTGGATTTTTAGTTTATTGAGCAGCAGTGGAATCTAGTCGATACCGCCTGTGGGAAAGAGCTATTGTGCTAACGGTTCTGCTAATTCGTATGACAGAAAAACACTAGGTCACTGTTCTTAATAATCACCTGTTATGGATAGCCCTCCTCAAAGTCTAAATAATTCTAAATTAATCAGTTGAATTTACTGCGACCGCCTAACGCACTGAAAATAAAGCGTTTATAATTTTTTTTGAGATTCAGCCATAGGGTGACTATGCGACCCTCTATTAGACGTCAACTACTTTGGCGGGTTGGCGACAATTAGATTGGCGGGTTCACTGGGTTAATTGGTTTTATTGATTAAAGCTGTCTTATTCGTACTTTTTGCCGTCTTTCTTCGATAGCTATCTCC
>JBLHGN010000246.1:0-5535 GCA_047616325.1 Lentisphaeria bacterium
GTGTTTAAACGTTCGGCGGAAACGATAGAAGGTCTGACTGGCGTTGAACAATACCTGCGCGACCCTGAATCAAATAAGTCTGTTCAGCCGGCGTATGCTAAAAACCAAACACGCTCGATTAAACAAGAAGTCGCCGTTATTTTAGGTTTGTGCACCCACCTTGGCTGCGCGCCGGGATATCGGCCAGAGGTCGGCGCCCAGGATTTAGGCGGCGACGCCTGGTTTGGTGGTTTTTTCTGTGCATGTCACGGATCTAAATTTGATTTGGCTGGACGTGTAATGCAAGGCGTACCTGCACCCATTAATTTGGAAATTCCACCCTACAAGTACCTGAGCGATGACGTCATCCTCATTGGTGAAGATCAGGAGGCATAGTAATGACAGGTTGGCTTGCGTCGTTTTGGAACTGGATAGATTCGCGGCTTCCCGTGCAGCGAGCATGGGATACCCATATGGGCAAATACTATGCCCCTAAAAACTTTAACTTCTGGTATTTTTTTGGGGTTCTCTCCTTACTTGTTTTGGTAAATCAATTGCTTACGGGCATCTGGCTTACCATGAATTATGTGCCCAATGCCGAAGGAGCCTTTGCTTCGGTGGAATATATCATGCGAGATGTGCCCTATGGTTGGCTTATTCGCTATCTCCATTCTACCGGTGCCTCGGCATTTTTCGTAGTAGTGTATTTGCACATGTTTCGAGGGTTGATGTACGGTTCCTACAAAAATCCTCGCGAACTAGTGTGGATTTTTGGCATGGTGATTTACGTTGCGCTGATGGCTGAAGCGTTTATGGGCTATGTGCTGCCATGGGGCCAAATGTCCTATTGGGGAGCGCAAGTAATTGTGAACCTGTTTGGTGCCATTCCTTATGTTGGAGAAGACTTAGTGCAGTGGATTCGCGGTGACTACTTGATCTCTGGCGCCACCTTGAACCGCTTTTTCGCACTTCACGTAGTTGCTTTGCCGATCGTCATTCTAGCGCTAGTGGTTCTGCATTTGCTCGCGCTGCACGAAGTCGGCTCAAATAATCCCGATGGTATCGAAATTAAGAACAATAAAGATGAAAATGGTATTCCCAAGGATGGCATACCCTTCCACCCTTATTACACCGTGCACGATCTGGTTGGTATCAGTGTGTTCTTAATGGTGTTTTTGGGTATTGTCTTTTTTGCTCCTGAGCTTAACGGCTACTTTCTTGAGTACGCCAACTTTGAAGAGGCGAACAATCTTAAAACGCCACTGCATATCGCTCCCGTGTGGTATTTCACCCCGTTCTACGCAATTTTACGGGCAGTTACCTTTGATTTGGGGGGCGTATTTACCTCGAAACTGCTTGGTTTTATAGCGATGGCGGCGGCAATTGTGATTCTTTTCTTCTTGCCTTGGCTGGATAAGAGCCCTGTGAAGTCCATGCGTTACAAAGGCAACATTAGCCGAGTTATGCTTATCGTATTTGCTGCGGCTTTTGTAGTGTTAGGCTATTTGGGCGTGCAGTCGCCCACCCCAGGGCGAACGCTCCTTTCTCAGATATGTACGGTAATCTACTTTGCTTACTTTATAGGTCTGCCATTTTGGACGCGTATGGAGAAAACCCTGCCAGAGCCTGAGCGCGTGACGGACAAAGGTCTTAGTAAAGCCCTGGTGTTTGGCGCCTTGGCGCTATTTTTGGTGCTGGTTTTTGTGCCGATTAAGGCAGTTGCCTCAACCGGCGGCGCATGTGGAGAAGTGGCTTGTGAGCACTTTGAAGCAGATTTTGAAGATAAGGAATCGCTTCAGCGAGGTGCGCAAACCTTTGTTAACTATTGCATGGGTTGTCATTCGGCCAATTTCTCCCGCTACGGGCGAGTGGCCGACGATCTTGAAATTCCCTACGATGTTATGCTCGAAAACTTAGTATTTTCAGATCAAAAAATTGGCAGTCTCATGGAGATCTCCATGAAGCCGGAAAGCTCTAAAAAATGGTTTGGTGCAACGCCTCCAGATCTTACCTTAGTGACGCGCGCTCGCCAGCCCGAGTGGGTTTACACCTTTCTAAAGAGCTTTTACAAAGACGACAGTCGCCCAAAAGGCGTCAACAATAAAGTATTTGTCAACGTGGGCATGCCTCATGTGCTACTTGAGCTACAAGGCTTGCCAGAGTGCGCGCCTGGCGCAAAGCACGACAGTCATGGCCACGTAGAGCGCAATGATCTGGGTGAAGACATTCAATCGTCCTGTGGTAGTTTGGCGGTTAAAAATGTGAAGGGAAGTCTGAATGAAGAAGAGTTCGACAAATCCGTTCATGATCTGGTTAATTTTATGACTTACATGGCCGAGCCGATTGCACATTCACGCACTCGTATCGGTGTGTACGTGTTTTTGTTTTTGGGCGTTCTGTTAGTATTTACATGGTTGCTTAACCGTGAATACTGGAAAGACGTTCATTGATGGATAAGTGTTCAACGAATCTGCGGAACGAGTGTTGTTTCGGATGATCTGTGTATACATCATGTGAGTAAGTGCTTGCTTACGTGCAACGTATTCGTTACAAAATTGTTATTTAGACACCTACTTATTAGACGGAGTACACCTTAATGGGAGTTGTTACTAAACGCTCAACCATGACCTACTTTTCAGATGGTCGCGATCATTTTAGCCACCGAGTGAGAATTGTGCTTGCGGAAAAAGGAGTGACCGTGGATTTGGTGGAAGTAGATCCCTCTGATATTCCCGCTGAATTGAGCGAATTAAATCCCTACAATTCGCTACCAACTTTGCTGGACCGTGATTTAGTGCTTTACCACACCAGAGCAATGATGGAGTACCTCGACGAACGGTTCCCTCATCCGCCATTGTTGCCTGTTTACCCAGTTGCGCGAGCAGAGAGCCGTCAGTTTATTTACAGAATCGAAAATGACTGGTGCCCCCTGGTGAAAACCATTGGCCAGAGTAAAAATAAAGAGGCTGTGGCTCAAGCCCAAAAGGATCTTAAAGAAAGCCTGACAACAATAGCCCCTATCTTTACGGAAAAACCCTATTTTATGAGTGACGAATTCACTTTGGTGGATTGTTGTTTGGCCCCCATACTTTGGCGTCTAGGCGAACTTGGCATTGATTTGGGGCGCACTCGTCAAGTTCAGCCGCTTCTGGATTACATGGAGCGCGTATTTAACCGTCCTTCATTTATAACAAGTCTGTCTAAATATGAGCGCGATATAAGTTTAATTTAGTAGACTCCTTTGATGGTCATGCAAGGCTGTGTTTCGGGGAGAGGCAATCTTGTGTCTGTAAATGATTGGTAGCCCGTAATTTTGAATCAGCCCTGGCCCCACCTGTTGGGCTACAGACAAAGATTTGTGGAGTGAATTTTAATGGCAATGACTTCTAGTCGTCCGTATATGATACGAGCGCTGTTTGAGTGGATCGTAGACAACGACTATACACCGCATATTGTTGTTAATGCAGAGGCTCCAGGTGCCGAAGTGCCGCAACAGTACGTAAACAAGGGTGGGCAGATTGTATTAAATATAGCCCCGCGTGCGGTAGCTGCATTGGAGCTGGGTAACAAGGCGATTACTTTTAACGCGCGCTTTGGTGGAATATCCACCGATATTTATGTGCCGTGTCACGCAGTGTTGGGCATTTATGCCCGCGAAAATGGCCAGGGTATGATGTTTGATGCTGAGCCCTCCCACGAGCCGGACCCAGAGCCAGAATCCAAATCAAAAAAAGATCAAAAAGAACGTCGTCCTTCATTGCGAGTGGTGAAATAATCCCGCCAATTTTGTAGCCTTACTACTAGCGTTAAGAGGCGATTGTGGTTTGGCTGGCATGGTGGCTTTGTGTAAGACAATCACGTGTTTGTCGACCAGTACGTGTTAACCGTCGATTAAAAATAATAAAGATGAAATAGTGTAGAAACTATGGCCCTGCTAGAGCACACCCTAGGTATTCTGATTCACCCGGGCGCCGAATGGAAAGCCATTCGCAAGCAAAAAGCATCGTTTAAGCAGGTGTTTTTAAGTCATGTACCCATTTTGGCGCTTATCCCTGTGCTGGCTTCACTTTAGGGTGTTACGCAAGTTGGTTGGCGTGTGGGTGATGGTGCCCCGGTGAAGCTGAGCATGGAAAGTGCGCTTTCGCTGTGTGCATTAACCTATTTCGCTCTGTTGGCGGGAGTGTTTGTGTTCGGTGAATTTATCAAGTGGAGGCGAAAACCTATGGTGTACAAGGGCCGGAAGATCGCATTCACTATGACGGTACGGCTTTGGCGGTATATATAACGACGCCTTTATTTCTTGTCGGTGTTTTTCTTGTTTACCCTGTGTTGCGGTTAAACGCTTTGGCAATGGTGATAGCCGGCTGCTATTCCATCTATCTGATCTACCAGGGCATACCCATCCTAATGAAAATCGATAAGGACCACGCGTTTATGTATGCGTCCTCTGTGATTACCGTGGGCTTGGTGTTGATGGTTACTGCCATGATAGGCACGGTGTTGGTGTGGAGTATGGGGGTTGGCCCCCAGTTTATAGATTAAACTCCAACAGACCCTTTAAGATAAAAAACACCGCCTGGCGCGGTGTTTTTGTTTGCGAGTGAGCAAAAGCCTGTCAGTTTAGGTGTTTTGCTCCAAGTGGCGGTATAGTGCAGTCTAGAGACTCGCCAATTACCCGAAACAATTCTTTTTTGGTGTTGCTTACTCTCCCGTCGTGGTTAATGACGGTTGCTAGGGCTTTTAATAGCTGTGGTTTTTCGAGCGGGGCTATTCGTGCAAGCTTGCTGAATGCGTTGTCCAGCTGCTGCACATGGATATGCCCGCTGTTGTAGGCTTCAAGAGGGTTTTGATTATCGCCTGCAATGGCGACGCTGGCTAACAGTGATTTAATTTGTTCGTGGCTATGGTGTATTTTCCCCTTGGTACCAGAAGTTTTCTTTTCTTCAATACTGTCAATACACGCTCGGTACAGGCACCACTCAAACAGGGAAATACTGTTGTCGGCCTTCATCATTCGAAGTAAATTGTCTTTGAGTGCTTGATATTGCGGCCGCGATAGGCCTTTTAATGTCGGTATGCACAAAATATAACAAGGTGAGGTGCAGGGCTCGTGGTATTTCGCTAACGAGAGCTTGGAGCTGTAGTGTTGTTTTAAAGGAGGCTGGATGCGCTTTTGCTTCAAGAGATTGGAGTTGAATTTTACGTATTTCGGGGTTTACGTCTAATAGTAGGCAGTACACAAGTGCGCGAGCACTGTAGCCCTCCTGGGTTGCGTTCCTTAGCGGTTCGGGTATGAATGCCAGCATGTCTTCCGCACTGGTCAGTGCCGATTTTTAAACTTTCCCCTATTTCTTCCATTTGCCCGATATCGATGGGCCTCGAATCTTCCCGCAGATAAGTTTGCTGGGATGTGGCAGAAGGGCCCTTGAGCGTTTGCTCGGGTGACTGAGTGGAGGTCGAAGTTTTACCGCCGAAAGCGCTATAAGCCTTTTGTTCTCAAGAGTGTAATCAAGTTAGCGCTACCCTAAAAAGAAACTTTAGGTGCGGCATGTATAG
>JBLHGN010000247.1:0-5497 GCA_047616325.1 Lentisphaeria bacterium
TGCTTCAATTTTCTCGGCAGCGGCCGCAAAATTTACAGGTAGCGAGGTAGGTATTGCCGGAGCGTTGGAAGAATCTGGCGTAGCTTTGAGTGCCGCTTTGTTTGTTTGTAAGCGTTTGTGTCGCACTTCAAATTCAAGTTGCCAGCGTCTTGCCTCGGCAGTTTTATTTTCGACTTCAATACAATCAATCTGGAGAGTTCCTACCTCGGTTAACACGGCATGTAAACTGACTTTTATTTGAGTGTTTTCGGTGGCATTTGCAATGTTAATGGGCGGTTGTTCAGTGTCGTCTCTAAGCGCTGTAATTAAGGGCGGCAGTTGTACAAAGGCGGTGTCGATGTCGGCGCGATCGCCAGCACCATAGGGGTTGTCGCCCGTACACGAGGCCACTTTGAATTTTACCGGCTGCCCTACTGTTAGCAAAAATGTATGCTCGGTTAAGGCCACTTCGGCACCCGGCTCAGAACCTTTAGGCAATAGGCACAGGCCACTTTTTACTGTGGGCGACGATTCGTTGTTACTTTGCTCGGCTGGAGTATTTTCCGAATTTTCTAACATCAAAAAAAATGAGCGCGCCGAGCCGCCGCCTATTTTTAAGCCACTGCCGCGCCTGGCCATTAGATAGGCCACTGCCCCATAGGCCACCGCATGTTCGGGATGGTGGTTATCCAGAAGTTTTGTGTTCTGCGAGCCCCAGTGTCGAAACAGGTCCAGCGTTCTCTGGCGAACGGCCGCGCTATTAAAAACACCACCGTTTAGCAGCAACGCATCGGGAATGGCCTTAGCGGGTGCGCCGTTCACTGATGTTTGTGAATCTGGCTGCAGCGCTTGTGTGCAAGCTTCTCGGTGTTGCGTAATAAAGGCGGCCAGGTGTTTGCTGATGGCCGGGTCGCGTGCGTAGGGCAGTCCAAATGCTACGACGGCGCTGCGTTTCTTGTCGGGTAGAGCGGCAAAATCGCTTAAAGGAAAAAAGCCATCTATGGCTAGCTGATACACTTCTTCACGTTGAAGCAAGCAGCTTTTGGCGTTGCCAATAAGGCGTGAGCCACTGCCTAGCAAAGTGACTTTGGCTTGGCAGGGCCCATCCGCCGAAAGCAGGCGTTCTTTTGCTTGGCATGTTTGTTGGCTTAGTTGCGAAAGCTGTGCAGCGCTCAACTTTTTATTGCCGGCCAAGCGTTGTTCAACAATATGGGCCAAAGCCAAATCGATATTGTCACCGCCCAGCATTAAATGGTCGCCCACTCCGATACGGTCGAGTGTGAGGCCATTTTTGTTAGACGTGATTTTAATTAGGCTGAGGTCGGTGGTGCCGCCGCCAACGTCACAGACTAAGAGTAGGCGAATGTCCTTTAGAGACGTTTCGGCATCACGTTGATGGCGTGCGTACCAGTCGTAACATACCGCTTGGGGTTCTTCGATAAGTAATATGTTGTCGAGGCCAGCCTGCTTTGCCGCCGCCACAGTGAGCGCGCGAGCGCCCTCATCGAAAGACGCTGGAATGGTGATAACGATTTCTTGGTGTTCCAGCCGCGCGTGAGGGTGTTGATGGTTCCAGGCGCAACGCAGGTAGTGCAAATAACTGGCACTAGCGAATACCGGCGAAACCTTGTGTACGCCTTCGGCTGCGGCCCAGGGCAGAATATCTGCCTGGCGATCGGTGTGCGGATGAGACAACCAGCTCTTGGCGCTACTTACTAGTCGGCCTTCCACTTTAGACCCCAGTTCGCGCGCCCACTCGCCAATCACCACTTCGGGTATCTCTCCCGCTAGATGGGTAGCATCCGTGCTGGCTGACTCAGTATTAGTTGACCCCTTTCCAGTTTCCCCTTCTTCTGAAGACCAAGGCAACAGCATGTCGTGCGCACTAATCTCACCTGCCACGGGATGGTAGCGAAATGAGGGCAGCATGGGCCGTTTGGCCACTTCACCGGGAGCTACCAACTGTTCGATGTGAAAAATACCCCGGCTATCTGCGCTGAGCGGCTCGTTTACGTCGGCAAAGGCCACCACCGTATGGGTGGTGCCCAGGTCTATGCCCACTAGATAGTGGGCTGCGGTTTTTCTATTGTTTGAAGCTGTAGCCTCGGTCATTTTAGAGTTAATACTCCCGACGGGCACATCTGTGTGCTTGCGTTTTATGAGCGGACATCGAGTTCCACCTGCCAACGTTGGGGTGTGTCGCCAGTTTTAGTATTTGCCGCGATGGCTTCAAGTTTTAGTGTGCCTATTTCGGTGACGCTAGCGGCCAGTTTTACCGGTACTATCTCGCCCGCTCTGCGTCCCTCTTCGGGTAGGGTTACGTGTAGCTCGGGCAGTTCGTATAGTTCATCGTCGGCCCACTGTTCAAGCGAATCCCCCGCGCTGTCGTGGCGGCGAGTGCTGGACCCAAAAAAACGAAAAGTCACGGGCTCGCCAACTACCAAGCC
Source organism: Lentisphaeria bacterium (assembly GCA_047616325.1). Classification (GTDB taxonomy): domain Bacteria; phylum Pseudomonadota; class Gammaproteobacteria; order Pseudomonadales; family Cellvibrionaceae; genus JBLHGN01. Next base: position 2,427 of record JBLHGN010000247.1, read on the forward strand.
AAATTCGGCCTCGCTGGCGCCGGTGCTGGACCTCTCTTCCAGGCCAAAGGGCGCAATGCACAAGGCTTCCAATGGTGGCGCCATACCGGGAATGGCCGGCATCGCGCTTTCGATTCCCACATAGTAGGCGTTGGCCAAACCGCCGCGAATACGCACGCCCTGGCCTTGGCGCACCGCACCGTAGTAGCTGGCACCTTTGGCGACGGCGAGGTCTAAATCCGAACCCTGTAGTACGCGAATGTCGTTTTCACCGGCGTCGTTTAACCAGTGATTGAGCAGTGATACTAAGCGCTCACTAATCTTGCCCGCCTTGAGTACACCGCCATTAAGTAAAAGCGCTGTGGGTTTAATAAAACCGGGCGACGCGTCCGAAGTGTTGAAAATATCTTCTGCCGCTTGCTGTTGGCGGGTGAGAAACGCCGCCAAATGTCGCGTGACGGCGGGATCTTGGGCGTAGGGCAAGCCGCGCTGGGTGAGGGCGCTGCGTTGGCTCTGTTTTGGCGCTTCGTTAACCGCAACCTTGGGGAAAAAGCCTTCAATAAGAATGTCGTTCACTTCGTCGCGGGTGAGTTCGCAGCGCAAAGTGGCGCCCAGCAGCTTGGAGCCGCGCGCGGGCACGGTAATTGGCACCGCTTGTATGTCGTTTTCACTCAGCAGGGTTTCCTTTGCGTCGCGGCAGGCTTGGGTAATGGCCTGAATTTGCCAGGTTTCAATGGTTTTACCCTGCTCGGTAAGTTTAGTTTTTACCCGATAGGCGAGGGCTAAATCCATATTGTCGCCGCCCAGCAGAATATGTTCGCCCACCGCAATGCGGTTTAATGTGAGATTTCCCTCCTCTTCGCTCACGGCCACCAGCGACATGTCGGTGGTGCCACCGCCGATATCGGCCACTAGAATAACGTCGCCAACGCTCACCTGTTTACGCCAGGCATCGCCATTGTTATGCACCCAGTTGTAAACTGCTGCGGTGGGTTCTTCCAATAAGGTCAGATGTTTGAAGCCAACGTGCGCTGCCGACTCGGCGGAAAGCTCTCGCGCAACTGGGTCGAAGGATGCGGGAATGGTGACGGTGAGGTCTTGCTCTATTAAGGGGTGCTCGGGGAAAGCATCGTCCCAGGCGCAGCGCAGGTGATCCAGATATTCAAAGGTGGCGTGTACGGGGGATATTTTGGCTACTTCTGAGGGGCCTAAGGTGGGTAAAAAATCACTGTGGCGGTCGACGCCGGGGTGACATAGCCAGCTTTTAGCACTGGCGACCAAGCGTATGGGAGTTCTGCTGCCCAAGTTGCGAGCGATGGCGCCTACCAAGGCATTCGGCTTAGCATTCCACGGTAGGGCGATATCATTTTCGGGTAATTCCTGCTCGTGAGCCATGTACATAAATGATGGTAATTGGTTTAAATTCTCAATAATTCCCGCTGCGGTCAGCTGTGGAATGGGCAGTACCTGAAGGTCGGCTCCTTCCTGATCTTGTCTATCCTGAAATGCGAGTACACAGTGGGTGGTACCCAAGTCGATACCAACCGAATAGCGCGCAGCACTCGCGTGGGTGGATTGTTGTTCGTTCACAGTTCTACCTCCGCCGGTGCAATAATGCGTGTATCGTGACTTGGTGCGAGTTTGGGCAGTTGCACTTCACTGGCCTTCCAGCCGCGATGTATGAGTGTGCCGGTGAAGGGGGCGCTGCCCACTACTTTGCCGGTTAAGCGGATTTCGGCCGCGTTAAAACCAAGTTCAACGCGTATGCGACTCTCTTCTTCTTCGTTGCGCACATGTTCGAGTGTGAAATAGCTGTCTAGTGTTTTACGTGAACCCTCGTGCACCACGCGCGCTACCGCGCCAATATCGGCATCGGAAAAACTACCGAGGTCTTCTTTTACAAAATCGATTAAACGCGCCTCCTGTTGCAGTAGTGCTAGCAACTGCAGGGCGGTATCGGGGGAGGCCTCGTTTAGCTGTGGTCTTTCCGGTGGCGCTGGTGTGGCCGTCACCGTTTGTGCGTCGCTGTCGTTGCTCGACTTGGCACAAGAGCCTCGGCGTAAAAGTAGCAGGCCAGCAAAAGTAATGCATAGTATTGCAAGAATCAAATGCAGCGCATCGATCTGAACGGGGAATTGACTTATGCTTGCAGGGCTTATGGTCATGATATTCTCGATAAATTAGGCGTGTGAATCTGAATCAGTGCCCGACGGGGCTATTTCGGAAAATCGCGGGGTTTAAATATTTTGTCACTGTCGCAGAGAGTGTTTTGCTTTGGCTTTAGTGCAATGCTTTCAATTCAAGGCTTACAGACTAGGCCTTTCTGTTTGGTGGCATACGCTGGAGCCAAGCACAGGAGCCAAGAAAATATCGCTATGGCGGCTCTGTCTGCGCAACACTTTGCATTATGTGGCTAGATGAAAATAATTCAATGATTAAAATCGTATTAATCGTTGAATAAAAATTCAGTTTATTGACCGATGTTTGTTATTAAGTAAACACGCTTTACCTTCACGCACACACTATATGATGGTGTAATTTAATTTTTCGCCCCCCTTTTTGGCGAATAAATGGATACTTGCGGCATCTTGCCTTCTTTTGTTACCGACGTATTGGCCTTGGTTACTTATCTATTTGTATTTGTGGTTGGACTTGGGTTTTTGTGTGTGGTGTTTATGTATATCCGAGACCTTACGCGACACATCATCAAGGCGGCTGAGCCCCGCCTTTAGACTAATGATTTCGTGGTTTTTAAGCGAGAGACTAAGCAATATTTTGTCTTCGTTGTCAGCATGCAAATCTATCTGTTTTTCGATTAATGCAAAAAAGTATTGGCGCTGTACGGTAAGATCGTTTTCGGTCATTTTTTCGATGGTGTGCGCCACCGATTTAGTCTTTTTTAACACCTAGTGTATGCTCTTACTAACAACACATTAAACTCGATGGGTTTTGGCTCTATACCGTTGGCTCGTTGGGAGGAGGCTACACCCACGGTATTGTACTGGTGTCAGCCGAGAGCAATAAAATAGTCAAATCTATATATTTAGTTTCCTGGAGCAAGACCTGCAAAGTACTGTCGCCATCATATTTGT
>JBLHGN010000248.1:0-5396 GCA_047616325.1 Lentisphaeria bacterium
CTTGCTGGCTCTCGCCAGAGTATTTCCATGCTGAAATATGCTTTTTCCAAACCTGCTGTTTGTCTTCATTTTTCTTTGTCATTATTGCCTCCACTGGGTAAAGGCTACATTGTGTTTAGCAATTAATGGAGCGTGAAGGACGGGGGTTTATTGGCGCTTACCCTTAAAGCAATGGTATCTGGGGTCTGGCGTCAGATGAAACTTATGGCACAGTAATCATGGCTTAAATATTCGCGGGATACCCACACTACCATTTGTGTCCGCTTTGGTGAGCGGCGTAACCAGGATGCTGTTCCATCTCTGCGTTCAGGGCGGCCTCAATGGTGATCTTGGTGAGTTGAGCGCTGAATGCGCTTAGATCTTCGGGTGTCTTGAGGCCCTTAGCCAGCTCGGCTGCGAGCTCTTACATTTTGCCTTGATTTATTATTTTGCTCATTAGTATTCTCCAGCATGGAAGGGTAACAGTAATGAGCAGATACACAATTTAATTTACAGGCTCGGTGGGTGGCGAAGGATGGCTCTATTCGCAGGCGTCAGGTCCTTGTTAGGTGTAATATTCACGCGGCTTTTTCGTTGTTCACTCGTGGCTTACTCTTTAAGTTCTTCAGTACTCGCCATTAAAATACCTTTTTCAACCCAGAGGGTGACTTTTAATCCTTTAATAAAGGTGTTTATTGGCGTTTCATTCTTATCGATATTGGGTATGCTTCCATGTGTTTCTTCATAATATGGAGCTTCATACAATGTGGATTTTTGGCCGTCGGCTGTCTGATAACGTAATTGTGCTGCAGTAATACCTTGAATGGAGCAGTATCGCCCCCCTAACATATTGGTCAGCGGTTGTTTGAAAATGCTGGAGTGAGCCAATGAAAAATCTAGCGCGGTAAAATAGCGCCGCAGTTCGTCGATACTCTTTGTGTTTATCTCAAGGGGTTTCATTTTTATATGGTTCATCGCAACTTCGTTTACTATTGCTTGACTCATATCACCGGATGAAAATAATGTGACGTAATGCCCCATAAATCCAACCATTATTGTGGCGGCTAATCCCGCCCAAACCCTACTGGTGATGGTTTTGACTTTGGTATTTTGTGGTTGTTCTTTTTCTGACTCTGTATTTTTTTCAATCTCTTGACTGCGCAGGATATTTTCAAAATATTCGAGCTTCTCGTCGTTAAGTTTTTCTTGATTAAGGAAGTCTTGCGCGGCTAGTTTTAATGTCTTTTGCATTTTATATGCTCCCTTGTTTTTTCTTTGAGAGGCTGTCGTCAGTAATGGTCTGTTCCGGAAAATTATCGTTAACTTTTTGTTTGAGTCTATGTAGTCTGGATAGCACCGTATTTCGTGATTGCTGGGTTTCCTCGGCAATTTCTGACGCGCTGAACCCCATTATGGCCCAGAGATATAACGTTTCTCGTTCGCCTGCGTTGAGGGAGTTGAATATTTGTTCAACGAGTTTGTTGTCGATGACAATACTCTCTAAAGAGGTTTCATCTAATAAACTTGTTGCATGATCCTCTATGGAATCGAATGAAACGACTTTTTTACGCCGACAGTCATCGATAAATTGGTTTCTAATCATCGTACGTAAATAGGCGCTTTCAGATTTAACTTGTATTGATCGCTTAATAAACTTTTCCAAGCTTGTTTGTAAGAGATCTTCCGCAGTTGTGTTGTTCTTCGTGAGTGAATAGCTGTATTGATACAGTTTCTGAAGTGTTTCTCGATCAATCATAAAGGATTTTCTCGCGTACGTTGATTGCGTTCACCCAGCGGTTTTTAATAATGTGGATTAGTGTCGTGGGTTCAATTTCTGCGTGAAGTAGCTCGCCTAAGGTATATTTTTTTTGAATGAGGCGTAAGGTGTTTGAAAGTTCTACAGGTATTGTTTTTAGTGCAGGGGAAAACTTCTCTCGTTCAATAATAAAGAACAAACGATCTTTGCTGGTTTCGCAGCAGTCAAACGGTAATGCTGCCGCAAATTGATCCTTAAGTGTGTGCAGAGGGTAGTGGCTCTGCATTAGGATAGTATCAGGCCTAAGCGTGAAAGTTATTCTAGATTGTTCCTCCGCACCCATAGCAAGTACCTGCTGCCAATCGTGATCACTAATTGGTGAGCATTCATTAGCGTAGTAGCTTTGTTGAAGGTTCCATTCTAGCTGTGCTAAATCGCTTAAAAATGGGAAGTCTATATGGATCGGGTGCGTCACTAGAAATGTTGTCAGTTGCTCCCCGTAAGTATTTAAGTCTGATGATATCATCGGGTTTTTTTTGACGTACTGAAAAGCGAGTTGCGGAAATATCCTGTCACCAAGTACGTGAAGTATAATCGGATAGGTGGTTTGCAGGCTATTGATTAGCGCGATTCGTGTGTTGTTCTGGTATGCGCCAAGTCGAGCGGGATCCGTTTCAACGGTTTGCAGTGTGTCGCTATGATTGTTCAGTGAGTCAGTCTGGGACGAGTTCATCTTGGGGGCAACGATATGGTCTAGTAGCGTATTCTGCCACTCTTTGAGTTGCGCCGGTATTTCTGATTTATTTGTGTCGGCCACAGTTGAATCTAGTGTTGATGTCATGCCATCTCAACTTTTTTTACATCATGTGTATAGACGTCTTCAATTTTTTCGCGCTCAGACATTAGTGTCTCAAAATCAGGTAGATCACTGTCCCATTCGATCATCGTAGGGATATGTCCGTGTTTGGCAATATACGTCGAAAATAAGTCCCACACGGGTTTTGCGACGGGGTGATTATGCGCGTCCAACAAAAAGCTACCTTTATCTTCAGCGCCAGCTAGGTGAATTTGTTTTACGCGTTCTGCAGGGATCTGATCGATAAAACTTGCCAGCGGTGTATCGAAATTAACGCTGTTGACATGCGCATTGTTTAAGTCGAGTAAAAGGAAACAGTCGGCAGCTTTTGCGATGTAGTGAATGAATTCACCCTCGCTCATTTCATTGTTGCTTGCGGATACGTAGCTTGATATGTTTTCAATCAGTATTTGTTCGCCCAAAAAATCTTGTACTTGTACAATTCGTTTGGCGACATATTCTGCGGTTTCTGTTGTAAAGGGGAGGGGCAGTAAGTCGGGGACTCTAATCGTTTGATTACCGGAAAAACTAAGATGCTCTGAATACCAGACGGCGCCGGTTTCTGCTTTAAGCGTTTTTATTTTTTTTAGGTATTCGTAATCAATGGGATGGTCGCCACCAATTGAAAGGCCAACGCCATGGAAAACGAGCGGGAATCGTTCGGCGATCGCCGTTAGCGCGCGGCGATTGTAACCGCCATCGACTAACCAATTATCAACTAATACTTCAAACCATCGAATATTTTGAATGCGAGGGTCGTCTTTACTGGACAGTATTTGATTGATATGCGGTATACGCAGGCCTAAACCTGCGCCAGATAGAATCTCTGGAGGCGTCATTACCTGCTATGCCTTTTTAGCCGGCTTCACTTTCTTGACGACACCACCCGTAATTTTATCACAGCTGCCTTGTGGTACGTATACCCATTCAACGTCTAGGTTGTCGCCTGCTGCTTGCCCTGCACAAACATGGCTACCATCAAGCGCGCCGCAGTCGTTCTTGCCTGCTTTAGCAATACCCGCGCATTTCTCCCAGGCAGTAGGTTGGTCCGGAACCGCTTGCGCAGAAACTGATAAACCCGCTGCGACTAAACCAGCAAGTGTCGTAGAAAGGATGGCCTTTTTATTGATTGATACTTTTGAATCCATTTTAATACTCCAGCAATTGTTATGAGTTGTTGTGCTTGTGTATATTTATAGACGATCTGCGAGCACATTTGATTGCATAGAGATTGAAAACAGAAGAAATAAGACAGTTTAGGCCGTCTTAGCTCGCCAGGTTGGCCAAGATAAATCGATCCAAGGCTACCCATGCAACACGATTGTCATAATTGTCCGCAATACATTCAATAGTCTGTCCTTTTTTTGCTGATGAGAGCCCGTTTCTTTTCAAAGGGAAGTGCTTGTACTCCCAGTTAATAATACCCTTAGAGTAGTCAACAACCTGTTTCATCACGCTATGCATTTTACGACAGTATTGGCATTCTATATCAATAATTAATTGGACACCCACACTAGCAACCAATAAATACAGCTGGCCAACTTCAACAATTTGGCCACTTTTCCATCAAGATATGTAGGTGCTATTGATTTGTCGGAATGACCGGGTCAGGTCTTGAATCGCGGAATGACCGGGGTCAGGTCTTGAGTCGTGAATGTCAAATTATTCGAAATAAAATAAAGGGGGCGTAATTATTTTCCCTTAGGGGGTTCTGTGACCATCCCCCGAAATATGACATAAAGCGCTACAGGCCATATTACTCAAGACCTGTAGCGGGATGTAATTTTTAATCTGTGCCAGAATTGTCCATGTTAACTGCCTTATGAACCACTTGAAATCGCAAAATTAAGCCACCAAGAGCATTTTAGTCAGCTCTCGCGTCAGTGAATGTGCTGTGATTGCTTCCACTAACTGTGCCGGACTGACCTGCTCTATCCACTGTAGCCAAAGTATCGCGGGGCCTGTAGCGCTTTATGTCATATTTCGGGGGATGGTCACAGAACCCCAAAAGGTTGAGAGCACCGCAAAGCGTGGGGCACTATTGCAAAAAAATTATGCCGCCATTGCGAAGTCCTCTTCGGCTTGCGGTATGAAGTGGACCCCTCTGTCGAGACAATGTTTTCATAATTTAAGATATATTATTGTTGCAGTTCCTGTGTACCCTGTGAAAGATAAGCTCAAGAGTGTGGCAAAGCTGTGGGCAACGTCTTTTTGTTGTCCATAGCTTTTTCATACGTCTCTGCTGAGCTGGTCCGACGTAGTCGGAATCATTCACAAGTGCACAGGATTGGGGTTGGCATTCACTTCTCGCCGCCTTAATCAATCCGATTAACTGTTGATAAATTTCTTCTGGTGTCGCCGCATCGAACGTTTGGTGCGGGCGTTCAGTGTTGTAAAAATGGAAATATTTCTTCAGCGCTTTTCGCAATGCGTCCGTCGTTGCGTATTCATTAAGGTATATTTCTTCGTACTTTACCGAGCGCCATAAACGCTCAATGAAAATGTTGTCCATGCAGCGCCCTTTGCCGTCCATGCTGATCTGGATGCCGTGATCTATTAATACTCCGGTAAAGGCTTTGCACGTAAACTGGACGCCCTGATCTGTGTTGAAAATTTTCGGCTTGGGATAGAGTCTTAGCGCTCGCTCCAAAGCACTCACGCAGAAACTGTCTTCCATGCGGTGGATTTCAAGCTAGTTGACGCCTCAGTTTAAGTTTTATGCCACCTGATTTCTCACGGTTTCTGTTTTTTGCTTATCGGGGTTTAAATAAACCTCAGTCACAACATTCCAGTTTCGAATGTTAC
>JBLHGN010000249.1:0-5394 GCA_047616325.1 Lentisphaeria bacterium
CCCCAATGAGTCATAGCCAGGAGCTTTCTTCTTGCAGCAGGAGCAAATAGTATGGGCGTTCTTCCGAGGAATGACGGTTTGCTCAAGTACTTCGTGGCCGTGATAACGAGACAATACGACATTCTGGCAAACAAAAGACTTGAATTTGTGGCATTTATTTGGATAATTTTAACCAGCATCTGTTGTTTGGCCTGTTTTTTGTGCGCAACAAATTAATAACAGATTCAAGCGACAGATGCTCCTTCTTTTTCTCCGCTCAGTGTAAATTTTGCCACTCATACTGTCTTGCCCGTCATCTTCGCCTCGCGTAACCCTTAGCCTACAAAAGCACTCAGGTCACAAGGAGGAACGCAGATCACGTCTTTTTGTGATCGAGTAGTCCTTGTGATCTGAGTGTGTTGTGGGATAAAGGGGTGGAGTGAGACGAAGATGATGGGCAAGACCTCTTGCTTGAATTCCGAGCTGAGCATTTAACTTCGGGGTGGAACTCTAGAATAAAAACTCTAGAGAAATCGACCAAATCAACCCACAGATACCACTGAAGAGCCAAAAAGGTAAATTTAAAGCGCCAGATAAACTCCTTATGATGTTGCAAGCAAAGAACAATGACTAAATAATTATGTGCAGCGAATTTTTTAAAAATGACTTTGTCGCTAGCGTTGCTTTAATAGTACAGCGCATAACGGAACACTCCGCATAATTACGCATGTTGGTGGCTTCGGCGTATAGCCATATTTTTACCTGAAGATCAGAAAAAACACCTTAAGCGACTCTAATACGCAATATGAAACTTTGGGAAAGCTCTAGTTCAACATCCCATTCTGTTTGATTGGCTTCAGCTTGAACAACAGATAGGCTGTCGTCTGTTGATGGTATCTCGATAAACCGGGGCGGGGTTGACCTTGGTGAAGTTTCGGAAAAGCGTTTCCGCCAATGATGAAACCCGGTTATTGCTATGCCGTGTTTTTCACAGACGTTTTGTTGTATGAGAGTGCTGGTTTTGTATTCATCGATAATGGACCGCCATTCGGATTCGGATCAGCTGGTGTATTGACGCTTTAGGGCCTTGGTGTTTTTCATTAGGTGTCCTCTGGGATTAATTTGAGGATCACTCTACTGAATAAGGTGCCTGCGACCCAGAGCGCCTTAGTATGAACGGTTACTGACTGCTGACACGCTTACCAATGAAATAGAACGCTACTATAGTAGACTTTGCGTGGATTTTGATGGTCTCGCCAACAAGATGATGCGGGACTGAGTAACAGTATTTATCAAACTGAACATGGTAACCAATGTTCAGTTTTACGGACTTGATTTCAGTGTATTCATAGGGGTGTTTAGAAAGCGATGACAGGACTAGATTGTCGATGGATTCGAACCATTCTTTACGCGTACCATTGAGTTTCTGGTAAGGTTTGTTATTGACCTCTTCAAGCAACGACTGGATACACTGATTAGGTTCATTTAAGGGAAAAAATGTATGGTGGCGTAGCCTAGCTAAAATCCAACGTTCAACAATTTGAACGCCGACTTCGGTTTTACTTTTATCTTGAGACTTTCTCGGGCGGGCTGGGATAATCGCTGTACCGTAATGCTCTTCCAGTTGTTGATAAGCCGAATTTAAATCGGGATCATAGCGGCACGCTCGACTCACTCGCTGCGTAAATTGTCCGTAATATGCAATTCAGGTACGCCTCCAAAAAACTCAAGTGCGCGCACATGGCTGCCCGTCAAATCGATGAGTTTTTGGCTGCGTGTCGGTTCCGAAAAAATATAATTTAATGCACTGAGCACGGCGACAAAAATTTGACAACCAGCAAATTCACCGGTTGCCTCGCTGACAATGGGTACCGTTTGTCCTGCATAATCCACAAAACATTTTTCACCGGCTTTGTGAACTTGTCGTATAGAGCGTTTTTTTTTGCCCAAGCGTTATAGAGCCGACAGTAGCGCGAATAACTGTAGCAACCATCGGTATGTTGCTCGGCATATTCTTCCCATAATAGCTGTTGGGTCATTCCCTTACGACTAAGTTCCCGGTGAGCTTCACTCCAGTCAGGCAGCTCGTAAAAGGTTGCGGGTAGGGATTTTTGGGCAGGATAAAACAGTTCGGTTAATTGCTTTTCATTCAACGACCTGACTCTTTCCCAGGTCAATTGAAGTGCAGTAGCTTGCTTGAGAACGCCCTGGATTTCGCCCCGGCTGACGTTAATAACTTTCTGGATTGCGCGCATGGACAGCTTGGCTTTAAGCTTAAGTCGGAGTATTTCTCGCGGTTTTTATTCTAGAGTTCCACCCCGAAGTTAAATACTCGGCTCGGAATTCAAACAAGACAGTATGATTGGCAAAACTTACACTGAGCGGAGAAAAAGAAGGAGCATCTGTCGCTTGAATCTGTTTTTAATTTGTTGCACACAAAAAACAGGCCTAACAACAGATGCTGATTAAAACTATCCTAAATAGATGCCACAAATTCAAGTCTTTTGTTTACCAGAATGTCGTATTGTCTCGTTATCACGGCGACGAAGTACTTGAATTAACCGTCAATTCTCGGAAGAAAGCCCATACTATTTGTTCCTGCTGCAAGAAGAAAGCTCCTGGCTATGACTCATTGGGGGAACGACGTATTGAGTTTATACCATTGTGGGGCTACCGTGTTTCCGGCTATACACGATGCGTCGAGCTAACCGCCGCACCTGTGGTGTAAAAGTCGAATATGTGCCATGGGTGAAGGGCAAGAACGAGCTCACAACCACGTACATGCAGTACCTTGCTTATTGGGGGGTCGAGAGGCAAGCTTTTTTGTTGTGGTGGGGCTGCACGAGATTACTTTTTACTAATCAATAGGTTACATCGTTTAAAAGATTTTTAGCAAACTCTAGGAAAAAGTGAATGCCATTGCCCCCCCCCCCGCTTGGAAAATCCAGACGGGGGGGGCATGTGGTTACGATGTTCCAGATTTGCTAACGCAGAACCGCTTTAGCGGTTAGTCAATCGAATCGTAGTGTTGGCCGTTGTCGATGACAGAGGCGCAATTTTCGTCGAGCACCACCGGGAACTTCACTTCTACAAAACCATATGCTTCGCCATTGTTGTTTGATGCGGTAAAGTCGATGCGATAAACACGGCCGTCACCATCTGGATCACGTTGTTTTCGGACTTTAACTCTAAGCTCATTGTTAGAAATAAACGCATCAGGATTTCTGTCGTGATCGATTGACATGAGTAAGGTCGGTTCATCCTGTGTAACGTTATCGATAGTGATAGTATCCGCTTTTTTCACGCCTTGGATGAGGATATTTACAGGTTTGTTGTTGTTGTATTCGATGCACGAATAGCTTGGTCTTGCCATTGTGACGTCTGGGATATCACCGGTGTCTTCTACTTCGCAGGCTTCGATAACACCATAATCATCGAGGCAAATGTTTTCGCAGGCTTCGATAACACCATAATCATCGAGGCAAATGTTAATTGCGCCCTCACAATCTTGGCCGCCGACTATGGCGTTTGCGCCCACAGTAACGTACGACGTCGCCGAGAACACACCACCACAAGAAGTGCCTGAGCCTGTTACAGTAGAGTACTCCCCAGTACTGACGTACGTATTCGCAAGAATAGTACCTACGATTTGAGCGTTCGCGCCAATGCTTGTGTATCCGCCAGGTGTATTCCACACAACACTGGTGTCGTCGTCTCCGTTGATCACGTCGATCAGGGTTCCCGCGCCAAAGGACAGGTAGTTACTGATATTGAAGATAAAAGCGGCATTGGGCTGGTTCTGTGCATCGAGCGTGAGGGTTATACCTGCAGTCGTCGTCAGGGAACCAGTGACACTATAGACACCTGGAGTGAAAGTCTGGCTAGTGGCGATGTTTCCGGTAGCGAGCACGCTGCCCGCCATCGCATTCAGCGCATTTTGTGCAGCGGTAACACCTAGATGCTCATCGGCAATGACTGTTGCTGAAGGCGGCGTTGAATTAACGGACGTCGCCCCTGTTGTAGCACTGGCCGAAGCGACCAGAGCTGTGCCGTGTTGCACAGTACCAACAACAACTGCAGTCGCTCCAATCGTTACGGCGGCTCCAGACTGGAGATTGCCACCGACCATTGCAGAAGCACCAAGGGTGCTGTCGGCTACGTTCACCGCATTACCCGTGATCGTTCCATTAGCTCCAACGGTTAAGTCTACGGATTTAAGATCACCAGAGACGGTTGCATTCGCGCCGATCGAGGTGTCGCCTACGGTTGTCGTATTACCGCTGACCAACGCACCATCGCCAGTTGTTAAGTCTCTGGACTGAGTATTGCCAGAGACCTTTGCACCTGCGCCGAGAGTGACATCCTGGTTCGCCAGAACGTTACCCCAGACGGTTTGATTGCCAAGGCTAGCGCCAGTGGTTGTATAAGTATGAGAGAAGACTGCCTGGTCATTCAGGGTGCCACTCAGCAAGTCTGCCGCTTGTGCGCCAGACATCGCAATAGCTATTGCAAAAGATAACCCGAGTTTTGTATATTTCATATTATGAGTACCTATTTATAGTATTGTATTTAAATTTGCTTTGACCCTGGGAGGATCTATATCTGAAAGATTAATAATGCACACTCCATTCGCTAAGCAAAGAAGGTATTTAGGACGATTAATGGAAGTATTAGTGTGTTTAGAGTAGTAAATTTTGGTTCATTAGAAGGTTATACCTACCGTAAATTCATGACGATATAGTCATATACGTGATTAATTTATACATAGTTGAACACTCAATTACAAGATGAATCTGGGGGTGAAAGTCAAATAAATTGAAACTTGTCGTTTGAGTGTAACTAGTGCCAGCACGAAAACCCCTGCTTTTCTTCAGTAATGGCATGGCGATCAAAATATGACCACAGCGCGCCGGGCCAGGTGGGCCTATCTGTGCTTTTTGCTTTAGGGGCTCTAATCCTGGCAACAATTTATTGATCATTATGCGATCAATGATATTTTTGGCTCAAGGCTCCCTCCTGAAACACTTCTTCTACAGCTGCGATCGTAATGCAAGAACCAATTTAAGTGACGCTAAGCGGCTAAGCGGCTTGGCGGTACGGTTCGCGTCGCTGCTTTCGTAATATTTCAGCGCGCTCTTTTTCCGTGAGCATGAAGCCAATGCGCTGTAGGTTGCGGGCTAAAACACCTAATGCACCATAACGCTTAAATCCGTCAATCCCATGATCAGGGCAACGGTCAAGGCCGTGTTGCTCCAGTGCATTTACAGCCGATTCCACCGCCGAATGCTGACGCCGTACTTTTTTGTATTCTGGTGCGTGTACTTTTAATTTTTCTTCCGCAGACATTTTCCCTTTTTTAGGAAGTACAAGCTGATCCACGTGTGTGCTTAATTCCACCTGGTTGGAGGGGCTATG
>JBLHGN010000250.1:0-5375 GCA_047616325.1 Lentisphaeria bacterium
TTATGAATCATAGAATTAAGCAGGAATGTGAACGAATCTATCCATGGAGATCGAGGATTTGCGCTAATGATGATAGTTATGACTGCTTAAAGACTGGCTGAATGGGAGAGGGAGACGGGTTGCACCCGTTACATTCTGTGCTGTATAGGAAAGCCAGATGGGGACATTATTATAGATGCGTAAAATTTTTAAATACCCCAAACATAGAGCCTCCGTTCTACGAACAGATTAATATTACTGGGCACGATTTTCGGATTGGCACGTCTAACGCGTAGGGATATTCCTGAGGCAACAGTCGAGTAATGACAAAACCATCTATTTGCCATACTATACTTAGATGGACATGCTTTGCTGGACAGTCACAACCTCATGACCACTACCACAATACTTACAATAAAAATAAAGCTATTTAACGTTTAAGTGCTTAGGGCATGCAAACCAAAACTGGGGCAGTTTTGTCAAATCTTTGTTTACATATATTTACATTTAGGCCACAACTTTTATTGTTGGTCTTTGCTGCGTACTTATGTAGTCACTCGGCGCTATCTAATGCTGTGCCTGAACTTACTAATAGTTCACCGATACCTTCTAATGCTGCGCCTGCCCTATTGCAAAACGAAGTCGACTTCGATATCTCACCCCAAGCATTAGACACTGCCTTGGTAGAAATATCGCGTCAGGCAAAGATTTCACTTGGTGTTGCCGCTGACGAAGAGGGAGCTAAACTAGCACCCTCTATTATTGGGCGCATGACGATCGCACAAGCCTTGGGCCTAGCCCTGCAGAATACTAATTTAACGTTTACCGTTGTTGGGTCAGTAATCGCCATCAATAAAGGCCGCATATGGCGTGGCTACACTCAACCGTCTACCCCATATACCACGCAAAAAGAAAATCCGCTGACCAACAGAAGAGCGGAAGAAGAGGTTATTGTTTCGATAGAGCGGAAGAATGTCTCTTTGCAACGTTACGCCGGCACCGCCGCATCCCTCGACGCTAACGAACTCTCACTAAGAGGCATCGACAGCATCGAAAGCCTTGACACTATTGTGCCAGGGCTTCATCTCGGCACGCAAGACGGCAACATTGAAGTATATATTCGTGGCGTAGGCAGCAATAACAATACTGAAACAGGGGACCCCGCTGCGGCAACCCACTTAGACGGTGTTTACATACCCCGCCCCGCCGGGCTCGCGACCCTTTTTCACGACTTGGAACGCGTGGAGGTGAGCATTGGGCCGCAGGGTACTATTAGGGGAAGAAATGCTACCGCAGGTAGTATTAACGTAGTGACTCACAAACCAGATCTTAAATTGCTGAACTCCGAATTAATATTGGAAGCAGGAAGTTATGGAAAAAATAGCCAATCTGGATTTATCAACATACCCATATATGAAAATGCCGCCGTACGGTTTTCGGCAAAGTCCTCAAAGCGCGACAGCTATTTTGAAAACAAGGGTTTAATTGACTCCGTTGACATGCCTGGGCGACGCGACGCCGAGGGAATTCGCGGTCAAATATTGTACGAATCACAGCAACATTTTTCGGCGCTATATAGTGCCGACTATAACCTTGAAAAAGGAAGTGGCTACGCCACATCCAGATTTGCCAGCACAATAGATTCTAGTTCTATTGGTGACGACTATGAAAGTGGAAAAGGACAGCATCCAGTGGAAACGCTCGACCCCTATAAAATAGTCTGGGCATCAACAATATCGCCAAAGGAAAACACCACTAACAATGGCCAAAGAATCGAATTTAGATATCGGGTTTTACCATCCCTCAGCTCAGAGTTTTATCTCTCTAGCCGAAACTTACAAAACTATGTGAGCACATTATTAGCGGCTAACGTCTATTCAAAGTCACTAGACTTAGATCACCCACTTTTCTTTGATAAAAATGATCGCTTTGTATGGGACAGACGATCTGACTCAAAAAATATTGAATTACGGTTTATTGGTGAATACAATCATTTCTATTGGAGTGCAGGCATCTTTGGTTTCCGCGAAAACCAAGCAACCCTGTTAGCGAGCACTGCCGACAAATCCGAGTATTTTTGGGGGCAGGAATTTAATACCAGAACAGATATATCATCCCTGGCGGGCTACTTTGACGCTACCGTAGATCTCTCTGACACTATTTCCCTTACTTACGGCGCAAGAAGAACAGAAGAAAAAAAACAACGCCGTGGCGGTGCTTATCGGCTTGATTTTCCGGGTGGTGATCTATTCAATAAATGCAACGGCGTCACGGGCATCCCATGCCGCTACGGGTCCCCCGGCTGGTCTCTGATCCACGGCCTGGACCGCGACCTTGGAGGCGATGGAGCTGATTTTTCAAATAAAGAACTTTTGGAACTTTGGACAGCCGGGGTCCACTTTTCTCCGCTGGACACGCTATCAGACCTGGTGGATGAAGCAAAGGGATTAAGCCCTGAAGAAGACAATAGTGTTACACCCACTTATGTAGACCAATCCGGTAATGCCGAATACAGCTTTAATGACTTTCGTACACGTTTGACATGGGAGCCCAGTATCGATCACCTATTTTACGCATCGGTCTCCAGCGGACATAAGTCAGGTGGATTTAACGACAAATTAGCTCCCGATTCTGAAGAAGAACAGATAGACGATGAAGAAGAATTTGACAATGCCGTATTGATATACGCACCCGAAAAGTTAATTGCCTATGAACTAGGCGCTAAAAACGTTTTCTCAGATTTTACGATTAATGCCTCTGCCTTTTTTTATGATTATAAAAATCAGCAATTGAGTTCTTTAACAAGTCGAGAAAACTTGGCAAGAGCCATCGACACTAACGACGAAGGATTCACCAGCCCCAGCGGAGGCGATATTTTATATACCTTCAACATTCCCCAGTCCGAAGTGCTAGGTTTCCAAATTGAAGGAAAGACTATACTTCCGGCCGACATTGAAGTGGCCTTTAACATTCTGTATTTAGATGCAAAAGTCACAAGTAACGCCCAAGCAATCGACAATAGAGTTGAAGCAGGTTCAACTTTAAATATCAAAGATAAAAAATTGCCCAAGGCTCCCGAGCTGGCGATAAACCTCACTTTAAGCCAAAAACGAAATATGGGAAAATACACGCTGGGCTGGTTATTTTCGCTGCAATATCAGGATGAATATTATCTTTCTATCTTTAACGGTGACGGCACCCATCCTGTCAAAGATAAAAGATCTGTGCGTTTGTTTGATCGACAAAAAGCCTCGACCACAGTAGATCTGGGAATCTACATTGCAAATTTGCAAGAAAGCGTCAAGCTGCAGGCCTATATGAATAATGCTACCAATGAGCGCGTAGCCACATCTCAATTGCAGAGCCCTTTCGCCCTGGACCGATGGTACCAAGCGCCCAAAACCATTGGCCTCAGCCTAAGGCTTACCTTCTAAAGCAAACAAGTTCTGCTGTAGATGCATTTTTCCATTTGCACAGAGAAAGCCCCGAGCTTGAGAAAATCCTTAGCGTTGTGATAGCAGTACTATATTTCCCGAGCGGTCCTCGACATAACGCAAAGGTAGGATAGTTTGCAATAAAGATGGGATGCTTTCAGTATCATCAAGCCTGAATGACATTGTCACTTTAAGCCTTTCTATTTCAGGACTTCCCACATATATTAATTTATCCGAATAACGGTTTATATCTTGAATAACATCGGCAAGCGTTTCATTTTTGTACACCAAACTACCTGACTGCCATCCTAATAGTTCTTCAGACGACACAGCACCTACTTCACCTAGCACCCCAAAGTTATCGGATACTACTTTCTCCCCTGCGCCCAACACAACAGTTTTTATATGCGTTAGAACAACTCCATTGTTGCGCGACGCCCCAGTATTGGCATTACTTTTTACCTCAACCCGACCTTCTAAGACGCCAACCCGAAGTGAACCGGCAAGGCGTTTGACACTAAACTGAGTGCCCGTCACGCGCACTTCAGTCATTGCAGATGTGACAACAAATGGCCGCAGCGTGTCTTTTGCAACATCAAAAAAAGCTTCGCCTTGAAGGTGTTGTATTGTGCGATATTCTTCAGAAAAATTTGCAATTATTTCCGCACTTCCACCCAAGACAATAGTGCTGCCATCTTCAAGTTGAATCTCCTTGGTTTCGCCCTTCTCCGTTAAATATTCTCGTTCTGTTTTGGCAGGGTTGAGGGCAAAGGTTAGCATTAGCACAGCTAGAACAGTGCATGCACTAGCCACCCCCCAAATACCGACCGAGTTTGCGCCTCTAGAAGGCTTAAGACTATCAACAAGACCATCGAGCCAAACCAATATCGAACTTCTAAACGAACTTCTATTAGCTGGCGCAACAAGCGCTCTACCCTCTGGCAGATACTGAAGTTCCGCCAAATCCTCCCACAGCATTTCCAGTTCTATATAGGCCTGAATATGTTTATCACTCAGATCCAACCAACCATCAAATTTAAGGCGGTCATTGCCACTCACATGCTCAGACTGAAACAACATAAACCAGTCTCTCGCTTCGGCAGCGATTGTGTTGTTACTTGGCACCATTTTAGTTTTCTCCCCAGTTCAACTTACTCAGACTGTCGTGACAATCTGCAAGTGCATTTTTTACATGTTTTCTTACCATGCTTTCAGACAAGCCAACCCGGCGGGATATTTCTGCAAAAGACAGATGTTCAAAGCGATTCATTAGCAATAGTTCTCTTCGTTTGGCCGGCATTTTACCAATCACTTTCGCCAACAACTTCAGTCGCTGACGGCTATCGGCGACACGCTCTGGACCAAGCTCATCAACGGCGTCAGCAGACATTTGATCCGTCACCATTTCGAAACGCCTCAGCTTGCGATAGGCGTCTACCGCTATATTGTGAACGATGCGATACATATACACCCTGGGTGTTTCAATAGTATTTAGGTCCACCTTCGAGATGCGCACAAACGCCTGCTGCACAACATCTTCTGCATCGGACTCATTTGATTTAAACTGCTTCACTACGTAGCGACACAGCTCATTACTGTACTGAAGGTAAAGTGCTTCCAGTTTTTCGCCAGGAATAAGTTCAGCCACCTTCGATTGCAATGTTGGGTCTTGCTTTATTTTCGCCATACGTAACATTTACTATCCGCCTATGGTCTTTACTTGGGCCTCTCTTACATGCTGGATGCCATACAAATAGCAAACAAGCGAACGGGAACCGACTTACTTCTCTTCAATCAACCAGATAATACCTAAATATTTCACAACTACACGCCCCACCCGCCCAATTCAAGGTCAAAGTTAGCAGCACGAGGTTTTCAGCGCAACTCTGGAAATTGCGGGGCCGTGGCTCATGAGCTAATAAACGGCCTGAAAACACCGCCAGCATTGGCCCAAAAGCTAAA
>JBLHGN010000251.1:0-5361 GCA_047616325.1 Lentisphaeria bacterium
TGCCGCGCCGGCTCAAGCCGCTGCTCCGCAAGCTGCCGCTGCGGCATCAACTTCAACCATGGACGTGACGGTACCGGATATTGGCGGCTCCGAAGGCGTAGATGTTATTGAGGTCTGTGTAGCCGAAGGGGATGAAGTGAAAGAGGGTGATTCCATTGTCGTACTAGAAAGCGATAAAGCGTCGATGGAGGTGCCTGCTCCAGCCTCGGGTAAAGTGCTCAAATTATTAATAAAAGAGGGTGATAAAGCATCACTTGGAACGCCGGTGTTAACTTTGCAAGTGAATGGGGGCGCTCAGGTTGAAACAAGCGCTGCTCCTGCGCCGGTGGCATCATCTGCGCCTTCAGCACCCGCGCCAGCAAAACGGCAAACTAGCAGTGAAGCTTATTCACACGTTACACAGAGTGTTGGTAGCGATGTGTATGCTGGCCCAGCGGTAAGGAAACTAGCGCGTGAACTCGGTGTTGAGCTGGTGGGCGTTAAGGGCACAGGCCCTCGTGGACGAATGTCGAAAGACGATCTAAAAGCACACGTTAAAATGTTGATGCAGAAAAAACCTACGACAGCGGCTGTAACTGGTGGCTCGGGTATACCGGCAATACCCGCTGTAGACTTTTCCAAGTTTGGCGAAGTTGAAATCGTAAAGATGTCGAAGATACATAAAATCACTGCGGCGAACATGTCGCGCAATTGGTTGAATGTTCCCCACGTAACCCAGTTTGATGATGCCGACATTACAGACCTGGAAGAGTTTCGCAAAGGTATGAAGGCCGAGGCAGAGAAGGCTGGTATCAAATTAACCCCGCTTCCTTTTTTACTTAAAGCTTGTGCTGCGGCTTTGAAATACGAACCGACTTTCAATGCGTCCATGCATGCAGACGGTGAACACATAGTAAAGAAGAAATATATCAATATCGGTATTGCCGTTGCTACTCCCAACGGATTGATGGTGCCAGTGATTAAGGACGTTGATAAAAAAGGGCTCTATCAGCTTGCTCAAGACTCGAATGCCCTGGCTAAAAAAGCACGCGATGGCAAGCTCTTACCAAAAGAAATGCAGGGTGGGTGTTTTACTATCTCAAGTTTGGGACCTATCGGTGGAACTGGTTTTACTCCCATCGTGAATGCTCCGGAAGTCGCTATTTTAGGTGTGTCAAAAGCGGCTATTAAGCCTGTCTGGAACGGCAAAGAATTTGTTCCTCGCCAACTATTGCCATTGTGCTTGTCTTACGATCACCGAGCGATCAACGGCGCCGATGCCGGGCGGTTCTTTACCTATCTGAATGCCGTTATCTCGGATGTGCGCAAGCTGATTTTGTAGTTTTATTAGCAACTTTTCGATTAGCGAATAAAAACGGGCGAAAGCCCGTTTTTTGTTGATGCTACGCGTAAACTTAACCCAATAAAAAGGACCCAACATAGTTGGGTCAAAGTCTCAGGGTGGTTTTGAAGCGAGGTGTCGCTTTAACTAGTGAGTGGTTGCCACTGAATTATTGTTGTCGCTAAATACTTCAATATTTACTCGACGCTCAAAAGCGTAATCGTCTCGATTTGCTTCGACGTTTGTTGAAAAACTTGAACCGTGCGAATAAACTTCAATACGTTCCGCAGCTATACCTGTGTTTTCTAGCGCTGCGGCAACGGATTTTGCTCGCTCAGCAGACAATACGTTGTTGTACTCGTCGGTGCCGCGTGGGTCGGCGTGGCCATCCAGGCGCACACGCAATTGGTTGTTTTCTTTGAGATAGCTGGATAACGAACTTATCCTCTCTTGATCTTGAACGGTGATTGCGTCTTTGCCGGTGGGGAACATAACTTGAAATTCCAGTTTTTTAGCAATTTTCTTTTCCATTTTTGCCACTTTGGTTTTGTGTTGCCCAAGTTGAGATTCGAGTTGAGAAATTTCATTCTCTGCAAGTGATAGTTCGTCATTGGTTGCCACGGCCTTTTTTGATTGCTCACCCAAATATGCGCCGCCAATTGCGCCCAGCATAAAACCGATGGGCCCCCCAGCTATACCGCCTATAATAGCTGATGCGGTAAAGGTAGTGGCGCGTTGAATATCCACTGCTGTTTTAGGGCTGGCATGTGCCGTTTGGCTGGCGAGTGCGGTGGTGATAATTAGCGTCGATGCAAGAGTAGTGATTTTTGTGGTTTTCATGGGGGAATCTCCTAGGTATTATCTATAATTGAAATGAAGCGTTAGTGTGTGTTTGTCTTTGCTACAGTGCTATTTAACGCTGGAAAGTTGGCGACATTCTGGGAGCCTTAGGGCAGTTCGACGATAGAAAATGGCAAAAAGTGGATACTAGTAAGCAGTGTCGGTTTCGACAAAAGTTTTTGATTCTCACAAAGGGGGGCAAAGCAATGGCCGTAATAAGCAAATTTTCAGAGTTAGAAGATATCAGTTCACTGAGTGTGCGCGACCTTATGTCAACTTCATTGTTGACAGTATATGAAGGTTGGTCGGTGAAGCGCTTGGCCGGATTTTTTGTAAAACACGATATTAGTGCGGCACCAGTTGTAGCTTCAGACGATGAGCTAGTGGGGGTTGTCAGTCAGTCTGACGTTGTGCGATTTGAAAGTAAGGAGCCTACCGATGCTCAATTGGAGCGTATGGTGCAGTTTTATTGTGGCCCGTTTGGCGGCAGTCTATCGAAGCAAGACCTTCAACATTTAAAAGAGAAAGCCAACGATAACTGTACCGTTAACTCGATAATGAGCACCAGTGTAAGCTCCATTGATATTAGCGCGAGTGTTGCAGAAGCCTGTAAGGCAATAGTGGAGCGCGACCAGCATCACCTGTTTATTACTCAGGGGGCAAAACTAGTGGGTGTTGTTAGTGCTAAAGATATACTTCGGAAGATGTTGCCCGTCAGTGTCGAGGGATAGCGAAAGTAAAATAATGCTGGAGTAGGGGCGGGTCCCTTTTTTGAAGTCCTCTGCTGTCGGAAAATGATACATAATGGCGCGTGTAATTTCGTGTTCGGTCTGGTTGTTCGTTTGCAGGCCTTGCGGTTGGCGGTATTTCGTGTTTTGGCACTTTTTATGCTTTCCTTAAGTGTTGACATCGATTATGTGTCTAATTTCTTTAGGGGAGCTAAAATGAAATTCGTTAAAGGAATAAAGGGCTTAGTCGCTGCAATCTTTTTGACTGCTGGCAGCGTTTATGGAATGGCCGTAGATTTTGATTTGACCATGCCAGTTAGCTATACCAATGGGTACAGTCATTTTGCCGAGTCATTTCAATATAGTGCTGGTGGTCTCGGTCTTAACGTAACAGGCTTGTCGAGCGGTGGTGATCGCTGGAACCCCTTGGCCGATGCCACAAATTCATTGGTTGGTATTTCTGACTATGGTCTGGGTGTAGAGCGTTACGGAATATCACGTACCGTAGATAACGCTTTTTTCGATTATGACCTTCTTTTCTTTTCTTTTGATCGCCAGGTAACGCTTAGTTCTTTAAGCCTCGGCTACGTTGCTGCGCGCGGCTACTTAAGTGATAGTGACGTTTCTGTCGGTTTCTTTGACGGAGCTGATTTATATTCGGCGGGTAACGTGTTTGACGCTACAGTCTCATCAAATTCAGCAAATCTACAAGGGTTTTCGTCTGATACATGGCTGATAGGTGCGTTTAATCCATTTTTTGGTGCCGCGCAAGACGCTGATTGGGACGGGTTTACGCTGGATTCTATATCCGTAAATGTTGGAGAGGTGCCTCTTCCAGCCGCAATATGGCTGATGGCATCGGGCATGTTGGCTCTGGTTATATTTAGACGTAAACGTTCGCGTTAACACTTGCCTTATTAATCGGAAGTAAAATGGTCGTTGTCCGTTTTGTTTCGCTGTTTTTTCGCCGTCCTACACATTCAAAAACCCACCTTAATAAATTTGCCTTTCACTTTCAATCGTGGCTCAATGCGTTCGACTGTTAAGGTGAAGCGATCGTTTTGAATACTCAAAAAACTCTTGCCAGTGAGGCAGTAAAAAAACCTGGGCTATTTAGGTCGAGTGTTGTCGTTTCTGTAATGACTATGCTCTCGCGTGTACTTGGCTTGGCTCGCGATATTGTTATCGCTCGTCTGGTGGGCGCTGAAGCCAACGCAGATGCTTTTTACCTAGCGTTTAAAATCCCCAATTTTTTTCGCAGGTTGTTTGCAGAGGGCGCATTTTCGCAAGCCTTTGTTCCGGTGTTGTCGGAATATAGAGCCAATGGCAGCAAAGCGGCAGTACAACATTTTATAGACCGTGTCGCCGGGTGCCTTGGGCTAAGCCTGCTTGCTTTGTGTTCTTTTGCAGTTGTCGCTTCTCCCGCCGTGACGGTAATTTTTGCTTTTGGTTTTTTGGATGAGCCGGAAAAGTTTTGGCTTACCTCCGATCTTTTGCGTTTGACCTTTCCCTATCTGTTTTTGATTTCTATGACTGGACTTGCGGGAGCAATTCTCAATAGTTACGATCAGTTTGCGATACCCGCTATAACCCCGGTGTTTCTCAATATTTCGCTTATATTTGCTGCTGTGGTAGTGGCACCGTGGTTTCAAGAGCCAGCCATGGCCTTGGCCTGGGGGGTGCTAGCGGCCGGCGCGATTCAGTTGACCTTCCAAGTTCCTTTTTTACTGCGTCTGGGCTTGATTCCCCATCCTAAAGTGGATTGGTCCGATGAGTCGGTGAGAAAAGTGTTGCGTTTGATGGCGCCGGCTATGTTCGGCGTATCGGTAAGTCAAATTAACCTGTTATTTGATACGATTTTGGCTGCACTGTTGCCGACTGGTAGCGTATCTTGGCTATATCTTTCCGATCGGCTAGTTGAATTGCCTCTCGGCGTATTTGGCGTAGGCATCGCTACCGTCATCCTTCCCAGTCTGTCGCGCCAGTTTTCCAAAGGGACCGACCAGTTTAGTCTAACGCTCGATTGGGCCCTAAGAATAATCTTATTGGTTGCACTGCCCTCGGCCCTCGCTCTGATTATGTTGGCAGAGCCTATTCTCTACACCTTATTTCAGTACGGCAAGATTGAACCTAGCGACGTGGACATGGTACGGGTTAGCTTGAGTGCATACGCGATAGGCTTGACGGCATTTATGCTTATTAAAGTGTTGGCCAGTGGCTATTTTTCCCGGCAGGATATGAAAACGCCCGTGCGCATAGGCGTTATTGCCATGCTCTCCAATATGGTACTCAATGTGCTATTTGTTGTTCCCTTGCATGTGTTTTGGCAGGTGGGTCACGCGGGGCTGGCCTTGGCGACTTCGGTATCTGCGTTTATTAATGCCGGGCTCTTGTATCGAGGCTTGGTGCAAAGCGAAGCCTACACTCCGAGCGCAGGGTGGGCTCGCCACTTCCTCCGCTTGTTGCTCGCCA
>JBLHGN010000252.1:0-5319 GCA_047616325.1 Lentisphaeria bacterium
AGTAGCAATCCGTAATTTTCGTCTTGCTGATGAAATTGCAGCGCCCAATAACATAAGCCCGAAAGCTGCAATTCACCATCGTTGCTGGTCATGCTGGAAAAATCCAGCCAGATTTCCCGCGATATATTTTGGCTGAACTCCTTGGTGAATAAGCCCTTACCTCGCGCGTAGGTCTTCCATGAAATATGTCGGGGTGAATCGCCAGGTCTGTAATCGTTTAGAGCATTAAAGTCCTCGCCACCGCGCACGGGGTGATCGCCCTCGCCCGCCTCGTCTTCTAAAACAAATGACGGTAGCAAATCAACTTTTAAGGGCTCGGGATAAACAAGCCCTTGTGCGTTCCAATTCAGCCAAGTCCAACAACGGAAAAGACCGAGTGGAAACACACTTTCGAGTAGCAATCGGCCAGGCAGCAACACGCCTCGTCTTGGCGCATCGATGGGCACAAAAATTGGACTAGAGCTGTTTGCTTCCAGTGCAAAAATTTCTATACGTTCACGATTTTGTTGCCAGCTGGCGCATATATGGTCACAGGCCTGTGAATTTGGATTTTTTACATCAAAGGTGAATTGTGCAATTTCGCCGGAAAATACGGGGGCGACCCCTTTAAATGTAAACTCCAAGCCCGCCAAATTTGAAAAGGTGTGCAAAATACTGACCACAAATATACTCACCAATAAGAAGGCAAGTGCCAGTATTAAATTGTTTTGATAATTGGTACCTAATAACCACAATACGAATACCAGCAACAAAAAGGCAAAACCCAACTTAGTTGGGAATATATACAAATTTCTGCGGTTAAGTCGATGCACATCTGATGGCGGACTGCGACGGTCCAGCCAACGGTGGAATCGTTTTTTCCAACGTTGGCCAATACCTTTAAAGATCGCGCTCAGCATAACAATAAGGTTATCAAATAATTTGCGCGCTTAAGCTTTCTTAAATCAGCTGAAGTTGCACGAGGCATCAGTTAAGACTCCACCACATTGACACTAGCAATCAGATATTTCGTCAACGACTGTTGCTGCGGCGCCGGACTCGCTGCATGACTGTGAACACCTCTCACCCTGTGCCCAACCACTGAAGGAAGAACCAGCTGAATATCTTCGGGGACGACGAACTCGCGGTTATTCACCAGAGCCCATGATTTTGCCGCTTTAAGAAGCGCCATGGCACCCCTCGGGGAGAGTCCATAGCTAAAATTACTACTATACCGCGTAAAATCTACCAGCCGTTGAACATAGTCTAGCAGCTGGTCTGTGGCCTTAACCTGATTAACTTGCGCCTGAATCTCTAGTAGCTGCTCGGCACTCACAACCGCCTGCAATGATTTAAGACGCTCTCGAGGATCAGCACCTTTATACAGTTGACGCTCTGCATGTGCGCTGGGGTAGCCAAGCGAGATGCGCATTAAAAAACGATCGAGCTGGGACTCCGGCAAGGGATAGGTGCCGGCCTGCGACATTGGGTTTTGGGTAGCAATAACAAAAAATGGTTCGGGCAAAGGGCGCGTCTCTCCCTCAATACTCACCTGGCGCTCCTCCATTGCCTCAAGTAGCGCGCTTTGGGTTTTGGGCGTGGTGCGATTGATTTCGTCTGCCAGTAGCACTTGCGTAAAAATGGGCCCAGAATGAAAGCGAAATTGAGATGTCTCTCTATCAAAAATTGCCACACCCAGTACGTCTGCCGGAAGTAAATCGCTGGTGAATTGAACGCGCTCGTAATCCAAGCCCAACACCTTAGCCAAACACTGCGCTAGCGTTGTTTTACCCATGCCAGGCAAATCTTCAATTAATAGATGTCCGCTGGCAAATAGACAGGTTAGCGCCAACTTTACCTGCTGCTCCTTTCCCAGCAGCACAGTTCCCACAGAGTCAATAATTTTGCCTATAAGTTGATTCATTAAGCACCACGCTGGCGTTGAAGAGTTAATGGTAAGAGCGAAGATACCCCATCCCTTTAGTTTAGCAGCCCGCAGCCATCACTTTTAGACTTCTGCCCCGCAGCGAAGATAAAGTCATAGGGATGTAACGATGATGGCTAGTTGTCTTTTAGCTTAACTTACACACGACGTGGTTCTTTGCCCACTTATTCAGGCCGAACGATAGTAAACACTTCACCAAAGGTGGCATATTCGCTGGCGCCAAGACGCGCCAAAGGTGAGATAACAGAAGCATCTACTTTGGTGCGCTGTTTGTTGTCGTAGGTGACTGCCTCGTCGGTAACAAATACCTGATTGATCTGACAAAAAATCAGTGCTTGTCGCTGAGGTCCAAGTTCTTTGATTTCATAAAGTGTACAGGCCATGGCAATCTTTGCATCACTCAGTCTAGGCAGAAGCCATCCAGGTTGATCGACAAGCTTCATATTTAGGGCATCTACCTCAGACTCCCCGTGCGGGAGTGTTGCAGCGGAAGCCGTAACCGCGCTTGCATCGCTCTCACCGGCTATATGTATCACTAAATTATGGCGCTGCTCGATATTTACACGCGTGTCTTTTGCTTCACCGCTTGGTTTCTTGCCAAGTGAAATCATTACCAAGGGCGGATCGCTGCACACGGCATTGAAATAAGAAAAGGGGGCGAGATTATATGAAGGCACATCCGCACCGCGGATTTCTCCATTATCCGTAAGAATCCAGGCGATGGGCCGGGGGATAATCATCTGCGTCATGTTCTGGTAAATTTGCGACGCACTTAAAGATGAAAAATCGAAAATCATAGAATTGCCCTCTATTCCCAAACATTATTCAGCTCTCGGTAGCGAATACCTTCTCCAACAGCCGTGAGTGAAAGTTCACTCACCGGCCGTACAAATTCTAGAAAGCTGAATAAGGCTGGCACAAGATGATTAAAGTAAGGCCAAACCGCGATCAATATCAGTTTGGATATCGTTCAATGTTTCCAAGCCAACGGCAACGCGAATTAAATTTTCGCTAATTCCAGCGGCGGCTTTATTTTCCGCAGACAGACGCCCGTGAGTTGTAGTGGCTGGATGCACGATCGTTGTTTTTGCATCGCCAAGGTTGGCGGTGAGGGATAATATGCGAGTGGCATCTATTACCTTCCAGGCCTCTTCACAACCGCCTTTTACACGAAATGAGAGTACGCCGCCAAAAGCGCTTTGCTGCTGTTTGGCCAACTCGTGTCCTGGATGACTTTCCAAGCCAGCGTAAAAGACATGTTCGACTTTTTCATGGGCCTCTAGCCAGTTAGCAAGTGCCAAAGCACTGGCGGAATGCGCTTCCATTCGAAGACGCAAGGTCTCCAAGCCTTTGAGAAAAACCCAGGCGTTAAACGGACTCATGGTTGGCCCACAGGTACGAATAAAACCCAACACTTCGTTCATGTGTTCCTCTCGGCCCACTACGGCGCCCCCTAGACAACGCCCCTGTCCATCGAGGTATTTGGTAGCGGAGTGAATAACAATATCAGCGCCCATTTGCAGGGGCTTTTGCAGTGCCGGGGTACAAAAACAATTGTCTACCACCAGTAGACAACCGCTATTGTGGGCAATTTGGGCCAGTAGTTTGATATCGGCAACATCGCAAAGCGGGTTGGACGGCGTCTCTAGAAACAATAGCTTTGTTTTTGGCGTGATGGCTTTTTTCCACGCCTCTAGATCCGTTAGCGTAACTAAATCGACCGATACACCAAATTTTTCCAGGTATTTTGTAAACAAAACAGTGGTGGTACCAAACACACTACGCGAGCACACCAAATGGTCACCGGATGACAAAAGTGCCATACAGGTGCTTAAGATGGCTGCCATCCCCGAGGCTGCACCAACCGCTGCCTCAGCGCCCTCCAAGGCTGCAATTCGCGCCTCAAACATGCGCACCGTTGGGTTGGTATAACGTGAATATACGTTTCCCGGTTCTTGACCGGAAAAGCGAGCAGCGGCCTGAGCGCAGGAGTCAAACACATAGCTAGAGGTAGTGTAGATAGGCTCGCTGTGCTCTCCCTCATGAGAACGAGTTTGGCCAGCGCGGACCGCCAGCGTATCGAGCCCGGCGCCTTGCAGTGGAGGTATATTATCGGTCAATTTTCTATTCCCTATTCAACATAGTTAGGCCTAGCTAGTGACAACCCATAAATAGGACTCTACTGCGAAGCCATTTATGGACGGACATTAGCTAGGTGGCAGCAGTATCAGACGGTATCAATCGTCGTTATGAATGCCGACCATCGCATTGGTACTTTCAGCAAAGTCTATTTCCCGCATTCCTTTACTATTATCATTGCGTTCAGCCTCTAAAGCGCCCAAATATTTCTCGTCGACATCGCCGGTAATATAATCACCATTAAATACAGAACAGTCAAAACCCGGAATTTCTGGATTACCTTCAGAGGATGCGGCAATTAAATCTTCCAAATCTTGATAGACCAACCAATCTGCACCAATTTCTTTACATATTTCGTCTTCGGTACGCCCGTGAGCAATCAATTCTGTTTTCGATGGCATGTCAATACCATACACATTTTGAAACAAAACGGCCGGGGCGGCAGAAGAAAAGTACACTTTGGCAGCACCGGCGTCGCGCGCCATCTGAATAATTTGCTGGCAGGTCGTGCCCCGCACAATAGAGTCATCCACCAACAGTACATTTTTACCACGAAATTCAAGATCGATAACGTTCAGTTTTTGACGCACTGATTTTCGTCTCTGGCTCTGACCCGGCATGATAAATGTGCGGCCTATATAACGATTTTTGACGAGACCTTCGCGAAACTTTACACCTAAACTTTGCGCCACTGTTTGCCCAGCAACACGGCTACTATCTGGAATGGGAATAACCACATCAATATCGTGATCGGGGCGCAAACACATAATTTTTTCGGCCAATTTCTCCCCCTGACGCAGACGGGCCTTGTACACCGAAACGCCATCCATAATGGAATCTGGGCGGGCAAAATATACGTGCTCAAAAATACAGGGGTTAAGACGCGGGTTTAGCGCGCATTGACGAGTAAAGAGCTCACCTTCGGTGTTGATAAATACGCACTCACCGGCTGCGACATCGCGAATAAGCTTAAACCCAAGCACATCGAGTGCCACACTTTCGGAGGCGATCATATATTCATCGCCTTTATCTGTGGCGCGCGAGCCAAAGACCAAGGGGCGCAATCCATTGGGATCACGGAATGCCACCAGACCATAATTGGCGATCATTGCTACGGCTGCATATCCGCCACTTACGCGTTTGTGCACACCCTCAATGGCCTTAAATATATCAGCTGGGGCTGGGCTAAGCTTGCCGTGAAGCTGCAGTTCATGAGCCAACACGTTGAGCAGGACCTCTGAATCAGAATCAGTATT
>JBLHGN010000253.1:0-5317 GCA_047616325.1 Lentisphaeria bacterium
AACGGAGAGTTTAGCGTCCAGCCGCGTAGCGAGTTCTTGCGCTGTCGACAAGACCGCCTCAGACTCTTCCGATAAATCAAGACCAACTAAAATGTGCGAGTAAAGAGTCATGACAAGCCTCCAAAATGAAAAAATATTTTAAGTGGCACAAACGTGAGAGCGGTAAATGAGCCCTCCACATTTAAGATGTTGTGCATAAGATGCCTATTGCAACGACGGTTATCTAAATTTCTCACTTCCTTTGTTTTGGGTCAATGGTTTCATCGTTCTGGCATGATGCATGACAGTTGAACCAAAGTTTTTACGCCGACAGACGGCGTTTACAAATGATTTATTCGGCTCAACAATCCTGGTGAGCTGCATACTTTTGACCTAACCCAAAATGCTAGGAAACAAATAATGTGGATTCCATGGATATTTACAGCACTGGTAGTGGCCTTGATGGTGGGGCCCATTATGATGATTCGCCTTTCTCCATCCCAACAAAAACAAGCAAAGCTGCGCACAATGGCCGCGATGATGGGCCTAATCGTTAGGGTTAAGTCCAAAGGCGAAACGCCCAAGTTACAGGGGGGGGTAATCTATACTTTGCCGCTGCAACAATCCGCATCTAAGCGTCGACCGCTGTGGTGGATGGAAAAGGGTAGCTATAGTCATGGAATACATTTTCACAATGCCTGGGATTGGGTTGGGCAAAATCGTGCAGAGCCGCTAGATTGGCCTGCCATTCGCCAGGTAATTGATAGTTTGCCGGAGGGCGTGAGTGGGCTCGGCTTAGATGGCGCAGGTATTTTTTTTCAGTGGGATGAAAAGTTGCTTGGAATGTCGGCAGAAGCGGCACTAAAGTCTCTTAAAGAAACACTTGAAAGTACCGCAAAAAAAATCCCCGCATAATATATGTTAACGTTTATCGAGACCCAGAAACTGTCGTCAACAGAATGGGTTTTTTTAAGTGTTAACTCCACTATCAATGACGCCACGTTAATAGTCGGATGGAAGTTTATGTTCATTTTTTGCGTCGGGATTATATAGGGTTTCCGGCATAATGCTTGCCGATAAAGACTTTCGGTGGTTTTTGAGTATTTCGCCTATTTCACTAATCAGTTGGTTTTGTCGTTCGTCTTTGTGCCCGCCCTCGGTGGCTACTTCCATGGCCTTTCGGTAAAAAGCATGGGCGCGCAATATATCGCCTCGGCCGATGGCCTTGTGGCCCTGTCCTACATGGCTGGTGACCTTTACCATGAAATTGGCCCAGGCCAAGTCGCGAATGTAAGACTCCATTTCGGCTAATTCCATAACGCCATTTGCCTGCCGCTTTCTCACCACTCGGGCAGCCTCAGCCAGGGCGTATTGCGCACGGGCAATAGTAGCATCGCTTTCCATAAGCCGGAATATGCCCTTTTTAAGGGTTGGGTTACTCAAGTCTTCATGACGTGTTTGGGTATTTTCTAGGCTAATTTGAAAATACCGATTTTCCGGTGCAAGCTTTATCATGCTTTTTAACAGGTCGGTAACTTCATCGTTGACGATTATTGGAATTTTAGACGTCTCCACTAAAGGTTCGAGTGTTGCAGACAATTCGTCTAGTTCACTTACACGGCGTTTCATTTGAATAAGTTTTTGTTCGATTACGCGTGAGCGAAGTTGTTGGCGATTTATGGCACTCACAATAAACAGTGACGCGAGAGTCATTGCCAGCAGTGTTATGACGATGGTGGTGTTAGATATAATAAAAATTGCCGTTTTTAATCGTAATAATAGTTACAGTTTAGTGGATTCAGAAACAAACATTTAACTCTCGTTTCTTTTGTAAAAAACCAATAAAAACAACGGGTTGGTTGGGGTTCTTGGCCGGTTCGTTTGGCTTTTAAACGCCCCTTGGTGCGAGAGTGATCTCTGTTGTTCAGTAAAAACGCTTACTTGACCTCAAGCGCTATAGACCTTATATATGCCCACCTTTGCCGTAAGTATGATATAAAAAAAGGGTTAGCGACGCGCAAATGCAAACACAGAGCCGAATTTAGGCGTGAATTTGTGCGTTGAATCAACCCAAACAACAACCAGTGTCTACTATTATTGTGATTTGTTGGTTGGTAGATTGGTTGGCAATAAATTTAGCATTACGACCTATTGGTCGTTAAACAGAATAATTAGCGACACGGTATAACCGTATTGCTATTTCAGCTTGGGGCATTTTACGGAAGATTTTTCGTAAAAAAGTTGCGCTTTAGTTCGGTTTTTTTAGCAAGTTAAGAAGGGGTTTATGGGGAAGTCATTAGTCATTGTGGAATCGCCCGCCAAGGCAAAAACCATTAATAAGTATTTGGGGAGCGAATTCGTCGTTAAGTCGAGCGTCGGCCACATTCGAGATTTGCCTACCAGCGGATCTTCAGAGGGTAAGTCCGATCCCAAGCAGCGCGCTAAACAAGCCGCTCTCACTCGCAAGATGTCTCCCGATGAAAAGGTGAAGCATAAAGCCCGAAAGTCGAAGGAGCAGCTTGTAAATCGTATGGGGGTCGACCCAGACAACAACTGGAAAGCACGCTATGAAATTCTTCCCGGTAAGGAGAAAGTCGTGGCGGAGTTGCGAAAGCTTGCAGCTGAATCCGACACAATCTATCTCGCAACGGATTTGGATAGAGAGGGGGAGGCAATCGCCTGGCATTTGCAAGAAGCCATTGGTGGCGACCCAGAGAGATACCGGCGAGTGGTCTTTAACGAAATAACCAAATCAGCCATTCAAGAGGCATTTAAAGCACCGGGCATGTTGGATAAATTCCGCGTTAATGCTCAGCAGGCGCGACGTTTTTTAGACCGCGTTGTTGGCTACATGGTGTCGCCATTGCTGTGGGAAAAGGTTGCGCGGGGCTTGTCGGCCGGACGGGTTCAGTCCGTTGCAGTGCGCCTTATTGCTGAGCGTGAAGGTGAAATTAGGGCGTTTCTTCCCGAAGAGTACTGGAATGTAAATGCCTTGCTGGATTCATCCAAAGGCGAACGCGCTAAATACGAAGTAAATAGGTTTAAGGGTGAGGCATTTAAGCCTGTCAATCACGATCAAGCATACAGCGCCGTAAATGCGCTCAACAATAGCGAATTTAAGGTAAGTAACCGAGAAGATAAGCCCACCACTTCAAAGCCTAGCGCTCCCTTTATCACATCGACTTTGCAGCAGGCAGCCTCTACCCGTATGGGTTTTGGAGTGAAGAAAACCATGATGATGGCGCAGCGTTTATACGAAGCCGGCTATATCACCTACATGCGAACCGACTCTACCAATCTCAGCAAAGATGCTGTGGAAGCCTGTCGTGACTATATTACTGAAAATTATGGTGCCAAATATCTACCCGAAACCGCCAACGCCTATTCCAGTAAAGATGGCGCACAGGAGGCCCATGAGGCTATACGTCCCTCAAGTGTGGCACTAAAACCAGTGCAGCTAGTTGGTATGGAACGCGATGCAGAGAGACTGTACACGCTCATTTGGCAGCAATTTCTCGCCTGCCAAATGGCCAAGGCGGAATTCACTAGCTCTTCGATTAAATTAGTGGCTAGCGATTACGGGCTAAGCGCTCGCGGCAGGGTAGTGCGATTCGACGGTTTTATGAAAGTGATGCCACCCATCGCCAAAAAAGGCGAAGACGGTCTCTTGCCAGATATCAAAGTTGGCGAAGTGCTGCAGCTACACGAAATTGAGCCGACGCAGCATTTCACCAAGCCGCCCGCGCGTTACTCCGAGGCTTCACTTGTTAAGGAATTGGAAAAGCGGGGTATTGGTCGCCCTTCAACCTACGCAGCAATTATTTCAACCATTCAAGATCGTGGATACGCGCACGTTGAAAACAAACGATTCTACGCCAATAAAATGGGAGACATCGTTACCGAGCGTTTGGTGGAAAGCTTTACCGACCTTATGGATTACGGATTCACCGCTAGCATGGAGGAGTCTCTAGACGAGGTGGCGCGCGGTAAAAAAGATTGGATCCAGCTGCTCGACGAATTTTACGCGGGATTCACGCAAACACTTAAAACTGCCCAAGACAGTGAAAACGGCATGCGTCGTAACCAACCCGTGGAAACCGACATAGCCTGCCCTAATTGTGGTAGAAATATGCAGATACGCACCGGTAGTACGGGCGTCTTTTTGGGCTGTTCCGGCTACTCTTTGCCGCCGAAAGAGCAATGCAAAAGCACAATGAATCTTGTTGCTGGTGACGAGGCCGTCAATATTGAAGATGATGAAGAGGCTGAATCTAAGCAACTGAGGCAAAAGCGTCGCTGCACTATTTGTAGCACGGCGATGGACAGCTATTTGCTCGACGAAGGTCGTAAACTGCATATTTGTGGCCGCAACCCCGATTGTGACGGCTATAAGGTTGAGATGGGCGTATTTAAGATAAAGGGTTACGACGGGCCTATTATTGAATGCGACAAGTGCGTTAGCGATATGCAGCTAAAGTCGGGTCGTTTTGGAAAGTATTTTGGCTGCACTAATGAAACATGCAAAAACACACGCAAGTTGCTTCGCAGCGGAGAAGCGGCTCCACCCAAAATGGACCCCATCGACATGCCCGATCTCGCGTGTTTAAAAGTAGAAGACCACTACGTGATGAGGGATGGTGCGTCCGGTTTGTTTTTAGCCGCAAGTCAATTTCCTAAAAACCGAGAAACTAGGGCGCCTCTTGTTAAAGAGCTGCTCTTAGTTAAAGAAAACCTAGACCCTAAGTATTCCTTTTTGCTCAAAGCACCGGCGGAAGATGGGGAAGGGCGGGACACCTTGATTCGCTTTAGTCGAAAAACTAAAGAACAATATGTACAGTCGGAAGTCGATGGTAAGGCAACGGGTTGGAAGGCATTCTACGATGGTGGCAAATGGCATATAACTGAACCTGCGGCACCGGCCAAGCCAAAAGCCAAAAAAGCACCAACTAAAAAAACGCCTGCAAAAAAAGCGGCGGCTAAAAAGGCGTCCGCCAAAAAAGCACCCGCTAAAGAGACTTCGGTCAAGTAAGATTTTGTCTCTAGCTTACAAGGGCCGCTGCAAATAGGCTCTTAAGCCTTTATGCAGCGGCCCTTGTAAGCTAGAGCGTCAGCAGTTCTCGCTCAGTACAGACCCCCATATAGGTCAAGGTCTTCAGCTGAGCTTAAAATACACCTTTCGCGCTATTTCCAAAATATCTTTCGCATTAAAAAGGGCTCTTTACCACTTTGGCTGACCAATTTCTCTGAATTTCCAAGTTCCGGTTGTTCGGTAAATTTCAAAGTTTTATCAGGTAGCAACTGCTTCTTGCCTAATTTTTAGATAGAGATATTCCATGTC
>JBLHGN010000254.1:0-5261 GCA_047616325.1 Lentisphaeria bacterium
CAGCGGATACTTTGTAGAATCATGTCTTTTGTAAAATGCCGACCATCGAAGGATATAGCTGCCACTGGAAAATCCTCAACTCAAATGGGTGAATTCTAACAGATTCGAGTCAATTTGCGACAGAACCGGGATCGGCGCGGAAGGCCAAAAGGAAAGCCCAAATACAACCTGGT
Organism: Lentisphaeria bacterium; assembly: GCA_047616325.1. Taxonomy (GTDB): domain Bacteria; phylum Pseudomonadota; class Gammaproteobacteria; order Pseudomonadales; family Cellvibrionaceae; genus JBLHGN01. The sequence goes on from JBLHGN010000254.1 coordinate 174, forward strand.
ATCAATAATAGAGATAGATACTGGAAGGGCAGGCTTACCAAATACTATTTTTGTTACTTTTGCGCCGACAGCTACAGCGGCAATTGCATGGCCCAGCTCATGGAATATCATTGAAACATATCCAGCTAGAATAAATACGGCAAACCAATAAATAGGGTTATCGATCCAAACGGAATAATTTTCGATGAACAAGTTCAAGCAATTTTTCCCTTAGTGTAGTTTTACTATTTCAGAGAGTTCTAAGGCCTCAGGTGCACAATCGGGGCACCAGCAGCAAACCTGTTTTCCGTAACCAATCGTGCTAACTGATGATGCTTTCTAAAGAGTAACGCTGCAACTGTAGCCAAAAATGGTATCAGCCATATCATTCTGGTTGTATATCGTGCTTGTGGTTCTGAACCAGCTCCGCAAATAAAAGCATTAATCACAAGGCCTAAGACAACAATAATTACAATACCGTCAAATGCATGCAGGGCTTCATTGGTATATTTAGTCTGTTTTCTTCGTAAATAATATGCCATTAATATAGACATTGAGAATAAGGTGCTCAAGTAAACTATCAATGAAATTGAATCAATAGGCCATTTATTGTTATAAGATAAAGAAGACAGCATTTTCTCGAATTTGTCTGTCGGGAGTTTGTTTTCAAAATGCCGCTTATAAGGATCTTGATAGTTGAAATTTAACATGCTTAAGTCGAACAATTGTTCAACTGTATTTGCTGTCATTGATTTGATAACAAGCCATGGGTGCTCTAAAAATACGTAGCTCGCAAATACTTTATCCTGTTTGGCCATTAACCGTTTGGTCCTTATATCAGCATTATAAAAAATTGAAGTTTGAGGGTTAATATCCCATAGGAAAGATTGAGAGTCTAATGGTAGTTGGTCTTGAAACTCACATATAATAAATTCAGATTTGTCACAATTGTTCTGAATATACAAATATCCAGGTCCGTCTTCTATAAATCTGGCAGTCAGCATTGGAACCTGAAGTGGTGGTGCGCCAAAAGACTTCTCAATCACAATATTTGTTACTAAAATAGATACAATCCCTATCACAACAGATAAAATACCCGTTAGAAGTGCATACTTAGAGCTTTCATAAATATTTCGAAAGAAAATGCTCATCATACCAATTAGAATTAGCAGTAAAAGTATCATCACTAAATGCGTTAAATGTGATGTGGTTGACAACACCATGAGTGAGAACAACATAAATTTATCTAGTTTGAGTAGCTTTGTAAAGAATGTTGCTAATATTGCGAACGAAAGCAATCCAAATGCCGCGAATGTGTCAACTAGTACATATGAGTTGTAAAAGGATGCTGGCGTTAAGAAACTGACTACTGCCAGCGATATGAGGATATTCTGTCTCGTACTTACCTTCAATAGTCTAAGTACTAAAAGTATTAAATAAAAGGTAAGACTGGCCTGAATTAATGCGTAACCCCAGAAATTAGTTAATATGTCGGTAACGTATATTAGGGTGCCAAAATAAGGAGAGCGTCCCGCCATGACAACACCACTATCGATATCGTTTACCCCCTTTGAAAGGCTTACTATAGTTAACTTTGAACCATTCTCTTGTTTTATTGGAGTATATTTATTGTTTAAAGATTTTGGTTTAGTCCATTCACTGGTGTGATAACCGCCGGTGAACTTTTCAACGGCTGTAACGCCTGCTTTCACATAGTTCGTTGAGTCTGGGAAAAAAAATAGTTGGCCATTAAATATTGACGGCCAGAGTAAAAAAATACTACCAACTAACAGTACAAACACATTCCTCAAACATTGCATGTAAACACATCCTTTTTTCTATATAATCATGTCGTTATTTTTTGACATCAGACAAGCCATATTTAAATGTTTGTTTATTAAATATTGTTTTTTCAAACCCAATTTTTTCCATAATAATATACAAAGGTCGGTTTTTAACTTCGATGAAAATTCTTGCAAGATACTCGCCCATCACCCCTAAGCACATCAAAATAAGTCCTGACATGAAAAGTACAACCACCATAAAGTTGTGTCCCACCACCACCCACCACTTGTGGCGTATAACCTTCAATGGTCGCAAAATCTTGTCCGGCTTTATTCCGGTAAACGTGAGGTTCGTCATTGATGTCGGGTTCTACATGGCTGTGGTAGTAGGATTGCCCATTATTACTAACCCCTTCGACGCTCAATATCTTTTCTGGTCCGTCGGCAAGTAGCTCATCTCGCTTAAATGGGCTGTGTTTTGGGGGCGTGGTGGTCGAGGGGTTTGATAGATCCTGTGCGTCGTACATTGGGCCTTTTTCAAGGACGAGTACGGTTTTGCCAGCTTTTGTGAGTTCGTGGGCAATTGGTGCACCACCTGCACCGCTGCCGATAATGACGATATCGAATTCGTTCATGGTGACGGTCCTTTTATCCGGTGTGGTATAAATTACGGCCTAGAGGGGGTTCTAATGCTTCACGCCAATTAAATAAGCTGTCACCATTGGCGTCACGGTAACGGTTCACCAAAAATGCCCAACCTGCGCCACCTGAATTGCCACCGTATTGGGGATGTGAAAAGGCCCCTAAAACCGCATGGCGGCGTAAAATCCGCAAAAAATAGAGAGGATTGTTGTATGCCCCGTAGTCCCACCCAGGGACTTGACCTGATGCCATCTCGTCATAAAGTCCACTATAAAACGCTTTCGGTATATCGTGAGACTCTGTAAAGGGGTTACGTTGTCGCATTAATCGATCGATTTCTTTAATGCATATTTTGTAATCGATGAGATGGTGCCGCTCTTCTTTTGCCAATAATTTGTCGATAAAATTAACTTCACCGACACTGTCGTCTAAACGATAAAACCCTTCTTTGCTCGCGTACTTCGCGGTGTTGTCGAGCCCGTCATAATAATGTTTTATGAAGCGTTCACTTTCTTCGGTATGGAATGGCAGCATGTGGTCGAGTAGGCGGTAAACGATACGAAGTTCCCATTCCTCGAACGATAAAGGCGTTGAGCAATAATGAGTAAAAAAGCGCGACCATGTTTGTTTATTGTCCAACGTCACTGTTTGGGGGTTAATGGGATCCAGCAGCACTTCACCATTAACGACAAATAGATAACGATGAACCTCTACGTACGGAATGGTAACTGTTACGCCATAGTAAGGTGTCGATTCTCCCATATATTGAATCGGCCTGAGTAGAATAGGCGTGTGTAAATTCGAAAAGGTACCAATAATACCGACGCTACCTACAGCACCATTCGCTGTCGCATCACCCTGGAAAATAAAGCTAACGTTGTTTACGCGTTTGTCATTATCGTAAGAGTCTACAATCGGGAATTGCCAGAGGGCGCTAGCACTGGCTTGCTTGCGCGAGAGAAATTTTGCACAGTAATTTAAATAGTATTCATCATCCATCTCAATGATGCTTGTCATCATAACCTGCCCACTGCAATGGTGAATGGTGTATTGGGTTCAAGACGTTTTCTGATTCGGCCACGTCTTCGGCGTGGGCCTTGACCAAGGCCATCGTCTTCCAGGCCTCGCCTTCGAAGACATGGAGTTTTTCGGCCCCGGATTCCACGGCGTAGGTCGCCATGGCGACGGGAGAGGCGTGAATCAGCGGGTCATTTTTGGTTAACAGCAGGCCGGTGGTGCGCGAGAGGCTAATGTCACCGGTGGAGATAAAGCGCAGGGCGGCGGATTCGCTGGGGGTTCGCCGGTTGAGTAATTCCGAGGCGTTATAGTCGCCGTCGTGGTGACAGCGAATGGAGTAATACTGATGTTCGTAGCGAGTGGCGATGATGGAGAGGGGCATGATGGAATATCCTTATAGTATGCTAGCATCCGGTCCATTGTCCCCTGCGCGGCCCGTCGAGGTAAAGCCGACAAACGCTCATTGAGGTGTGCGACATTGCCTACACGTGTCGGGTGTGTGCGCATGTGCGCATAGCAACATTCCAATTACATCGGAACCGATGCGGTTGTAAAAATCGCCTCCGAAAACCAGAAGCCTAAAATCTAATCTAGTGTTGCAACGGTCGAGCTTCTTAGCATACTTCTTGTAACTGTTATTACAAGAAGTATGCTAAAGGCATGCCAAAACCCACTTGTTCACCCCAACCCATCTACGACACGCTGGATGCCCTAGAGCTTAACGACGCTCCAGTGCCAAACTATGTCGATATGGACGACTATTCAATAACGAAAAAATTCCTCATCGCGTACCAAGGCAGCCCCGACACCTTTCACTCCTATCGTCGCGAAGTAGACAGATTCCTTCTCTGGGTTTTTCTAGTAGCAGAAAAGACAGTTCGGACGATTAGCCGGGAAGACATTGAAGCGTTCATCACGTTTTGTCAAAAGCCACCGACCCACTGGATAGCTTTAAAAATGGTATCTCGGTTTGTTGAGCGCGACGGCCGCAAAACGCCCAATCCAGATTGGCGACCCTTTGTCGCGAAAACGGCCAAATTTAAAACGATATGCCGTCGATAAAACACTACAAAATGTCCGACCAAGGAATAAAAACCGTTCTCAGAATTTTGAGCGCGTATTATTCCTTTCTCGAAATTGAGGACTACGCACCAATCAATCCAGTCAAGCGCATTAGGCAAAAGTCACGCTTCGTTAGAACCGTTGCCACGACAGACCCTATTCGCAGACTCAGCGAATTGCAGTGGGACTACGTCATCGAAACGGCGCAGATCTTGGCCGACAAAGACCACTTACATGAGCGAACATTTTTTATTATGTCGGCATTATACGGCTTGTACCTTCGGGTTTCTGAGCTTGCCGACACAACCAGGTGGAACCCCATGATGAAACACTTTTTTCAAGACGATGACGGAAATTGGTGGTTCAAAACTGTGGGAAAAGGCAACAAAGAACGTGATATTTCTGTGAGTAAAGATATGCTAAAGGCCCTTAAGCGATACCGAAAATCATTAGGGTTATCACCGCTTCCATCACCCGCAGACAGCGCCCCACTGATACCAAAACAAAAAGGAACCGGTGGTATCAGCAGTACCCGCCAGCTTCGGGCAATAGTACAAAAGTGTTTCGATGAATCTGCACGCCGTTTACAGCACGACGGTTTTGA
>JBLHGN010000255.1:0-5252 GCA_047616325.1 Lentisphaeria bacterium
CTATATTATCAACTCCCTCAAGAGGGAGTACGCCAGCGACGCAGGAACAGAGCTCAATTCCATTCTGCCTAAAATGAGTCCCTTAAATCCGCAATATTTGACTAAGAAACAGAGCGTATTTCAAAAGTTCACCGCGTTTGTAGAGAAGTTTAAAGGTGTGGGCGGGAAAGTTAAATAAAAGAATAAAGCGGCCGTGATCTTAGGTTTAACACCACGCAGCACGGTTGTGATTGTGTGGTGAGAAAAAACAGAAGGTATGAAGATACTGAATTCTACGTGAGGAGTAGCCCATCGACGGATATGTTACAAAGTAAACGCCAACACGAATACATTAAAGAGAGATTTTAAAAATGAAAGCTACTTCCGCGAATCTTCTAAGTGTGATCAAAGGGCCGAAGCAGTTTGTAATTCCGATTTACCAGCGAACTTATAGCTGGCACCAAGCACAATGTGAGCAGTTGTTTAAGGATATTATCCGAGTTAGCCAAAGCGAAAATATACACGGTCATTTTGTTGGTTCAGTCGTCTATTTCCAAGAAAGTATTCATACTGTTTCAGATGTCCCTCGGCTACTTGTAATAGACGGTCAACAGCGCCTTACCACAATTACATTACTTATCGCCGCTTTGGCAAAATTTCTGACTGAAAATGAGTCTTGCCTGGAAACAAGCCCAACAAAACTCCAAAACTACTACTTGTTCAATGCTGAGGAGGAGGGCGATTTAAGATATAAGCTGCTCTTAACTCGTGGAGATAAAGACACGCTAATCAATTTACTCAAGGGTGTCGAGATTGAAGGCAAAAATTCTCAGCGAGTATATGAGAATTTTCAGTATTTTAAGGCCAAAATAAACCAAGATAATATTGAAGATATTTACAATGGATTGATGCGTTTGTTCATTGTTGATGTTGCTCTTGAAAAGGATGTAGATAATCCCCAGCTCATATTCGAAAGCCTTAATAGTACTGGGCTCGATCTTTCGCAAGCAGATTTGATACGGAATTATGTGCTTATGGGCCAGGAGGTTGACTTACAGACGGAGCTATATGAGAAGTATTGGTTTCCAATGGAGCAGCGATTTGGCAATGAGTATGCGAGTAAGTTCGATTCATTTATGAGAGATTACCTCTGTGTTAAAACAGGAGTGATACCAAACATAAATCAAGTGTATGAAGCATTTAAAGGATTCGTGATCGGCCCAAATTCGCTAGATAATATAAGCGGCGTTGTGGCTGACATTCATCGATTTTCTAAGTTCTATGTAAATATGGTTTTGCATCAAGAGGCAATATCAAAACTAAAAGAAGCGTTTAAGCGTATTTCAAAGCTGAAAGTGGACGTAAGTTATCCATTTTTGTTGGCCGTTTATTGCGATTACTGTGATGAGTTACTATCAGAAGATGAATTTTATGAGGTTCTTTGCTTAGTTGAAAACTATGTCTTCCGAAGAGCAATTTGCGGAATTCCTACAAACAGCTTGAACAAAACTTTTTCGGGTTTACACAAGTCTGTTAAATCTGAGTCATATCTTGAAAGCGTAAAAGCAGCTTTTCAATTGCTCGATAGTTATAAGCGTTTTCCTGATGACTTTGAATTTGAAAAAGAAATCGTGGCCAAAGACGTTTACAACTTTAGAACTAGAAACTACTTGCTGGATCGACTTGAAAATCATAAGCGAAAGGAAGCGGTTAGTGTTGATGAATACACTATCGAGCACATTTTGCCACAAAACCCAGATTTAAACTCTGAATGGAAGAAGATGCTCGGTGAAAATTGGCAAGATGTCCAAAAAGAGTATCTTCACACATTGGGGAATATTACGTTGACAGGATACAACTCGGAACTGAGTGATCGTCCTTTTGGCCAAAAGAAGAAAATCGACGGCGGCTTCGACGATTCTCCGATTAGATTAAATGAATATTTAAGAACAACAGACGTATGGAATATAGAACACATAGAGCAGAGAGCCAAAATTTTGGCAGAGAAGGCCAAGTTGATCTGGTGCTCACCTAAACTAGCGAATGATATTATTGACGTGTATAAACCAAAAGCGAAGCAGGGCACTGTATATACATTTGATCGATACAAACATTTGAAGGGCGATATGTTAGATTTGTATCACACGCTTAGAAAGCGAATTATAAACATTGATTCTTCAGTTATTGAAGAATACAAAAAGCTTTATGTTGCCTTTAAATCGACCACAAATTTTGTTGATATAGTGCCTCAAAAATCTCGCTTACGCTTATCTCTAAATATGGAATTCTCAAAAATACATGACCCAAAATCGCTTTGTAACAATGTTTCTGAGCTGGGGCGCTGGGGTAACGGAGAAGTAGAGATTGGCTTATCTAATGTTAACGAAATCGATTATGCTATGGAGCTGATTCAGCAGGCGTTCGATATCCAAGCCGAGGGCGCGTAATATACGCCCTTGCGTGGGTGCATGGTGGATTGAGCGCGAGTCGCCGCCATATTTTGCCTCTAGAGGCAGGGAATTGAGTTGGCTGTCCACGGCGATATTGAAAAGGTGATCGCAATTACCATGGAGTATGTCATTCATAAGGAACAGATTTCCCGTTGCCGACAATAATCCGGACGTGGTGCCGATTTAATTGGTGCGGATCTTTGACGCCGCACGCGTGTGCAATAGTTTCAACCTCTTTCATAATGTTGTTTGCATATTGGGCAACCCGTTGCGCCTTGTCGAATGGGTTTAAGCCGGCCTGAAGTCGTTTGTTGTGTGTTGTTATGCCGGTTGGGCAGGTGTTTTTGTTGCATTGCATGGCTTGAATGCACCCCAAGGCAAACATAAAGCCGCGCGAGTTGTTGACAATATCGGCGCCAGCACACAGGGCCCAAGCAACGTCAACAGGGTTGATAAGTTTACCGCTTGCAACAACTTTAACTCGCTCGCGCAGACCAAAGCGAATAAGGGTGTCCACCACCTGTGGCAAGCTTTCGCCTACCAACATGCCGACATTATCGATCAGACTCATCGGCGCCGCCCCCGTGCCGCCATCGCCACTGTCAATAGTGATAAAATCCGGCGCGCTTTGCAGGCCACGCTTTACAATTGCGTCACACAGTGATTCTAGTTCTGTAGGATTACCCAGGCACAGCTTAATTCCGGTGGGTTTTTTGCTAAGGCTTCTCACACGATCAATCATATCCAATAAATCTTCGGGGCCTTCAATCTCGGGAAAACGATTCGGGCTGACAGCGGCTTCGCCTTGCTTTATACCACGAATCTGCGCGATTTCTTCAGTGACTTTAATTGCCGGTAAAATGCCCCCCTTGCCAGGCTTTGCACCTTGGCTTAGTTTTATTTCAAACATTTTGATCGCCGGTAAACTAGCCAATTCCTTTAGCTTGTTATCGGAGAGTTTGCCGTCACCATGGCGCACTCCGAATTTCCCAGTGCCGATTTGAAACACCAGATCACAACCACCTTCAAGATGGTAGGGAGATAAGCCACCTTCACCTGTATTCATCCAGATTCCCGCCAATTTAGCTCCGCGTGAGAGAGCCCTTACTGCAGGCACGGAGATGGCGCCAAAACTCATTGCAGAAATATTAAAAAAACTCTTGCAGTGAAAGGGGTGGTCTGTTCTTGGACCAAAAATCACCTCTGACCTTTCTGTTTGCTCACTTTCCAATACAGGATAAAGCCCATTGGTAAAAAATACTGTGCCGGGAATTGTGAGATTGCGGCTAGAGCCAAAGCCGACCGTAGTATCTAGGTTTTTCGCTGCACGATACACCCAGTTTCTTTGCGCACGGTTAAAGGGCATTTCTTCGCGGTCGAGGGCAAAAAAGTACTGGCGGAAAAATGTTCCCCAGTGTTCAAGTAGGTAACGCAGCCGACCAATCACGGGGAAGTTGTGCCGGATAGCCTGTTTTGTTTGCAATTTGTCGCAGACATACATCCATAATATTGCGATAACAAAAAAACTTGCGGCTAACACAAAGCCATAGACAAGAATTTCGATAATAAATTGGTAAGTTGTAAATGTTGGCATAAGCACGCTCATTTGAAGTTCGACAGAGTCGATAATATGGCTCATTTACACGGCCTCTTGCAGTAAGTAAATTGGCGTTTACTTGGGTGTTAAATTGCCGAGTGTATGCCTTTTAACAAGCGACCGAGAATATCTGCACCTGTAATAATACGGCGCTGCTCGGCCCATAACAAAATAATGTCGTGGTCGATAACGTCGTCGCATAATGGATCGCGGTTGGGCTTAAGCTTTCCGATCACATCTCCCAAGGGTAAATGTGGGTTAGTGACAAGGATAGGGCGATGACAATAATCGTAGGGCTGAAATTCATTCGGACTTGTAAACAATGAAGCACGTAAAAAACCGTCTGCGTCTAATACCAGCAAAGGCTTTTGCTGTTCGTTAACAAACACTATCCACTTGTGCCCAGATCGCTGAATTTTTTGCAGAAACGGGTCGTCGGGAGAATTCTGAAAGACTGGTATTATCGGTAGGTCCAAACGCGTTGGCAAAAGGATAATGCTGTCGGGGTCGATAATTTCACCTTCTTTACCCACCGGAATATCGTCTATTTGCAAAAAGTTTAAGGCACCGATACCTTCTATTGCCTCGACGTCCGCCTCTTCGGCTTCTATATGTTTTTTTATTACTTGCCGTAATTCTCGTTCGCGCATATAGGTAATCCCCTCCTTGCCCAACCAAAGATCTAGGAACAAGGCGCAGGGTTTTGCAACAGGGAAGAGCAGTATTTGATAAAAACGCAGTAGTGGCGCCAGAGTTGAGGCTGTTTTGAGTGCGTGACGTGAGAAATAGGCCTGTGGCGTTATTTCACCGAAAAGTGTAATAAATACAGTGGAAAATGCGAAGGCACTGACCCCAGCGAGCACGGAGTCCGATAGTAATGTCAGTAGTACGTTGATTCCGACATTGCCCCACAAAATGGTGGTTAACAAAAAATTGGAATCCTGGCGCATTTTGAGTACCGTTATCGCCGCTTTATTATCATCGCTGGCCTTTACTTCCAACTTAAGACGATTCAGGCTAAAAAAAGCCAGGTTTAAGCCTGAAAATATTGCGGACTGCGATATACATAAAACGATCCCCAGCCAGACCCATAGATCTTGAGGGGGCGCGCTAAGCCATGACGGCATTCGGGTGTGCTCCTAAGCGATTAATATTAAGTTGAGGGGCGTGGGATTAAGTGATGAATTATTCCTTGCCGAGTACGCGCTGCAATTTTATCCCGAAGA
>JBLHGN010000256.1:0-5213 GCA_047616325.1 Lentisphaeria bacterium
GAACGGCGAAGCGACACAACCTTGACCCCTATCGGTATTACGTTAAGATATTAGAAGCCATCCCGCATTGCGAAACCATAGAAGATTATGAAGCGCTGCTGCCTTGGAATATTGAGTTGCCAAAAGTCGGGGCGGTGAAGGCGGCTGCATAATCATATGTGTAATATGACGATATTATGACCAACTATTGAACCTATTGCTCGCTCACTTCCGAGTCCAGTAGAGCATTTGGCTGTAAACCAACCGTGTTGGCTGGCGTAGGTTGCAACGCTTTGTTTACAGCTGTTGTAGGTATCGACGTGGGCCTGCCAGGCTTCTTTTTTCATTGGGCACTCCTATGGATTTATGGAGTGCGTACGCTGACAGATTTAGGCGGTGATTAGAATAATGGGGTTAAGAGGTCGCTTACTACGTTTGGCTATAATTCACGGTAACCTCTAATAATTGACATTGCCTCAGGGCTTCAGGTATTTTCGATACTAAGGCGAGCTTTTGACGGCAGGCTGGTAGCCTGTTAAATAAGGTCAATGCAGAGATCGTGAATGCCTGAACCCGCCCGAAGGGCGGGATCCTTACTTCTCCATCCGCCACGTTACTCTATTTGCTAAGGACTATGGCCATTAGCGGCGCAGAGCGCCTAGCTGAATGAACGTAAGGGCTCCTGCTGATGCGAATTTGAATTGTTAGACCTGCCCCTCAAGGTGTGCGGGTGAGGGTTTTGACTGCAGTTCTAGCGCAAGTTCGCTATAGGCACTTAAGGCTGCGAGTGCTTCGGCCTTGTTTTGGTGTAATACCACACGCTGGTAGTGTTGCATAAGCGCGTTTAAATAGCGTGCTTTGGTGGCGTTAAACGGCTGCCAAATAGCCTCACCTAAAGGTGAAACACGAGAATGTTCGCTTTTTTGGGGCGAGTAGCTGAGCAATATGTGCTCGTGGCAGCGGCCCTTTTCGCAGACAAACGCCTCTTTTTTAAACTTGAGTGGATGCTGGCCTAAGAATTTTCGTAGCTCAAAGATGTGGGAATTAGGGCTTAAAATAAAATCTATCGACATCGGTGAATGCGAGGGCGGCCCTCCATCATAGGGCGTTTCGTTTGTTGTTCTAGCCAAGGTATCGAGAAGCACTTTGAGTATACCTATCGCGCTACCGCCACCAATTCCAGCTAAAACAATCACCTGCCTTTTGTGTGGCTGCAAACGAATATGGGTGGCGCACTCGTGTTTGAAGAACAGGCGGCCGTCGTCCAGATACTGGTAGTGATCACGCAATATATCGATTATTGAGGCGACGCGGTCAACCAGGTGAATGTCGGCTTTGGGATGGGCTTGGTGTAGGTGCAGGCCCAATCTTCCGTGATCACAGCAGAGGTCCCATATCTCGTCATAGGGATCGCATTGTGCAATCCAGTCATAAATGTGCTGCAGCCTCTCACCGAGGCGCCGTACGACCTTTTTGTTGTTTGTAACACGTGGCATGTGGCTGTAAACGAAGGATGCAGAGGCCTATTTCGTGTTTTTCGACGTGGTCGCGCGGAATGTTTTACTGGGCGTTTTCTTTTTTGTGGGTTTGGCGGGTTTGGCTGGTGCCGCCGCGCTGGCTGTGCTTGCCTCCGTTTTAGACCTTGCGGCCGCCAATTCTGGCGCTATCTCCGCCTTTTTAACCCGCAGCGCGTTTTTCGCCACTATAAAACCATTGAGCGATTTTATGGCTGCTTTGGCTTCGCCTGCGCGGGGCATTTCTACAAAGCCAAAACCCTTAGACTCCCCATTTAGCTTATCCAGCACCAAGTTGCACGACTGAACCGTACCGAACTGTTCAAACATGGTTTTAAGCTCTGCCTCGGTTGTGATGCGGGCAATATTGCGAATAAGAATTTTCATTGTTGCTAGTCCAGGCCGTCAAACGGCGATAAAAGATGTTTGCCAGAGAAGGTTTTGCTCGAGTTCCTCTGGCGTATTGGGGCCCGCTATCTTACCAGAGAAATTTGCTTTACCCGTCAGAGTATATAAAAGTGTAAGATGCGCGGTTATTATTGACTGAGGCGTGGGGCCCCGCGCCGGTGTGTGCTTGCCTCCTAGAGTATTGCTCTCAAAGAGCTTAAAACTCTCAATTTAACGTGTTAAAACCAATCAAACGGTGTATTGATTATGCGAGTGTGTGGTGTTGAGTTACATAATAACGAGGCGATAGTGTGCCTATTGTCTATAGATAAAGATTTGTTCGACCTGCCCGACTGCCGTGTGCGGCGTGTGCCCTTGCAAAGCGTTAACAGTCGCGAGCATTTACAGACCTTCCAATTTGCCTTTGCCAAACTAATGGAAGACTACAAAGTGGAAAAAGTGTCCATTCGCGAACGCATGATGAAGGGAAAGTATGCGGGGGGTGCCGTTGGCTTTAAATTGGAAGCAGCGATTCAGCTCATTGAAGGGCTAGAGGTGGAATTGCTGTCGCCTACTATCATTAAAGAAACCTTGGCGCGCAACCCGTTGCCCATTCATTTTAACGATACCGGTCTTAAGGTCTTTCAAGAAACGGCATTTGTATGCGCTTATGCCAGCTTATTGAAAGACAAATTTCAAGCCATTTAAGCTCCCTATTTTTACCCCTATTTTTGCACCAGAGGCCCAAGTAACAGTGACTGCATTTCAAAGCTTAGATTTACATACACAATTGCTGAAGGCGGTGGATGCGCTTGGGTTTAAAGATGTGACTGAAGTGCAGGAAATATCAATTCCTCAGGCCATCGCTGGGCGCGACATTATTGTGTCGGCCAAAACCGGCAGTGGTAAAACAGCCGCTTTTATACTGCCCATGCTCAATCGTTTTTTAAACGATGACAAGCCCAATAGTGCAACACGCGGTTTAATACTGTTGCCCACGCGCGAGCTGGCACTGCAAACACAAAAGTTTTTCGAGAAATTAGCGCGCTATACAACCATAAAGTCGGGTTTAATTATTGGTGGTGAAGCGTATAAACACCAAGTGGCAAGTCTGCGGCGCAACCCCGAAGTTATTATCGCCACGCCAGGGCGCCTGGTGGACCATGTTGAAAAGGGCAATACCGATTTTAAAGGCTTAGAGGTGTTGGTGCTGGACGAAGCCGACAGAATGCTGGATATGGGCTTTGCAGAAGCCATGCACACCATTATTTCGGCCTGCAGCAGCGAGCGCCAAAACTTACTCTATTCTGCCACGCTTCATCATAAAGGTTTTGCGCGCATAACCCGCTATTTGACCGATCCCCTGCGCGTAGACATCGAGGGGCACGAGCACGGTCATGTGAATATTGTGCAGCAAATAGTCTTGGCCGATGACGATAGGCATAAAGAGAACCTTGTGGCGGCACTGATAGAGGAAGAACATGCGCAGCGTATTTGTGTGTTTTGTAAAACCCGCGCGCAATCGCAGAAGGTTAGCAATATATTAATTTCGAAAAAATTGCGTTCACACTACATACACGGTGAAGTGTCGCAGAATGATCGCAAGCAAATTATGAATCGCTTTCGCGATGGAGGTTTGCAGGTGCTTGTGGCCACAGACTTGGCCGCGCGCGGTTTGGATATTGAGAACATCGATTTGGTGATCAATTATTCGCTGGCACATACCGGCGACGACCATGTTCACCGCGTGGGGCGTACGGGTCGAGCGGGCAAGCAAGGCAAGGCCATTACGTTGGTGGGCCCCACGGAGTGGAATCAAATGTCCAGTATCGAGCGGTATTTAAAAATACGCTTCGCGCAACGCAAAGTAAAAGGAATGGTGGCCAATTTTACCGGGCCTAAAAAGCTTAAAAGCTCTGGTAAGGCGGCGGGGTCGAAAAAGAAAAAAGTAGAAAAAGGTAAAGCGAAGGCGGTTAAAAAACCAACGGCGGCCAGACCCGCTTCCCCTAAAGCCAAACCCAGTAAGGCGGATGGACCGCAAGTTAAGCCCGATGGGCCGCAAACTGTATCGCGACCTAAAGCGGCAGCGCCTAATCGCCTTATGCGCGACGGTTATGAAGTGGTACGTAAGAAAAAACAAACGGATTAATTGTTGGGCCCTAAAATACGTTTTCTGAGTTTAGTGGCGGTAAACAAAGCCGCCATAAATATATTTAGTGGCTTCCGCTCCTAGCACCAATAAGGTGTCTCCTGTTTTTAACTTCCCCGATCTACGCAGGCGATCAAAACTCACCCATATGGCCGCCGAACCAAGATTGCCCAGATGGTTGGCGTGTACCACAAATTTTTCTTCGGCTATGCCTGTGGCTTTGGCCGATAGGTGGCCAATTTTTCCGCTGGCTTGGTGGGGCAGAATGTCGTCAAACTCTTCTAGGCGATAGCCGCGCTTTTCAATCGCTTCAATGCCTTTAAAAAAAGTTCAGTACCGTGGGCCCTCACTGCGTGACCGTCGTGTTTGAATAGGGGAATGCCGTGTTCACAAACGGGTTCTGCCGAACCACCGCCCTGCATATAAAACCCGGGTGGTTTGTCTAGCCCGCAGTGCTCCATGTAGCTATCAGAAATAATTTCGCGCGAGTCGTTAGCGGTGGCAGACCTAAGTATTACGGCGCCAGCACCGTCGCCCATCTGCATAAAATTTAATAGTTGTTCATCGTTTAAAAACGCTGGTTGCATATCAAAATACACCGATCCGGTTTCGCTCCCGGCAATTGCCACGGTATTTATGCCGGTATCTTCACCTGCGGTGCTGAGCATGCCGCAGGCAATCATAAGACTGTTGGCAAAACCGGTGCAGGCTTGGCGCAGTTCCATGTAGGGTGCGGTAAACGCTGCGCGCTAACCCAGGCCATATTGCTGAGCGTAAGTGTGTGGGGGCTTGCGGTGTGGCCGATAAGGTAGTCTAACAACGGCAGAGTTAACTCAGCATTTTGCAGGGCCTGTTGAATAGCCGAGAGAGCAAGTGCCGGGTTGTCGGGTTTAGCCGCGCTTAGCACAGCGCACAGTTCGCGGCAAAGTTGACGTTGTTCTATGCCAAGGCAGCGGGCAATGGCTTTGGCCCGTGTAACCGAGCGCTCGCCAATCAAACATTGCTTTGTTATCAATGCTGATCCCTGGCAGACGGCAGACGGCAGACGGCTGCCAGTGCCCAATACTTTTAACAATTGTCTGCCGTACTTCACCATGTGTGTCACTATTTTACCATCATTTTTTCACAATGCTATTTTTCCACTGCGACTTTTTGTAGCACTGATTTTTCCTCAACAATTTGCG
>JBLHGN010000257.1:0-5202 GCA_047616325.1 Lentisphaeria bacterium
ATTTTGGAGGCTTGTCATGACTCTTTACTCGCACATTTTAGTTGGTCTTGATTTATCGGAAGAGTCTGAGGCGGTCTTGTCGACAGCGCAAGAACTCGCTACGCGGCTGGACGCTAAACTCTCCGTTGCCCATATATTGGAACCGCTGGCGTTTGCCTATGGTGGAGACATGCCCATAGATCTCACTGAAGCTCAGCACATGATGGAATATCAGGCACAAAAAAGGCTGCAAAAAATCTCTGAAACCCACAACATTCCAAAAAGCAACCAAATCGTTGTTCTTGGTCACACCACATCATCGCTGCGTGAACTCGCCGAAACGCGTGAAGCGGACCTTATTGTTGTAGGTAGCCACGGTCGCCACGGCTTAGCCATTATTTTCGGCTCAACAGCCAAAGGTGTTCTTAAGGGTGCTACCTGCGACGTTTTGGCCGTAAAGGTTTAGTCACGCGGCCTACGCTAGCTAAGTGCTACGCGTGAAGAAGAGCCGTGCAGAGGCGTGCTACTGCTCTAGCATCGCCTCTAAGGCCTCCCATCGCGCAAACTTAACTTGCAAGCTCGCCTCTAGGTCGTTCAGTTTTTGCAATACTTGATCGACTTCAGCTTCAGGCTGGAGATAGAACTCCGAGTCAGCTATTTTACTATGAAGCTGCTCCAATGCTTGCTCCAAAACCTCAAGCTCTGAAGGTAAAGCATCGAGCTCGCGCTGCAACTTATAACTCAACTTTTTCGTCTTTACGCCTGCGTCGTCGATACTCTTTGGAACACTCTGTGAGCTTTCAGACTCTGCATTCAAAGCGCTATCAACTACCGAAGCATTATCAGACGAGGCCCTATTTAGTTGCGACGAATCCGGCCAAACACCCCCCTGTCGAATCCAGTCGTGATAGCCACCAATATACTCTTTGAGTTCACCATTGCCCTCAAACGCGATGGTACTAGCGACAACGTTATCGAGAAATTCTCTGTCGTGGCTTACTAGTAGTAGCGTGCCATCGAACTTCACTAGAAGGTCTTCCAATAATTCTAGCGTTTCTGCATCGAGGTCGTTGGTGGGCTCATCCATCACCAGTAGGTTACTAGGTTTACTGAACAGTTTGGCTAGCAGAATTCGATTTCGCTCGCCCCCCGAAAGCGCTTTTATTGGCGTGCGGGCGCGCTCTCCGGAAAACAAAAAATCTTGCAGGTAACTGATAATGTGTTTGCGTTTACCGTTAATCTCAACGCTATCGGTACCTTCTGCAACGTTGTCTATGGCTGACTTCTCTAGATCCAATTGATCGCGCATTTGATCGAAATATGCCACCGATAATTTTGTTCCCATTCGGACTGAACCAGTTTGCGGCACCAACTCACCCAGTATTATCTTCAAAAGCGTGCTCTTGCCTACGCCATTGGGGCCCAACAAACCAATTTTATCGCCGCGTATTATGGTGGTGCTAAAGTCGCGAATAATAGCTTTGCCAGGAAAAGCAAAATTAATATTTTTCAATTCAGCCACTAGCTTACCCGAGGCCAACTCACCGCCGTGTTCAATTTTTGCAGTTTTTGCGACAGATCTGCGCTGGGAGCGTTCTTTGCGCAGTTTTTCCAAGGCTCTTACTCGCCCCTCGTTGCGGGTACGCCGAGCTTTAATTCCCTGTCTTATCCACACTTCTTCTTGCGCAAGGCGTTTATCAAATAACGCGTTGTGACGGGCTTCGGTTTCCAATTGCTGTTCTTTAAAATCAAGAAAACCATCGTAGTTACCCTGCCACAATATGAGATGACCGCGATCCAATTCTCCGATGGTGTTAGCCACCGCACGCAAGAACGCGCGGTCGTGAGTAATAAATACAATTGCGCCAGCAAAGGAAATCAATTGCTGCTCCAGCCACTGAATCGCAGCGATATCGAGATGGTTGGTGGGCTCGTCCAACAATAAGACGTCGGGCTTTGTCACTAAGGCTTTCGCCAACGATACTCGCCGACGCCAACCGCCCGACAGCGCATTCAGGTTTGCGGTGCCATCTAAATCTAGCTTAGTTAAGACCTGCTCGATGGTGTTATTAAGGTTCCAACCGTCCGCCGCTTCTATGCGGTGCTGCAGGTTTTCTAGGTCGGCCCAGTCTTTGGGGTTGGTGCTGGCAGAAGCTTCTTGGTACCGGGCAAGGTCTGCTACTACATGGGCAAGCCCACCTGCAACAAAATCATATACGCTTATGCTCTCGGCTTCGGGTAGATCTTGCGAAAGACTGGCAATAGCAATAGCGGGATCACGCCATATCGCACCGTGATCGACTTCGACGCTGCCTTGTATGGCTTTTAGCAAGGTGGATTTGCCAACACCATTGCGCCCGATAATACAGAGCCTATCGCCCGGATTAAGCTGCAATTCGAGCTCATCAAATATAACCTGCTCGCCGTAGTGCAAACAGAAATTGGTTAACTTTACTAAGGGCATTACTACCTCGATAGACCTAAATGAACATGCGAACAGACAAACCCAGATGTAAAAACAGAATGGATAAGTCGTGGATGCGCGGTCGCGTAGTCTATCACCAAGCCCTCGCTGCTGAATAACTCTTTTATGCTCATTTTGTTTTAGTGCTAAGCTAAAAACTATACCTAGAACTAACCTTAGCAATATTGCTTACCAGTATATTTTCAAAGAAAAAATACTGGTAATTTGTTTTACTAAGGAGGCTGGGCAAAGGGAACATTAATAGTCATACTATTTTTCGAAAAACAACAAAAACGCCAGGCTTATGCCAAATTGCAAGTGGTAAAACTCCTTAATATAAACAACAATTAAGTGAATAACCGATGTGTGTAGTAGTTATGATGCGATTGTTAGAAATACAACAACATTTTTTGCGGCGATTTTGGATAAAGCCCCACTATGCAATCAAAGTGTTATGTGCTGTTTTTAGCGCAAGCTTAGTTGCACCAGCCAGCGCTCTGGCACCTGATTCAGACTGGTTCTCTCCAGAGCTAACCCCCGCTCAAGACCTTATTATTGAACAGCGCTACCATTACGAATTAGCTAAAACAGCGCTTAACGCTTCGAAAATGGATGTGTATCAGCAACATTACGCGCAAATGGGCGACTACCCACTTGGGCCTTATCTCGACTACACAAAAATCAAGCAATCACTTTACGAATTCGATTTTTCAGAAATAGACCGGTTTCTAGAAACAAATCGCGACACCTTTCTCGCCTATCGCCTGAGAGAGCAGCTTTTATATGCCCTAGCCACCAAAAAAAATTGGGGGCAGTACCTTAAGTACTATGCGGCGGATATGGGCCAAAAGCCGCTGCGCTGCCACCACCTTTACGCGCAAATAGCCACCGGCAACAAACAACTCAACAATGAAGTGGCACAGATTTGGACTGGGGGGAAATCCCACCCTAAAAGCTGCGACAGATTGTTTAATGTTTGGCGTCGCGCAGGCGGGCTCACCAATGACATCGCGTGGCAACGGTTTATAAATGCCATGTCTAATAATAGACGCAGTCTTGCGCGTTATGTTGCCAAGCTGATGAACGGCGACCAGAACAAATACGCCAAACTATTTTTTAAAGTCGACTCGCACCCTGCTCTGCTTAAGCAACATCGCATTTTCGAAGAGCAGTCTAAAGAAATACAACAAATTATTGCCCATGGTATCAAACGCTTCGCGCGAACCGCCCCAAGAGATGCACTCTACCATTGGGAACTCTACGAAGCTCAGCAGCTGTTCGAGAAAGAAACGGCAACAGACACCAAATTGTACTTAGTTAAGAAACTCTCCGCAAAGGGGTACACAAAAGAAGCTGAAGCATTGATTAAGCAGTCACAAGACTTACAAAGCATCGACGTAGTGGAGAGATTGATCCGCGACGCCTTGCGCGGAGAGAACTGGGATAAGGTAGCCAATTGGATCAACACCCTCGACAGTAAAGCCCAAGCCAGTGATCGCTGGCAATATTGGCGCGCACGAGCTCAAACCGAGCTTGCTCTCACCGACACCACAGAATCCAGCAAAACAATCTACCAGCGCATCTCAAAAAACCGTAGTTTTTATGGTTTTCTAGCCTCCGACATTCTCAAGCAAAGTTATTCTCTCGAAATCAAAACCGCATCGGTTCAGCCGAGTACAATGCTCTTGGTTGAAAATAATCTAGCAATGAAGCGCGCACGCGAGTTATGGCTTAGAGGTAGCTACGACGAAGCGCAGGCCGAATGGCAGTTTGCCACCAAATCCATGGACCCCCAAGAATTAATGGCAGCGGGTAAGATTGCACGGCAATGGGGTTGGTATCACAAAAGCATCAACGCCATGATATCCGGCAATCACTGGGACGAGCTCGCCATTCGTTTCCCTCTGGCATATCAAGACACAGTAACCAAGGTTTCTAGCGACACAAAAGTTGAGCCCACTTTTATTTACGCCATAGCACGACAAGAAAGCGCCTTCTCTGAGCAGGCGCGCTCTTCGGCAGGCGCAATGGGTCTAATGCAACTTATGCCCGCCACAGCGCGACAAACAGCGAGAAAGAGCGGCATAAAGCACCACGACAGATACCTCTACGACCCTGAATACAACATTAATTTGGGGAGTCATTATCTCAATGAGCTTCTACAAAAATTTAATGGCAATCGTATATTAGCGGCGGCGGCATACAACGCCGGCCCACATCGGGTTAATACTTGGATTAAAGATATTTCAGAAGATTTACCGATAGATATCTGGATTGAAACCATCCCCTTTAAAGAAACCCGAGGCTATGTTCAAAATGTATTGTCATTTTCGGTAATTTACGCCAATCGTATGGGCCGAGACGAAGTATTCATGACAGAACAGGAGGCAAATAGCCCGCTATAAACCATGCTTAGCGTTAGTATTCCCCCCAAAGGAACACTTCTTCATGAATTACGACACACGTCCGAGCGATGGGTTATCACAAGAGGAAAAAACGAAGATTGGGTGCATATATCTGAAACCATAAACATGTTGTATCTGGCGGTTTGCCAAATTGAAACCACCATGACAGATGCCAATGATGCCGTAGAAACCCTTACGGCATCGTTTGCAGAACTCGCGAACCACAGTGCTGATGTGAGCGCGCAAGTACAAAACCTCACTAAAGTTGAAGAACTAGACGCCTTCAAACAAGACATTTCACAAACAGCCACTGCCATTCAAAGCAATATAAACGGTTCGGTTAGGGCCTTCCAA
>JBLHGN010000258.1:0-5161 GCA_047616325.1 Lentisphaeria bacterium
GAAATTAGCCATTTCTTCTTCGTGCTCTTCACAATAGTGCGAACTCATTTAGCATTTTCACCAAAAAATAGAATTTTACTTCAAATCATAGTCTATTGGAATCCGGATGATATTTCGTGCACGTTCCCAAAGAGAAGTTTCTTTTCATCCATGTCACAAAAAATACTAATGTAATCGTGTCCTCTTTTACATGCCGTTTCATCCATACCAACACGTTGGACATTCGAAAAATCGAGCTTATCTCTTGCGGTATCAATATAGTGATGTAGCATTCTCCACAAGCGCGTATCATGCTCGCCAACAAGACTGCCAACGGATTTCACCGGCATCTTTTTGCACATCGCAAGCATCAAACTTTCAAAGAGTAAGGTGAACCCTCTACCTTGACGCGCCCAGGGCACCTCGACTCGCTTTGTACCACAACCCTTGGTGCACTGTACTCTTGGGGCTCTAGCATGGAGGTGAGCTTTATGTTGAAAGAAGTCTAAATGCCGCCAGCTTTTCTGTATGCTGTCATACGCCTTAAGTTCACCTTGACCGCAATCTGGGCATTTAAATTCGCCACCCACCTCAAAATCAATATAAATATCTAATTGCTTCTTTTTATTAGAAAATAGCAAGTCATTTACATGCCAGGGAGACTGTAGGCCTAAGGCCAGACCAAACAAGTGGGACAGAATTACAAATAACTCTCAAATAACTATAAATTGACGTCCATTATATGCTAACCCCCATGGCTAGTAGCGAGGAGCCCTTTTTATTGTTCTTTAAGCGGCGTACAAGTGCCAGCTAGCATCTATCTGTTTACCGGTCTAGATTGGAAGCCTGGACTTTTCTGTGCGTGAAATACCTGGAACTCAGCGTTGGCAACAGATTTATCTAGCCTAGGCCTATTGCCCTGCAGGGTATTGACGGTGTATCAGATAAAATTTTAGACCCATTGTTCAATGCGCCGGTGTGCGGCGGGCCATGGCTGCAGCTCACTGAGCCGTTTTGGTGCCAAACTCAATCCAGACTCGGTCTTCAGGCCTGTATGGGTTATAAACCAATCTGAATAGGTTTGTTTATTGCAATGGGAAAGATATACTGCCAGCGCTGGGCAGTTTGGGGAAGTATTATAATAAACGGTGATAACTAGATGACAGAAGTAAAACATTACAAAACGGCACCAGAGGATATAGTGCCACTTGGACAGAAATTGGCCTTTGGAATAGGCAGTCTTTCAGATCAGTTGTTTAACGCGGCCATGGGCGTGTTCTTGGCCGTGCTGGTTTTGGCCCTTAATATGGACCCACTGCTTGCCGGAATTCTGGCATCGGCTCCGCGCATTTTTGATGCTATTACTGACCCATTGATGGGCTATATATCCGACAACACCCGAACGCGTTGGGGACGAAGAAAACCCTTCGTATTTCTTGGTACCGTATTATCTGGGATTTCATACTTTGCCATGTGGCAGCTCTATCCTGAAAATTCCATGATGTACAATTTTTATTACTTCCTGTTTTTGTCATTTGCCTTTTATCTGGGCTTCACTATTTTTAAAATACCTTTAACCGCGCTCGGTTATGAAATGAGCGAGGATTATCACGAACGCACTAGAATAATGGCCATATCCCAATGGATCGGACAGCTAGCGTGGGTGATAGCCCCGTGGTTTTGGGTGCTTATGTTTGTGGATACTCTATTCGAGACACCCTCCATTGCATGTAGAACCGTAGCGCTTTGGGTAGCTGTACTATGTACGGCGTTTGGTATAGTGCCTGCGATTTTTTGTAAAGAACGAGAGCTTCCTGAATACGACGAAAGTACTGAACTTTCGCTTGCCAATATTGGTAAAAATGCAAAAGAGTTTATTCGGGGGGTAGTGCAAACAACAAAGTGTAAACCCTTTCTTCTGCTTTGTGGTGCGACCTTTTTTGTTTATAACGGTTATATGTTGGTAATACAGTTTCAATACGTAATTACTGTTCACTACGTGTTTGCCGGTTCTGCCAGTGCCGCAGGCAATTATCCAGCGTGGAATGGAACGCTTGGCGCGCTTGCAACCTGCCTATTTGTTATTCCGCTAATAACATGGTTTGCAACTCATGTAGGCAAAAAAAGAGCCTTCATTATTGCGATGTTAATTTCAGTGGTTGGTTATTTGCTGAAATGGGTCTGCTTTAATCCTGAAATTCCATGGTTGATGTTTTTGCCTCTTCCATTAATTTCCTTCGGTATAGGCGCACTATTTACACTAATGTTGTCTATGACGGCAGATGTATGTGATGTGGATGAACTTGAAGTCGGTGAACGCCGCGAAGGTATGCTGGGTGCCGTGTATTGGTGGTTTGTTAAATTAGGTAACGCCTTAGCGTGGCTGGGTGGTGGCGTGGTATTGAAACTGATAGGTTTCAATCAAACCCCTGGAGCCGTGCAAACAGTCGAAACACTAACACAGCTGAGATTGGTTGATGCTCTCGCGCCGGCAATCACCACCATTATCGGCGTAATGTTTATTTGGAAGTTCGACGTCGGTGAAGCGAGAATGCACGAAATTCGCAAAGAGCTTGATGCCCGCAATGAAAAAGCAAAAATTGCTAAATTAGAAGAGCAGCCAGATCTGGGTGAAGTCTTTGTCTAGCTCCTATCTTCAAACAATGGCTAAAAACAATAGAATGCCTCGCTGGTTACGTCAGCGAGGCATTCTAGGTAGTATTAAATGTTTTTAACAGAGTCTCGAAGGACAAGCTTGGGTTCAAATACATTTTTTGATTCTACCTCTGTTTCACCGTAAACATCCCTCAATACAAATTTTGCAGCCATGCGGCCCATTTCTTTGATGGGGTAGTCGATAGTTGTTAATGAGGGGTACAGGTGATTTGAAAATTTTACGTTATCGAATCCAATAATTGAAATGTCATCGGGTAATTTAAAACCGTATTCTCGAGCATATTTCATTACTCCCGAGGCCATCTCGTCATTCGCACAAATAACTGCAGTAAATGCATATTTTTGTGCAATAAAATGCTTAAGGGCATCTATGCCGCTGGGTTCTGTGAAATCGCCGTAGTAAATAAGTTTTTCCGCTATAGGAATGTCGTACTCAGCTAGCGCGCGCTTGTAACCCGCTAACCTGTCTTTTCCGTCAGGCTTAGATTGTGTACCAGCAACACAAACAAAATTTGTATGGCCTGAATCTAGTATATGTTTAGTCGCTAAGTATCCACCGAGTTCATTGTCCAGGCTAATGCACAATTCACCTATCTCGGCTACCCAGCGGCTCATAATAAACACGGGCGTTTTCTTTTTGCTTAGCTCAACCAAGAAGTCGTCACTCACACCTTCAGCGTTAACAATCATAGCATCGCAATTGCGGCTAACTAAAAAATCAATGCCCTGTTTTTCATTGTCTTTATCGGAATGGCCGGCGGCAATAAATACATGCTTTCCGGAGTCTCGCAGGGCAGACTCAATACCAGTCATCATATGGCCAAAAATTTCTCCGTGAAGTTCGCACACCAAAATTCCGACACTGTTGGTACGATTGGAGGCGAGCGATTGGGCGATAATATTAGGTTTATATTGCAGGAGTTCCATGGCTTCAAGAACTTTATTGCGAGCCTTCTCACTAACTTTGGTGTTGTTATTTATTACTCTGGAAACGGTCGCGAGCGACACCCCTGCCAATTTTGAAACTTCGTAAATTGTTGCCATGTTTCACCTTAAATCAATGCAAAAAGCCTCTGTAAAATGTAGAGATAATCGCACATTTAAATCTAGCGCTCAATTGATAGCTTAATACTCTTTAGGCTTCGAATATGTTCCAGTGTGTTTAGTATATTCCATAAACTCAATATTTTCTCATAAGCCGACAAAGATATAGGTTGTGAGATGAACGATATGAGTTATATCAATAGGTATATTCGGACGAGTTTTATTTGTTTTAGCGCAAACGATACAGCTGCGTCATTAGTCGACTCAACAGTAAAACGACGTTCTGAAGCCTTTTTCCCGCACCAATACAGAGGATAAATGATCGGTGTTTTTTTTAAATAGTGATTACAGTGCACCGTAGGGTAGTGAGGAACATAGATATAGAAGGGAAAAAATTCCGCCCGAAGGCGGGAAAGGGGCAGAAAACTTACTTAAAATGGTTTGACTGTCGGGCATCAAAATTCTCCGTATTTGATATGCATTTACATCTGCAGCCCAAATTTCTTTTTAGGGACCCAACGTAAAAGCCGTTAATTCTCTCTGGTTCTAATAGTTCAGGCAGTCCGCGGCTTTGATTTTGTCGTCAAAACCAGTGTATATGTGGCAAGTTTTTTGCTAAGACAGCACAGCCATCGTTACTTAATAAACTCATTTACTCATTCCAGGTGTACGAATTACGATAGTTTTTCGCCCTAATACCTGAGGTTTTTGAAAAATTTTCCTAAATCAGATGCACATACTGGTTAGCCTACAAAAACTTACAGTATGAAATGAGCAACATTTTCTTATTGTGAAAAACGGAACGATTGCTGTTGTTTGGCGATATTCAGTCATATATTTTCAGCGGTGATGCCCTTAGATCTGGGCTGCAACATATATTGGCGTCAGTTTGGTGCCGGAAATGAAAGCGCTTACATTGCTGATTGCAATAATGCCTTGACAGTCAAAAATCAATACTCTTTTTGACTTTAAGTCGAAATTTTAAATGCCAAAGGGATCCTTATTAGTTACCAACCTCAGAAAACCCCAGCATCCGTGACGGCTGGGGCATTGTGTGTACTGATGCACGCTAAAATGGCCTGCAAATCAAAGCGCCGATTAAAACGATAACGATATTGAAACTTTGCCAAATATCGAAGCCCATATTTTCGAAATCAATGGCGTTCTCGCACTTTAACGGCTTTTCGCCCAGAACTAGTAATTATGCCCCCGTGACTTTTGGTGGTTGCTGTGACCGCTCTAAAGCGCACTAAACCATCCGAAATCACCTGCGCTTGGGCCAATGCGTCGACAGAGCAACGCTTTATTTCTTCGCCAGTAAACGCCTTAACACGATCAAAGCGTGCGGCAGTTGGGTGTTTCTTTACATGTTTTTGTACCGCAACGACAAAGGGAGCTTTATTCTCAGAGCTTCGGCCAGACTTACCCTCTCGCCACCCAAGTAAGCATCGTAAAACTCTAT
>JBLHGN010000259.1:0-5157 GCA_047616325.1 Lentisphaeria bacterium
TGATGAAGAATCACTTCAGCAGGCGAGTGTCCGAGCACCCAGAGGGGGTAGAAAGGAGCTTATAGAGGCGATGTCTGATATAGATAAAGCGTTTCTCGACGTACTGTCAAGTCATACAGCGGGAGATTCAATGGATGACAAAGCGAAATGGACGGCTTTGAGTCGGTCGGAAATATCCAATGCACTAAAAAAAGGATTTAGAGTAAGTCGCAACATTGTGAGACAGCTGCTTAAAAATCACGGGTATGTTAAGCGTAAACCCAGCAAGAATAGAAGTACTGGGGAATATAAAGAAAGAGACCGTAAGTTTAAAAAGATCAATCGGTTGATATCTAAATTTGAACGAGAAGGCAGCCCGATTATTAGTATTGATCCAAAAATAAGGAAAAACTCGGTAATCTCTATCGTGATGGTCAAGTTTACTGCCTGGAAGCCGAGATAGTTTATGACCATGACTTCGCCCATTTGGCAGACGGCAGCGCTGTTCCCCATGGGATTTACGATTTACAGCACAATGATGCCTTGATCAATATAGGTGTTAGCGCTGAGCCCAGTGAGTTTGCTTGTGATTCAATTAAGCTTTGGTGGGAATCTGTTGGGCTTCAACGCTATAGTGATGCGACTGCAATTTTGATATTGGCATTGGCATATGGTGGGGGAAGTAACTCCAGTAGTCGTCATGTATTTAAAGAAGCACTTTCAGCAGCTTACAAATGAAATTCTAATTGAAATTCGAATGGCTCATTGCCCACCTTATACATCAAAGTGGAATCCCATAGAGCACAAACTATTTCCGCATGTTACTCGAGCCATGTCTGGAGTAGTGTTTAAAAATCATGAGCTTGTCAGGTAGCTGATTGGAAATACGCATACGGAGCAAGGGCTAAAGATGACTGCGAATATCATCGATAAAGTTTACGAAACAGGAAAAAAGGCGTGTAAGGAAATTCACGACACCGGGACGATTATTTTTGATCAGGTATTGGGGAAATTAAATTATAAAGTGAGACCGGTCACTTCGTGAATTCCGGACGTTATTTCATGCACGTCACCTAGCGTCGAAGTTATAGTACCTAACAAAAATAATATTCCATTTTTTTATTTGGCGATGAATTCCAGTTTGTCTAAATATTTACCATACGGAATAAAATTCCACAAAATCCCCCCGCCCTTCGACCACAAAAAAATATTTATTGTGGACTAACTTTGGTGCTTTATAGACTCAAGCAATTGGGACGCAAGAAGCATGGATTTAAATTTTTAAATTAATATGTATTGTTTTTGCGAAAACATAAATAAGCAGTTTTCATATATTTTTGAAAAAAGAAAAGCAGGTCAATGCTGCTTAACCGATCTAACAACAAGAAACCCAGTAAATTTATTCGCCTCCGCAATAATTTCTTCAGGGTTTTTTCGCCGCATTTATGATGCACCTTAATGTACGATTATCCCAAATAAATCAGTTGGATCATAGCGAGGGCGCCAAAGGTGCTTAAAATAGAACGAATTTTTACTTTTTTTATGACAGGATCGCATAGCCACCCTATGAGTTATTTTCAAAAAAACGAAAAACGCTTTATTTTAATTGCGTTAGGCGGTGCAGCAGATTCAACCGATTAATCTAGAATTATGACGCATAAGCATTTTTTCTAACCCATACTCACCTCGTGGCCGCCTTCACACCACGGGAAGAACGACTATTCAACACATAAATTCAGAGTTTTCTGTGTTGGTGTGGAATATCTGCAAAACCAAATACAGTGGCTGGCTCGCAGATTTTGACGGCATGTGTAAAAATTCCGATCTCACTTTATTGCAAGAAGCCGTTGAAAATGGGCCCCGCGATGCCATCTTTAATGAATCTTAAGGCTGCACTGTGTGCTGGAGAGGAGCTTTAAGAATGTGACAACCGGCATTAGCACTGGCGTAAAAACCGATTGCACTTGTATGCCAAGTAGCAGCGGTCACCTGGAAACCGGTCACGGAGACGCCATTTACAATACTAAAAAATTGATTCTGCATATTCAATGCCCACTGGCGGGCACCCGTGATGAATTGTTAGTAATAAACGTACACGCGCTTAATTTTGCATCAACCTTTAGACATCAAGATCAACTAAGTCAACACCATCAAAGCCCTATGATACTCGCCGGTGATTTCAATACATGGAATAAAAAACGTTTTTTCTTATTCAGTGAGATTACACGAAGCTTTAATTTGACGGAGCTAAACATTGCGAGAACGCCGCGACTGAGGCACTTCAATCAGCACCTTGATCACGCTTTTTATCGTGACCTGGAGCCAACCCACAGTAGAACTTTAAAAGATGTGAAGTCTTCTGATTACTTCCCCATACAGATGGGGTTCAAACTTGCATAGTGGTTTTCTTGAAAAACATTTTAGAGGAACACACACGCTTGTTGCTGAGCACTACCCTTCCTTCGTTGAACACAAACGCAACATAAAATAAGGTTATCATATGAAATATATCTTTTCTCTCAGATTATTGCCTTTATTTTCCATAATATATCCATTAAGTGCCTATGCGCACGACCCGAGTGAACATATACACTAGGTACAAAAGCCCGAATGCGACGCGATAAAAAAATTGGATCGTACGAAACCGAATGTAAATGATCCCATAATGATGGCTCTTATGTAAAAATGTAAAAATGTAAAAATGTAAAAATGTAAAAATGTAAAAATGTAAAAATATATGCACGATAGGCAAGATGCTGACCCTAGCCACAAGAAAACAGTCGAAGAATCATCTAGAAAATCACAAGAATACCATGAGAATTCAGAACATCATGCCCAATAGTTCTCCTGGGGCACTGAATAGATGTTTTAAAATTACATACAGGTAACGAGTACCATGAAGCTTCTAAAGCACTTAGTATTAGTCATCGCGCTTATGTTTTCGGGCGTGTTAATTTATGTGTATTCCGGAAATTATCCCATCGGTGCCGACGTACCGCACAACGTAATAACCCAATGGCTATTAGAAACATTGCGAGAAAAATCAATTGCACGGGCGGCAAAGGATATTGTAGTGCCTGCGGATTTAAATATTCCAAAACGACTACTGGCCGGCGGAGCCGATTACAATGACATGTGTTCCGGCTGTCATTTAAAACCCGGTAGAAATCATAGCGATATAAGCCTAGGCTTGTATCCGGCGCCGCCGAACTTCACCTTAAGCCCCACGGGTCGCAAAGTAACGCGCACCCAAAACCAACAACGTTTTTGGGCAATAAACATGGCATTAAAGCGTCTGGAATGCCCGCCTGGGGTGCCGGGCATAGCGATGAGAGAATTTGGAATATAGTCACATTTATTATGCAATTACCAAAGCTAACGCCCGAGCAATATCGGATATTAACGGCCCGTGGAGAATAGAGGCGATGGATTCGTAATTCATTAAATAAAATTGAGCAACTATTCAATACACAGAATTATTGGCGTGCTCACTCAACGCCTTTAAATATACCAGAGAAATTTGCATCATATACTTCACCAGTGGACGACATCAGCACATAAAGTGTTTTTGTCTCACTTTTATTGTCTACCGACATAACGTAATAGCCCTTACCTTTCTTAAAGGTTGCTATATTTTCTTTCGCAACCGAGGCCCAGCTCACGGGTAGCTGCCCGATTTCTAAACCCGCATCTTTTTCCGTCAATTGCTTTGCAACTTCGGCGGTCAAAGACAATGCCTGCGTTTCTGTAATGGGGCCATGAGCATGGTCGCTGTGCGCTAGTGCATTTTGGCTAACCAGAAAAACCAAAGAAAAAATAACTGATATATATGTTTTCATAAAATCACCATCTGCTTGATTTATTTATTTATTTATTGATTGATTGATTGATTGATTGATTGATTGATTGATTGGAGTGTACGTTTTCAGCGTTGTGTAAATGAGTATTGCTAGGCATGTCATCACTTAATATTTCATCTTGAGAAGCCTCAGTATCAAAATTTATTTTCATTGGATAGTTGGCTAGTGGCGATAACTGCGCTTCCATATCTTCATGAATATGCGAATGCTCATCAGCGTTTAACGGAAAGTCATCTGGAAATTGAGTGTGTTGATAGCCGTGCAGCTGCATTAGCAATAAGAGCCCCCCGAGCAACATCAGCCCGATGTTCGATGCCTTACTAAAGCGTGCAAATGATGCGGTTTTTCTCCAGCCAGCAAGAATGACCAACATAATGCTCAATGCGATAATTTGCCCGAGCTCTACACCCACGTTAAAAGAAAGAATTTTCATCACCAAACCTTCGGAACCGAGCGGCAATTGCTGTAGGCGTGTCGACAGGCCAAAACCATGAATTAGCCCAAAAGCAAACACCATCCAGGTTAAATTTGGCGCTGACATCTGAAAATAACATTTAAAACCCTCCAGGTTATCAAAGGCTTTATAGCAAACAGTTAAGGCAATAACGGCATCGATAAGGTAAAAGTTTGCCTTAATTTCTAATAATGTCGCAAAGATTAAAGTAATGGAATGACCGATTGTAAAGGCCGTAATAAATTTTAAAACTTCTTTAAATCGAGATAAGAAGAAAATAACCCCGAATAGAAATAAAAAATGATCGTAGCCGGAAAGCATGTGCGTAGCACCAAGCTGCATATACTCAACATAACCTGCATTGAGTATGCGAGCTTGGTCTTCCGCTGACATGCCATGTGATAATGCAACTGCGCTTAAGCTCGACAGGGCAAGAACGAAAAAAAATTTAAACATGCTTATATCTCTGATATAACGTAGGAAAAGTGTGAAGCAAAATGTTTATGATAGCAATAGTGAGGTTAGGGTATGCCCGAAGTTCCAGCATTTACTACTAAAGCCGGCTGGAGCAGCATTTGGCAAAATATTACTGAACATGGATGACGCCTCGATACATTTGCATTTGGCAGTGAAAGTTCAAACTTCCTGACCTCGACGGTTTAGCTATGTGACCATTTTGTAAATTACTCTAAATTCTGTTCCTGGAAATACGGTCTCGGTTGCACTGAGTTCCTCGCAAAGCTGTTGTACAGTATGACGGCTCATTTTGTTGGCAAGGTGATGCAACCGCACCGTCAATGTGTTCGCATCATCATACATAATTATATCAGCGTCGGTACTGTAAACAGCTCGAAGCAAGCTGCG
>JBLHGN010000260.1:0-5114 GCA_047616325.1 Lentisphaeria bacterium
GTGCTCTGGTGGCCCGCACAGCCGGCCCTTTGCGGTTGTTGAGCACCCTAAATTGTATGCCACCAAGGTCTGTGGCGCGGGCCATTGCGCCGCCGAGGGCGTCTACCTCCTTCACCAGGTGACTTTTGCCTATGCCGCCGATGGCGGGGTTGCAACTCATTTGGCCAAGTGTTTCAACGTTGTGCGAGAGCAGCAGGGTACGACATCCCATTCGTGCAGCTGCCAAACAGGCCTCTGTTCCGGCGTGGCCACCGCCGATCACGATTACGTCAAAAGTATTGGGATAATTCATAGGTTTAAAAAAGTTCGCAAAGGAAATGGGCGAGCATTATAGGGTCTGTTGTTTAAAAAAAGAACTGTTGTTTTCTTTTCTTTTGAATGAACGAATGCTGTTAGCTAAAATTAAAAATGAATTATTTTTATCTTTAATATTTATATAAATATATATGTATTGTTTAGTATAGATATATGAAGTTCTTATAGTAGATGTAGTTATTAGTAAATCATTTTAGTGGGTATAAGTGTATTATTTATATTAAAAACAATAACTTACAGAGATGATATGTCTTGTTTAGTTTCTGTATAGGGGAGCGAATGTCTGGTAATTATCTGTGTACAAAAAGGCTAGTTATCCAGAGGTGGGCAGCTCGCAAAAAAAACAACGAACTTATCCAAGGCGCTATCATCAGCTTAAGCTACGGTTTATACAGATCTTATCTACATGGATAATTATTTCTACATATAGCGTTGCATATGTTGCGGTGCTGTGGAAAAAGTTGTGGACAGCTTGGTATTAAGCTCTGTATTTATTAGTAAATGAAAGGGGGGGATTGTATTAGTTGTTGATAAGGTGGGGTTTAAATTGAGTAAAGGCGGACTAGAAGGTAGCCAGGGGAAAAAGGGTAAATGTTATTTTCCGATACAAAAACTTGAAAATATTTTCCCTAGCAGGTCGTCTGAAGTAAAAGAACCTGTTATTTCACTTAAATGTTCCTGTGCTTGGCGTAAATCTTCAGCCAGTAGTTCACCTGCAGCGGCGGTTTCAAGCTGAATCTTGCCCTTAAGCAAAGCGTCTTGGGCCTCTTCTATAGAGCGAATATGCCGTCTCCGAGCACTAAATCCGCCTTCAGTGTTGCCGTTAAAGCCCATTGTTTTTTTAAGGTGCTGTTTTAAAGCATGCAAACCTATCCCTGAAAGTGCAGATATGGCCAATTGTTCATAGTGTTCACTTCGATTCTCTATGGAGAAGCCCGACTGGTCGATTTTGTTGTAGATTAGGGTCAATTTCGCTAGATATTTTTTATTGTTGAAAAATTCCGGCCAATGATTTTTTGCATTTAGCTGTGCGGTATCGGTGCTGTCTATCATCAATAGAATGCGATCAGCTTTGTCAATTTCCTCCCACGCTCGAGCTATGCCCATTTCTTCGATGTGGTCGGGGTTATCACGCAAACCAGCGGTATCGATGATATGTAGGGGTAGACCGTCAATTTGAATATGCTGTCGCAACACGTCTCGGGTAGTACCGGCTATGTCCGTGACAATGGCAAGATCCCGTTGTGAAAGCGCGTTGAGAAGGCTGGATTTGCCGGCATTGGGCCGCCCGGCAATCACCACGTTCATACCCTCCCTTAAAAGAACTCCCTGCCGCGCCTGATGAAGTACGTTATCAGTTTGTTGAATAATGCTATTTAATTGAGCTTGAATTTTGCCATCGGATAAGAAATCTATTTCTTCCTCAGGAAAATCGATCGCCGATTCAACGAATATTCTTAAATGGATTAGCTGATCGAGAAGTTGATCAATTTTGCGAGAAAAGTCACCTTTAAGGCTGTTCAAGGCGTTTTTTGCCGCCTGCTGTGAACTAGCGTCGATTAAGTCGGCTATTGCTTCTGCCTGCGCGAGGTCTAACTTATCGTTTAGAAATGCTCGTTCGGAAAATTCACCTGGACGCGCGTTTCGAACTCCGTATTGCAGCACTTGGCTGATTAGCATGTCTAGTACAACGGGACCACCGTGACCCTGCAATTCGAGTACGTCTTCGCCAGTAAAGGAGTTGGGGCAGGGAAAATATAAAGCAATGCCACTGTCGATGGTGGTGCCGTCGGCATGGCGAAAATCACAATAATGGGCGTGTCTGGGCTTTGGAGTGAAGCCGATAAGGTGCTTGGCAACCACTTCACAGAGAGGACCGGAAACGCGAATTATACCAACGCCACCGCGGCCAGGTGCGGTGGCAACGGCGGCTATTGTTGTTGAGTGTTCCGCGTTAGGCGTCAATGCAGACACCTCGGTTTAGCTGTTCTCTATTCTTTTTGTAATGATGTATTGTTGAGTTATAGACAGAAGGTTGTTCGTTACCCAATACAATACTAAGCCCGCGGGGAAAGTCATAAACAAGAAGGTAAAAAAGATCGGCAGCATTTGCATAATTTTAGCTTGCATGGGGTCTGCTGGTGCCGGGTTTAGTTTTTGTTGAAAGTACATTGTCGCGCCCATTATAAGAGGTAGTACAAAGTAGGGGTCTTTCACGGCTAAGTCGATAATCCAGAGGAAAAACGGTGAGTGGCGAAGTTCAACACTTTCCATCAAGGTCCAATATAGGGAAATAAACACCGGCATTTGCATCAACATGGGCAGGCATCCGCCTAAGGGATTGACCCCTTCTTTTTTGTAGAGCTTCATGGTCTCGGCACCCATTCTTTGGCGGTCGTCGCCATAGCGCTCTTTGAGGTCGGTCATAAGCGGCATTATTTTTCGCATTTTTGCCATGGAGCGGTAGCTCATGGCAGAGGGGTAGAAAAATATTAATTTAACAACGCAGGTTAATAATATGATGGAGATACCCCAGTTGCCGACAAAGCCGTGAATAAAATCTAGCGCTTTAAACAGTGGAATTGCGATAAACCATAACCAGGAAAAATCTATAGTGAGATGCAGGTGCGGAGAAATCTCTTTTAAATCTTTAATGATTTTAGGGCCGGCGTAATAGGAGGCTTGTATAGAGCCTTCCGAATGTGGCGGAACTGTAAGCACGTCGGTTGTAAAACTGAGCATGTAGTTTTTATTGTCTTTGCTTTTATACAGTTTGTAGTGGTTAGTGGATTCTGGATTGGGTATCCAAGCACTCATAAAGTAGTGCTGCACCATGGCGACCCAGCCGCCTTGGTTATCAAATTTAATTTCTTCGTCGTCTAGGTCATCTAGATCAAGCTTTTCGTAATTGATATCCTTGGTAGTATAAGCGGCGCCTACAAAAGACTTCATGCCAATACTTACGTTAGAGGGAGGACGGTAGTCGTCGCGCTTTATAAGGCCATACATATTTGCCTTCCATTCGGAGTCCGAATGGTTTTCTATAAGGTAAGCTACATCGA
Source organism: Lentisphaeria bacterium (assembly GCA_047616325.1). Taxonomy (GTDB): domain Bacteria; phylum Pseudomonadota; class Gammaproteobacteria; order Pseudomonadales; family Cellvibrionaceae; genus JBLHGN01. The sequence continues at coordinate 3,378 of JBLHGN010000260.1, forward strand.
TAAGGTACGAATCGCGATGGAAGGTAAATCGCTTAGTAATAGTCGCCTGGTTTTGTTCAATATATAAGTCGACTACAAGGGAGTCGGTATTACTGTTTAATGAATACGCACGCGAAGCGCTGGAAAATAAGGTGCGGCCAGCGGAAGTATGTGTTCCATTTTGTCCCATAAGGTCAGATTGGGATATATAGGTGTGACTCGACGAGCGGTTTAGAAGTAGAAATTCGCTGTCGGGTTGGTCGAGTTCAGCCAGATACTTTGGTAGAGACAACCCCACAATATCGCCGCCAAGGGGGTCGATAATCAAGTCTAAGGTGTCAGTTTTAACACTGATGAGGGAAACATTGTTTTCCGGAGCCGAACGCGCAGTTGTGCTGACAAGCTGATAGTCTTCGAGTTTGGGTAAGTCGTCAAATTCGGTAGAGTTGGAGTAATTATCAACCAGTGGACTCTGGCCTGGGTCGCTATCAAAATTGGGCACCGACTGGGAGTTGTTGTAATACGTAGAAGATATTGGTGTTTCCACAGGCGCTTCTTCAGCGTTTTTTTGTTCTTTAAATTCATTCCATTGTATAAATAAATAAAATACAACAACGAGAATTGCCCCAATAAGGGAGTTTCTTAACCAGTTCATCGGGATAGTTACCGTTTAATCATTTGAATTTTTGGGAGTGGGAACGGGGTCGTGTCCGCCACAGTGCCATGGGTGGCACTTACTTAATCTTTTTAATGTAAGCCAAGTACCACGTAGAACCCCATAACGTTTTAAACATTGCTCAGCGTAATCTGAGCATGAGGGTTCAAAACGGCACATAGGTCCAAGAAGTGGACTAATAAAATAGCGATAAAAACGCAAAGGGATGATGCATAGCGAAATTAGCAGGGAGTGGTGTTTTTTACTGCTAGTTTCGTTGCCTTTTTTGCAACACGTTTCCATAGGTCGTTGAGAATCTCGATTAACTCGCTATTTGTGAGGTCTTCGGTACCCCGCCGGGCCAGAACTATAGCATCTATTGCATTTAGATTGTGCTGTTTGTGGCGGAAAGTCTCGCGTATAAGGCGCTTAAGGCGATTGCGGTTTACCGCAAGTCTGACGTTTTTTTTTGCAATAATTAGCCCGAGTCGGGGTGCAGATAGTGTATTTGGTGTTGCTAGAATTAGAAACTGCGCGTGGGATGATTTAATAGGAGGGTGTTCGAAAACGCGGGAGAAATCGCTGGAGTTTAGAAGTCGACCTGATTTTGTTAGAGACAGGCTGATGCAGGGCTCAGAAGTGGTCACTCCAGCAACTTAAATTTACAGTGAAAAAAATGTATTAAGCAGCTAACTGCTTGCGGCCTTTAGCTCGGCGACGGGCAATAATATGACGCCCGCTTTTAGTTGCCATACGTGCACGAAAACCGTGATTGCGTACGCGCTTAAGATTACTTGGTTGAAATGTTCTTTTCATTCCAGTCTACCTGCTTGCTGAATATGTGGGATATGAGGCTTTAATTGGCTAACGCTTCAAAGGACGCGGGATTATATAGAGGTTGCGTATTAAAATCAATGTAAATTCAAATGGACATACATGGCTTGGTGCAAATGGGTGTTTTCGCTTTGCAGAGCCTATGTGTAGCGCAAGTATAGTCTTTGGAATACATTACTGAAAGAGTTTAGCACTGCTTAGACACATATTATGAATAACTTATACACAGAGATATACACAAAATATTTTTTATTATAATCAAACTTTGC
>JBLHGN010000261.1:0-5108 GCA_047616325.1 Lentisphaeria bacterium
AAAGGTTGCGAGTACATGGAACTTGATATTGTGAAGATTCACCGCGAATAGCAGCGCAATAAAATAGCCATGCTGGTAAATATGGTTTTACTTGGCAAAGAGTACAAGTTTTGTACACTGCCAATTATCCACTTGATGCCAGAAATAGAAGTTAATGAAAGGATGAGAAAAGCACGGGACAATGCTAGAACCAAAGCGCGTGGAGGCCTGACGGCAGAGCATATAGCTCGTGCCCACCTAATATTTTATACCAACAAAGCCCCGTTGGCGTGGTTCCTGCTGACCATGCATGGAATTTCTATAGGTGACGCTGGCAATCCGAGTTAATGTTCAATATATGGAAATCGATTTGCGCCATCGACAAGGTTTAAAAGTGAAAAAGGCGCGCCTGGAATTTACATGAGTGCAACGCTCATTTTGATCGTATTAGGTTGGAGCATAATATGTAATGGTGCCCGAAAACTTCGTTGTATGAAAGCGAATGAGATGAGTTTTTGTAAAGCGTTCAAAACGTTTGTGTGTGATGAGATGGACACTACCAGTTCAACCGGCGTCGCAATGCGCCAAACTGATAGTGTAGTAAAACACATTTCGGTTGCTCACAAATAGGAGCGTCACCATGACTATGCATAATTTGAATGCTATTGATTTAGCAAAAGATGTTTTTCAGGTTTACGGCATGATCCAGCACAAAAATCGGACTTTTGTCGTTTACTGGTAGAAGTGTGCCAACCGGAGTTTGACGCAGTTTCGCCCGCATTGAAATCACAGCTGAACTCAATTTCCGATGAATATTATTATCACACAAGTCTTATTGGCGAGATTCTTAAGGTGCTTACGCAGTTAGCAAACAAAATCCCGTTATGTCAGATATTATTGAGTATTCCAGGTATCGGTTTTATCAATGCTACCGCCATCTATAGCGACATTGGTAATGGCAGCCAATTCGAGAACGGCCGGCCGTTTGGCTGGGATTAACGCCAAAGCAGTCCCGCAATGGTGACTCATTCAAAAGAGGAGGAATCACAAGAGAGGCAACCGATATTTACGTAAACAATTAGTACATGGAGCACGGGCAGTAGTATCAAGAAGTAAAAACAAAGCTGATTTATTAAGTTGTTGGGCCAAGCAGCTTATCGCACGCCGCGGCATTCAAAAAGCCTGTGTCGCCATGGAGGCGCGAATTGCGCGTTTGGCTTTGTTGATATGTAGGACTAAGGTGGTGGTGATTACGCATCACTGCATAGACGCACACGTCGATGGTAAACACCGAAGCGAGTAGTAAAATACGCTCTTCTACCCAAGCGTTCCGGTGCTCGTAGGAATTGCCACTGAAGAGGGCAAAGCTGCAGAGAAAGGCGCGTCTAACGCAGCGTGGCGTGCAGTGGTATTAGGGTGTGACGTCGAGGGAGATGAGGTGCTTGCGGGGCTTGGCCATATGATTCGTCCTGAATGCCATAAGTGCTGAGTAAACATACAGTTTTATGTTTCGTGTTTGCAAGCAGTAGGGAGGGTGTCTTGACAGTTCCTAGCTTGGGTATAAAGTCGCTAAATGAAGCCAAATTTCGTGCGCTTCTCGCATACGATCTGACCTTGGTATCCCCACTATTAGAATGGAATTTCACGCAGAATGAAGAAACGTTTCTACTTGACGCGGCGGAGCTATATACGCCGGCGACAAACGACGCTATTGAGCGACACCTTCGGTAGCCGGTGAGCTTAGCATTGTCAATGATATGTTGAGGCTTTTTACAAAGAGAACTCTTTGGTCGGGCTTATTGTCCACTCACTTCCAAGCCCATATTGCGCATCATGGAGACTAGGTCGTCGAGCATGTTTTGGTCTTTGATATGGGGAGGGAATACTTCGCTTATATCATTGAGACTTACGTGTCCACGTCGTCTTGCTTCGACAACAAGACGTCCAACTTTGGGCGCAATTTCAGTGGCTTGTTCATTAGTCATTACTTTATTCTCATCGTTACCCTTTGCTTAAGTTGACGGCCGTAGACAACAAAACCTTAAGATTATTTTTGTTCTATGCAGTAAAGAAACTCTGATTGAGTTCAATCGTATTCTCTGCTAAGGAGTGATGCTCGATCAGGCGGTTGTTTAAAGTACTACTGAGACCATAAGAGCAACTTAATAAATAGGACCGGCATCGTTAAGAGAAACATAAACCATCGGACACTAAGTTGTGTAGGTTTTTATAAGCTTTTAGTAAGGTAGCGGTAAGCAGAGGAAAATGAGCGGAAATTGCCAAGTTTATTCACGAAAATCATTTTTTACCCAAGCAGATACCACTGCTTTTGCAGTTTAGTCGGTGAGCGACTAGTACGATTTTTAAGCGGCGTTTAAAGGTATTTGTTTGCGACTAAATTTTCGTTGATATACGCGTTAAAACGATTGGGTGTTTTCAATCGAATTCTTCACGTCGACATTTAGTCTGGTAAGTATTGGTGAGAAACTAGTCGAGATTGAACCACGTTTATCTTCTCATTGAATTCTACCTGTCGTGTCTACCAGGGTTAGGTAGTCGTGGAAGGAGAATAAAATTCCGGTGTTAATCTCACGCCTTAAGTGTCCCTCAAATTCTAAAAGTGGTTTCCTGTCAAAAGATTTAAAGAGCGCCTTATTCAGCTCTTCGCAGTTCTTAACGGCGAGTGCCAAATTAAACTGTTGATTAATACGTTCTTGAATGCTGGTGTAATCCGACGCTTCGGTGGTGTCGGCCATTTTTGCTCGAATGGGTTTTAAATCAAAATAGGCCATACATGAAAGTACGACATGTTCGCATAACAACGGATCGGATCGAAAACGACTACCCCAAAAGTGCCCCGTGCACTTGTCTTCTTTGTTGGCTTTTCTGGCGATAGGTTCGTTTAGTAATCGCATAAACCAGCTCAAGTCTGACAGCCGTGAGCGCCACTTCTCAATAATGTCTTTTACTACGGTGTGCTCAGCGGCATCAAGTGCTTCGTTCCTTATATGTTTCTGAATCAGGAAAGGGCCTTTGTGCAGGCTAAATCAGCGGTTTATCACGTCTTCGTCGCCCCATGCGTCGGTCTGCTGAGGCATGAGTTATACAACAGTATTGTAATGGTTGTTCATTACGCGTAACTGCAGATGTCTATGGCAAAAAGGGAAGATAGAATGCGTATGCGGTCGGCGATCCATTGGCCGGGGTGTTCGTAACTTGTTCCTGTGTGATGATCTTGGCCTCATAGTTAGGGTGGGCCGCACGCAGCGGGCAATGACATGGCAATAAGGTGTATCGGAAAGGGAGATCTGTTGTTCTCTTGGAGGAGTCACATTAAAACGCCATTAGCTGTATAAACATACAAATGCTATTCCCTTGGAAGTTTTATCTCAAATATGGAATGTGTGTCCTTGGGCCCCTGATGAATTGTGCTGAGTGTACACACAGGCCCAACTTTATCAATGTGGCGCACTTGTGACTAACAATCCGCGACCTAAAAGGATAGACTAAATAATAAAAGTAAAACGACTTACGAGAAACTTAATCGATACATGTAGCCTACTTGTGAAAGTGCTGTCATTTTGATGTCGGGCCGCATTTATCACGTAACCATCACATAACTATAACAATTCCCCGTTCTGCCCGTTTACAAATTGAATACTCCAATTTACCTCTATATAGTCTTTTCAAAGCGATGAGTGACTATACTAATTTGAGGTGCACAGATATCTAAAGTTGTTCAGCCCCACTCACTGACAGTAACGCAAAAGTCGATTCTTCATATTAGCAAAGGTAAAGACATGTATAAGAATAGTGAAAGGCACAAAAATCAATCTGAGATAGGCATGAAACTGCGTTTAACAATAAACGCTCTTTTGGTTTCTTCATCACTCGTTTATGCCGGAGTCAGCGAAGTCGCTAATGCTGGAGCATGGGTGCCAGCCGAGGGGGCGGGCTACGCCAAAGTAGGTCTTCAAAATTACACAGCCGACGATCTATTTGATGAGAATGCTGATTTCAAAGAGTTTTCAGGTCAAAACATTTCATTTTATGGTGAATATGGTTTTGGTAATAAAATCGCGATATATGGCTCTCTCTTGTATCAAGATATCGAGCAAAAAAACGCACAAAACGAAACTTTAAACTCTGCAGGTATAGGTGATGCTGAGGTGGGTGTGCGATATCAGTGGGTCGATAGTTCTTATGTGCTTTCTACGTCGCTTTTAGTCAAGTTGCCATACTTCTATGACGAAAACGATGATTTGCCGAGGGGCAATGGTCAGGAAGATTATGAGCTGCGGGCACTGTTTGGTAAAAGTTTATATCCTTACGGGTATTTCGGTGCGGAGTTTGGTTATCGGCTGCGTGCTGGTGCACCGTCTGATGAGTATCGCTACATACTTGAATATGGATTTTCTGCCAATGAGAACCTTTATTTCAGAACTAAACTCGATGGCGTCGCCAGTGCGAATAATGCCGACAGTGTGGATATCGGTATGAGTAACCTTTCGCTTGGCCCTCAGTTTGATTTAGGGAAGCTAGAGCTTACCGCAGGTTGGAACCTTGGCCAACCCGCAAAGGATGACCAGGGCCGCTGGGGGATGGAAGCCACTTACACCAAAGAATTGTATGGTGAGGGTACGCTCAAAGGTGAGGGTATTCAGTTGGCTATTACGCGAGTGTTTTAACCCATGCCAAGTATCGTTTTAAGCGTATTAATTGTACATTTCCTCTTGTTGCTTGTGCTGTGTTTATTTGGCTTGCATCGCCTATCGATGGTGGTGCGCTGGTTTGCTTATAAAAACAAGAAGCCAATCATACGCAAACGTTTTGATTCGCTTCCTATGATCACCGTACAAATCCCGCTTTATAACGAGCGGCTTGTGGCCGGACGGATTGTGGATGCATGCGCTGCATTTGATTACCCGTGTGATCGATTACAGATTCAAATTGTTGATGATTCTACCGACGCCACCAGTGATTTAGTGGCCGCCCGTGTGCGCTATCATCAAAACCTAGGTATTGATATTCAGCACATCAAGCGTGTCCATAGGCGTGGTTTTAAGGCGGGCGCACTTAAAGAAGCGTCCAAGCTGGCGACTGGCGAGTTTGTCGCAATTTTCGACGCC
>JBLHGN010000262.1:0-5070 GCA_047616325.1 Lentisphaeria bacterium
ACATTGAGGAAACCTTCGTTGCGTCCACGGAACATGGCCAAAGCGCGGTGAGACGGGGTTTTGGCAAAGGCTTCTTTATGCTCGAAATAATCCTGAAACTTAGCGCCCTCGCCCTCTTTACCGTTTACGACTTCCGATTTGAGATAAGCTTCATTGCGAAGGAATATACGCAGCTTTTCTAACAGTGCAGCGTCTTCACTAAAACGCTCCATAAGAATTTGTTTTGCGCCATCTAAGGCCGCTTTGATATCGTTGATTTTGTGCTCAGCATTGAGGTATGAGGCTGCCTCGGCCTCTGGGTCGCGGGTTGGGTCGTCGAACAATGTATGGGCAAGCGGCTCTAAACCTGCCTCGCGCGCAATCTGCGCCTTGGTTCGGCGTTTTGGTTTGTAGGGTAAATAGAGGTCTTCCAGCTGTGTTTTAGTGTCGGCCGCCAATATTTGTGCTTGCAGTGCAGGGGTGAGTTTTTCTTGTTCACCGATAGATTTCAATATCACTTCCCGTCGCGCTTCTAAATCGCGTAAATAGATCAAACGTTCATCTAGTTGCCTTAGCTGTGTATCGTCCAAACCGCCGGTAACTTCCTTTCTATAGCGCGATATAAAAGGCACCGTGGAGCCTTCATCCAACAGTGCAATAGCGGCCGATACTTGTGATTGGTTAACGTTCAGTTCTTGGGCGATACGTGTTGTAATACTATTCATAGGGGGTTTTTTACTTTGCTTGAATGGGTGTAATAATTATGTATTGGGCATACAGGGCAGACTTAGCCGTAGCCGCGTCAAACCATTTCACCTAAATTAATCGCCAAATTGGGCGGGGGCGATTATGCGTAATTTTGTACCTGCGGCACAACCTTGTTTTTTGTGTCATTTTGTGGATTAGGATTTTGCAAGAAACTTGGCGCGCGGAACTTATATTAAGATCGCCTGTTTCGGATACATTCAGAAGATAAATATTGCGAATACAGCCAAAGCGGTTAGCCTTGTTTGCTCGGCATACATCTTTGACGTCAGTGGGAGAGGCTTACTTGTCTTCAGCGCAGGCAGAAAATTCCCGCAACTGTAGCACTAGGCTTTCCATCTACGTCTGACCTAAGCCTTTGGTGTAGCGCTGGTATCTCAGCACCGCCTTCGATTGAACTTTATCGTGCAATCGCTTGCCTTTGGCACTCAAGCGAATATTTTGAACGCGCTGATCTTTTTTCGATATTTTGCGAACAATAATTCCGCTAGATGTTAGGTGGGCGAGTATGCGAGAAAGACTTGGCCCGAGTATAAAACTTTTCTCCGCCAATTCGTGGGCACTCACTTCGCCTAAATTGAATAGCACACGGACTGTACGCCACTGTTGCTCGGTAAGATTGTATTCAACCAATAAAGGCTTAAAAAAGCACGAAATCTTCTCGTGCCTTTAAAAGTAAAAGAGCCAGAGTTTCATGATCAATCAACACAATTAATATCCTTATCCTACAAGTAATAGCTTTTTAGAATGTGAGAACGCGCCCTTAATAACGATCGAAATTAATATTACGTTTTTGCCGCCGTTATTATAGACATTTTGACGTCTAAATTCACGGACTATTCATTCCCTTTTAGAATCTTATCCACCTAAGAAATACTTTTCTACAAATTTTTTAGACTTAAAAAGCCAAAGCATTCTTAAAACAAAAAAAGGCGCGTAATACGCGCCTCAGGACTCCTTTGGAAGAGTGGTGAAATTGGTTTTAAGGCAAGCCCAAAATAATGTCGGAACTGGGCCTACTCGATGTCACTTCGCCATCCACGCCAACGGATGGCAAACGCGTAAAGGCAAGATACCTATCTAACTGCGTACCGCTACCCAAACTCTGCGAAAGACCATTTGAAGAATAGGTGCTAGTAAACTGCCCTTCGAGACCATGCAAAGCCATGTAATTGGCTATTAAGCAATCGGCGGTAGTTTCTGCGTTATTTGCCCCCGGCCAACTATTGGTTTCAACGTTGCCGTCCGCACGCATATAGCCAATTTGCTGATTGGCGGGTTCGCGAAGAGTTGGGCGCCCCAGTGGGTCGTAAACAAGTACAAATTGCGCGCGAGTATTTGAGTTATCTGAAGAGGGATCAAACTTACCGCGAGCACCAACAGTACCATTGTGAGAAATACCACCGTCGCTCCATTCGGCTATCATAAGCGGCACGCCAGTTCGATGAGCATATTCCAAACAAGCACCTATCACTTGGCCCGCACGGAAATCTCTCGCCTCCTGGTTTTCGCGTCCATTACCATGGTAGTCGTAACCACCCATGGACATGGTACCAACACCGCTGTAACCACTGGCCGACCCTCCGGTACCACCGATAACTACTTTCATTATCGATGCCGCCGTTTCGAATGTGCCGTCGTTTAGCTCATCACTGGGGAAAATGTCTTTTAAAAATGCATCTTCTTCGATATTCAACACTCGGCTGTCGGGGTACTCCTTGGCCAGGTGCGCCGTTTCGGCATACACACATTGCAACTTGCGCTTCACGGCCGCATTGAGCTCTGTATCGACGAGGCGCGGATCCATCTTATCGATTTTGGCTTTGCTCATTTCCCATACTGAGGTCATGGCCGCCACCACCTCATCGTTCGTCAAACCGTTAAAGTCGCCCACCTTAACTAAACCAAGCACATCGTTACCCCTATCGATTTTAGTGGGGCGATATTGATCGAAAGCCATAAATTTAGTGGGAATGCGCGAGTTAGCTCCTCCCGTGTCGTTATTGCGAGAGGAAGCCGCGTATAGAATATCGCCTTTAACACCCGCCACTAGGTTGAGACCATAAGTGGGGTTGTGGGGGTTATTACCGGTATCGTTTTCGGAACGCGCCGCCATCACAAAGCCATTGGTGAAGGCGGCACACTCTGGTGAGGCCTTGCTCAACATGCCACGCAAAATGCCAGAGTCAGAATGAAAAGCCAAACCAAAGGTGGTGTCGGTGTGATCGCCGTTACTGGTCCCCGTTTCACTGCTGCCAGGGCCATTTGCCTCAAGCACGCCTGGCGCCATATCTGAAGGGATTCCCAGCCGCGCATAACCGCCGTCGCTGAGAAAATCCATCTGCCCACCCTGGCCACCTAAAAGTACATTACTACCACATACGCTTGCACCACCAGCCAAATCTATGCCTATAAAAGGCACTTTTCGTGTGCCACCACCAATATTGCAGGCATCAATAATTTCCTGTGGCACTGCAGCGGCAACCTTCGACGAGCCGAGAAGACTTCCCAAAACAGTACCCCCCACCACCGTACCGAAGCTAGCGGTAAAACCCTGCGCCAGAAATTCGCGTCGTGTGCGCGGACGTGGATGGTCGGGCTGATAAAGGGGTTCATCTACACCTAATAACTTATATTTCTTGGCCATAACACTTTTCACCCTTTGTTATTGCAGCAGCGTCGCTGCGCTAGCGAGCACCGATGTACAAACTGCGATTACTTTCGTTGAGGCATCGTCTGAGGAGAGGCCGTCAATTAAACGCTCTAACTCGTCTTTTACACCAAGAACGGTGTTTGGATCGTAATCGGGATCTTCAAGGTCTAATCCGAGCGGATCGTCGATCGACGGCTGAGTACTCAAACCTGCATTAAACAGCATACGGTTCATCAAAGGATCGATGATTAAATCTGCATTTGCCGAGGTTAAGCCTCCAGCAAAATTAAAGCCGGGGAAAACGCTATCGCGCAAATCAGTATCACCCACCAGCGCCGTACAATAGGCCAAACTCAATTGTGCAATGGCCGATTGCTGTGACGCGGAAAAAGTAGTGGTAGATGTTGCCGCAGGCAGCGAGCGGCGCAGATTGGAACGATACTCATCGCCCACCATGACCGAGGGCACCGATGTTATTGCCGACATGGTTTCAAATATCTCATCGAAAATACGCAAACCAAAATCACTTTCTGTGACCACATCACTTACAGCTTGTACTTCAGGAGGAAGCACCTCTTCCGCAGGGCGGCCAGAGCTTACAGGGGCGTTTGCCGCACCCAGAGCATCAAAGGTGAGAAAGAACAAATCGCTTGCGGCGCCATTTTCAACAGGAACCAGCGTGCCAGAAGGGCCGGCTTCGCCGATTAACGGGGTGCCGTTGTCGGCGTCGTAATTATCGGCATCAATTACGGTAGACACATTGGCAAAGGCCTGACTCACAGGATACTCGCGACCGTTAATACCTAATCGAATGCCATCCACAAGAAACCCGCTGGCAGGCATAACCGCCGCCTCATTCAGGCTAATAAAGAAGGGGTTACTAAACAGGTAACTGTAATCGTCATACTGTTCGACCATAAACACCACATAGGCGTCGGGAACCACGTTGGCAACAAGATGCGATACGCCAAATAAGAGGAAGTACTTTTGCCCAACTCCGGCGTCAAAATTACCCAAAATTTGCTCGCCATTTAACACGCGATTGTGAATAGCAAGAAAGCGCAGCGTACCCGTCCAGGGGTGAATATTATCCACTTCATTGCCCACGGTGAAAATGTAGCCGTCATCCCAGTTGTTGATACTTCCACCTTCCTGATCCTCCGAAATAAGCTCACCGTTTACATACAACTTACGCCCTTCGAGCGGGTCATAGGTGGCCACCACGTGCTGTAGAGTGGCCTGCAGCACCTCGTCGGCCGAAGGGGTAGATAGCATGGGCATGCCATTGCCGTCGGTAGCTTCGTTGCGCGCCTGAAAGTCGTAATCGTACAGGTTTTGACTGAGGGCAAAGTTATGGGTTTCGCCGGAGCCCGCGTAATTGATTATGCGCGACTCCTCCTGGCTAACATTGGCCGGAATGATCCAGGCTTCGATGGAGTATTCCCCGGTAAGCTTAATACGATCGTTCAGTTTTTTACTCGACAGCGTATCGGCCTGCGCCTTGCCGTTATCTTTAATGCGTATCCCCCATGAGCCAACAAACTCAACCTCGGGCGTTAAATTCAGATTCATGGCCGGCTCAACGCCACTGATATCGGCCGCCAAGGAACCGCCGCCCTCATCAAATTTATACAGCGCAATGGCGTCACTTTGAGCGCGGACGCCGGTGCTGG
>JBLHGN010000263.1:0-5062 GCA_047616325.1 Lentisphaeria bacterium
CTCCGCTATTGGCTCGGATGTTTCTTTTAAGAAAAATTGCGGTACAACTTCAACCAAGGCACCAAAACTGATGGCTACAACCACTAGAACCAACATTAAACCTAGATTTTTCGACAATGTCATGATTTTTCACAGTCGCATCTCCTTAAACTGTTTGCGGCTGCACAGCCGGATCGTTGGCAGAGATTTGATTTGCACGGCAGATTCGTTATTAATGGTTTCCGGGTAGAGGCCGCCCTTACGGGCGACGACCCCCACAGATCCGTACGTGACCCTTTAGTCATACGGTTCCTCAAGTACCCCGGTGGTGTCGCAAGCACTCGCCAATACGTGCTTGAGACTGCAGCACTCCAGGACTATCAAACCCGTCTGCTTTCGTACCCATCGGTACTTATACACCACAACTCTACAATATTTCGGGGCTCAATAAGCAGCCTATGCACTCGCTACACCCTTGTTCCGCACGCCTCGTTACCTTGACCGCACCTGGGTTTCGCTACTAACCTGTTGGCTAGACTTTAGTTTAGTGGGATTAGGAATTTCTTCCGCACCCACTGAGTAAATATAAGTCAGTTTCAGAATAGATATCATTCTTACCAAGACTTCGGATCTCTCCGCACGATGATAGGCGTTGTAAGCCATTAACAACATTCCCAACAAGAAGAATGCACCACCTAAAAACCTAACAAAGTAACCGGGGTAACTGGCTTCGACACTCTCAACAAAACTGTAGGTTAGGCTACCGTCGCGATTGAAAGCGCGCCACATTAGGCCCTGCAATATACCGTTCACCCACATAGAGGCTGTATACAATACCGTGCCCACTGTCGCCAACCAAAAATGCGCGTTGATTAGAGGCACACTCCACATCTGTTTGCGGTTAAACAATACGGGAATTAAATGATAAATAGAACCGATGGAGATCATCGCCACCCAGCCCAGCGCACCAGAATGCACGTGACCAATGGTCCAGTCGGTATTGTGAGAAAGTGCATTTACGGTCTTGATACTCATCATCGGGCCGTCAAAGGTCGACATACCGTCGAAAGACAGAGACACCACCAAGAAGCGTAGGGTCGGTGCGCAATTTATGCCAGGCACCCGAGAGCGTCATAATGCCGTTGATCATACCGCCCCAAGAAGGCGCGAGCAGAATCAGCGACATCACCATACCCAAAGTTTACGCCCAATCGGGCAGGGCTGAGTAATGCAGATGGTGGGAACCGGCCCACACGTAAATAGACACCAGCGCCCAAAAGTGAACAATAGAAAGCTGATAGGAATACACTGGGCGGCCCGCTTGCTTCGGAACAAAGTAATACATAATGCCGAGAAAGCCTGCGGTCAAGAAAAAGCCCACTGCATTGTGGCCGTACCACCACTGCACCATGGCGTCCATCGCGCCGCTATACGCCGAATAGGACGTCATAGGGCTCACAGGAATGGCCATGCTGTTGACGATATGCAGTATGGCAACAGTGATAATAAAGGCACCAAAGAACCAGTTGGCCACATAAATGTGTGAGGTCTTTCACTTTATGATCGCACCAAAAAATACAATCGCGTAGGCCACTCAAGCTCGGCGTATTCCTTTGCGCTGGTACACCCCATGGGCAAGGTTATAGCTGCAGCAACAATAACGGCCTGCCAGCCCCAAAAGGTAAAGGGAATAAGCAAGCCGCCAAATAAACGCACCTGACAGGTTCTTTGCGCTACATAATAAGAGGTAGCAAATAATGCGCATACACCAAAGGCGACGATAACCGCATTGGTGTGCAACGGGCGCAACCGCCCAAAGTGAGAATAGGGTTAAAATAAATCGTTGAGTTCAGGCCATACCAGTTGCGCCGCTAGCAATACGCCAACCGACATACCGACAATTCCCCAAACGATGGTCATGATGGCAAACTGCCGAACCACCTTATAGTTGTAATTTGGCTACTCAGACGATGCCAATTCACTACCCATAGCGCTTTCCTGTTGTTTTTTGTTTTATATGTAAGATTGAGGCCTCGTATATATACGCCAATAATGCGTAACAAAGCTCAAATACGTCGTATTTTTAATACGTTAGAAGATCTAATGACTGAAAATTCAACACATCACCTGCATCGAATTGGCTCGCCGGCAGCACAATGTGCGAGAGGCGCCAACAACACCCCAAATTTACCCCCTAAAGAATAGAAGAGATTATAGACATGAAGGGCCACTCACACTTGATTTTCGTCAAAGGTAGAATGACCCCGTGAACAACACAAATGTATTTACGATCTATCGGGAGCTAGACGAAAAAATCTACGCTAATTTTACACTTCAAGTAAGCCGCGCGCCTCACTCAAGCGACGCAGCTCACTTAATCGGCGCGCAGCAATTCAGCGCCACATAGAAAAAACAGCTCGTAGTGCTGCCTTTTTTTCAGCAAGTAAGAATTCAAGGTTAAAGCGACGAACGACCTTTCTTAGCCGCTATACGCAACCTTAAAGCATTAAGTTTAATGAAGCCTTCGGCGTCTTTTTGATTATAGGCACCGGCGTCATCTTCAAAAGTGGCCATTTTTTCATCAAAAAGACTGTCCTGAGAACGGCGACCAACGGCCGACACGGCACCTTTATAGAGCTTAATACGCACATCCCCATTTACCACGGTCTGCGACGCGTCAATTGCAGCTTGTAGCATTTTTCGCTCTGGGCTCCACCAGTAACCGTTGTAAATTAGCTCGGCGTATTTGGGCATTAAGGAATCTTTTAGATGCGCGGCCTCACGATCTAATGTAAGCGATTCTATAGCGCGATGGGCGCGCATTAGGATAGTACCGCCGGGCGTTTCATAACAGCCCCGCGCCTTCATACCCACATAACGGTTTTCAACAATATCCAAACGCCCAACACCGTGAGCGCCGCCCTTTTTGTTGAGCGTCTCCAATATAGTGGCCGGTGACATCGCGTCGCCATCTATAGCAACCGGATCGCCATTTTTGAAACTAATCTCGATGTATTCGGGGGTATCTGGGGCCGCTTCCGGCGCTACCGACCAGCGCCACATATCCTCTTCGGCTTCGGTCCAAGGGTCTTCTAGCACACCACCTTCATAAGAAATGTGCAGTAGATTGGCATCCATGGAGTAAGGTGATTTAGTTTTCGCCTTGGCGTAGTCCACTGGAATATTGTGCTCTTTACAATAGGCCATTAAGGTTTCGCGGGAGGTAAGGTCCCATTCTCGCCAGGGGGCTATCACCTGAATACCGGGCTTTAAGGCGTAGGCGCCCAATTCAAACCGTACCTGATCATTACCCTTACCCGTGGCACCGTGAGAGATGGCGTCGGCACCGGTCTCATTGGCAATCTCAATAAGACGCTTGGCGATCAACGGGCGCGCAATGGAGGTGCCCAAGAGGTATTCACCCTCATAAATAGCGTTAGCACGAAACATGGGGAAAACAAAGTCACGGGCAAACTCTTCACGTAAGTCGTCGATGTATATTTCTTTAACACCCATGGCTTGGGCCTTGGCGCGCGCAGGTTCGACCTCTTCACCTTGCCCAATGTCGGCGGTGAAGGTCACCACTTCACACCGGTAGTTCTCTTGAAGCCATTTAACAATTACCGAAGTGTCTAAACCTCCAGAATAGGCGAGCACGACTTTTTTAATAGAAGATGACATTACTGCTCCTTACGAGCGCGTTGACTGGGCGAAAATAAATGAAGGGTCCCGCGGAAACGGGCGCCGGGATTATATCCCGAAAAACGGGTTAAAAACAGGCGTAATAGCGCGGATTTGTGTTGCCCGGCCTGAGCATGGCCGGCACAGAGGTGCAGATTCAGCCAACATTTGCTCAGCCGGTAACGCTTATAAACGTGCCGGCGGCGAGTCCCTTAATTTGTAACATTAACTCACAACGTCTGCGCTACAACATCGAACGCAACATCCACGCCGTTTTTTCGTGCAATGACATACGGTCGGAGACCAATGACACGGTGGATTCATCGGCAGCTTCTTGCGCTAGCTTTAAAGCCTCGCGGCTAGTACGGATTACCTGTTCGTGATTTTTGGTGAGTATGGCCACCATATCTTTTGCCGAGGGAATGTCTTCCACTTCTTCTACTCGGGTGAGCGCCGCTAGGGATTTGTAGGTTGCGGGTGCTGCAACTCCGAGCGTGCGTATACGCTCTGCAATGGCATCCACCGCCAGCGCCATTTCAGTGTAGTGCTCTTCAAACATCAAATGCAGTTCGCGAAACTGAGGACCAGTAACATTCCAATGGAAGTTATGGGTTTGCAGGTAAAGGGTGTAGGTATCAGCCAACAAATGTTTTAGGCCTTGCGCCACCTGAACACGGTCTTTCTCGTTAATGCCAATATCAATTATCGTCATGGAATTTCTCCTGTAGAACATGTGAAGGTAAATAGCTGTCGAGCTTTCACCGCCAAGCTCGCAAAGGTACAAGTTTTGGCTACTTTACAGATTTACGCCAAGCTTGTTTAACATGGTAGGCCGTCTCGTAAAAAACAGATAATCTATTAACTTTATACACTCAATAGCCAAAGGCAATATTGATCCATACTCCAAGTCAAGATACTTAACTCAACTAAACAATTGGACTTTGGACTGATTGGGCGACTAAAGTGGAAAAACAACAAAATAAATAAACTATTGACAAAGTATCGCTAATCGCAAAATAATTTTTATTAGCTAACAAAATTTGTGCCTCTGAAAATACATCAATTTCAGAGGCACATCATGAAAAATATCCGAGAAAAACTGGTAGATTTTCGCAATACGCTGTATCGTCTGTTACCGAAATGTAAAGATGCTATCTTTGAGCTAATGGACGCGAATTCAGCATCGACTACTTCACTCAACAGCGTTGTTCATCTGAGTAAATCTGCATTTTTTACACGTCAATATCCTAGCATCACCGATGCGCAAACCGATGATTTAGAAGCAGCACAGTGGGATGATATTCAAAAGCTCATATGCTGCACAAGCCAACCGAAGGATATGGCCTCCTATCACCGCTTTGTAGTAGATTGTACGCCTCAAGATAGGCTTCATGCAAAAACA
>JBLHGN010000264.1:0-5019 GCA_047616325.1 Lentisphaeria bacterium
GGCCTGCCAGGCTTCTTTTTTCATTGGGCACTCCTATGGATTTATGGAGTGCGTACGCTGACAGATTTAGACGGTGATTAGAATAATGGGGTTAAGAGGTCGCTTACCTAGATATTCCCAGCCCATGCCTTTCAAGTATACGTCCATAGCTTTTTGAGCGCATCTTTTAGTATGTATGCGGAATTCAAATTTTCATTGATATCAAGAAGTGCCTTTAATGAAACTTTATCATCCGGTTTGAGGTTCCACGGATTCTTAAATGAATTGAACCGTTAACCATTAATGATTTTTTTGCCTTCCTTTCCTTCTGCCTGATGCCACTCTTCTCGACGAATTTCGTCGATCACGTCATTGTAGTTCGATACAATATGAAACTTGTCAAAAACAATACTGGCATCAGGGATTTGCTCTTTTATAACCGTTCTATAAGCACCGCTTCGATCAATGCCAACGGCTTGTATACTAGCATTTTGCTCTGGAGTGAGCTTTTGAAAAAAGCTTTCTAAACTGGTTTTTCGTTTCCCTTCTGCAATATGAAGAACCTCACCATTGATACCATTCAGTACAGCGGTTAAATAGTTGTGTCCTTTACCAATACTTGTTTCATCCACTAGAATGGTGTGAAGATTGTCTAGATCAGGTGACGGCGGAGTTCGTTGTAAGACATCTTTATCCCAGCGACGTGCAGTGTTAACAGAGATTGGGAAAAAACTGGCCGCTTTGTTAACAGGCATAAATCGACACAGCCCGCTCACATAAACTTTTAGTCGTTCGGTTGCCCGTCCGTTACTCCTTATTCCTTCGGGCAAAAAGTATGAAAGTTCTCGCATCGTGAACACTTCACCTGAGTGGTAGTAAATTGAATTGTCATTTCCTTAATTGTACCGAGGTGTAGATCCAATACTTGACGCTCAGTGGTTCTCATTTAACCCATGGGATGATTGCAATAAGGGCACTTATGGACACTTTTTCGAGCGTCTGGACGGAGGAACACCTTCCCTATGCTTAATTCAAAATTAAGCTCGATATTATCTATAATCCAGCTAGGAAATTGGTACAACCCATTCAGCGATACGGCTGCTGACATCAAGTAGACGCCTCATAAAGTTCGGTTTATGCATGGACTTGCAATTACATTATAATATAAGAGCTACTTCATGTGTTTGGCTATATTTTGGTCAGCCAAAGTGGTAAAGAGCCACTTTTTTGTAGGAGAACCAACGCCTGCAGTTCAAGCACCATCCGGATAAGACAGGTTTTGGATAATTCCTGCAGCTTGGATCGGTCGAAATTAAGTGCATTCTTCTTGTTCAGAGGGTCGCCTCGATATCAGATGCCTCCACCGCCATTAAGGCCGATAGAATTGCGAGGCGTTCGGCATTGGGTAGTGCTTGGTATCTTCGTGCCCAGCTCTGTGCCTTTCGTTTAATATTTTGACGAAGCGTAAAGTTTGCCCCCGCATAGGTGATCCAGTGGACACGATCAACGGTATAGTTGTACCAAAGTTTTTCAGTGCGGGGGCCTGATTGACTCATGACTTGCAATTCCATTGTGTGCCAGTCACCTAATAAGTCGTCATACAGGGCTGATGGATACCCAGAAAGAATGACTTTGCACGGTAGGGTCTTAATCAAAGCCAGCAGGTCTTTGTGATCCTGATCTGAATATTCAAGGCGATACTTGGAGTTTTTTGATGCCCGCGTATGTCGGACATAAGGGGGATCACAATATATTAATTCAGAACCCGTAAAGGGGTAATCGCTTAAAAATTGATGGGCGCAAACATTGAACAGCTCTACCGGATGCGCGGTGCTAAATTTTTCAAGTGCCGTTGAATCAACGGTCAATGCCAATGTTCTTCATCGCCGGTGGCTTTCTTTTCATTATGGTCCCACCACCAAGATGGGTCTCTATATAAGTTTGATGTGGTGGCATCATCGCTATAATATTTTGAAATAGACCAGACGTTGCTTTGGAGCCTAAATAACCACTCACTTTAACTCAGTCATTATCATAAATAGGGCTCGTATCATAGGCGATGCATCCTATATTGACAAGAGGTGTTTCTATCTTTTGTGATAATTTCTGAGATTTAATGATAAATATTCGTTGGATTTAACTCAATTTCAGTTTGAACTCACGAGCCTGTAACTTCTAAAGCACCACCCACATACCACCACAATAAACCCCAGTCTAAAAACACAAAGCGACTTGCACTTTCATAGTGTTAAAAGCTGTGCCGAAACGACCAAACCTGATAGCTGGAGAACAGCGCCACGATGGACACAAATACTCTGCCCAATAACTGCGCATTCACTGCGAACGAGTCGTGCTCAGCGAGGTTTATATCCACCAGAAACAAGCATCCTCCGGCAAACTGAATTATGATACCAAAATATAAAGCGAAGTAACGCGACTGGCGGAGCCCTGCCCACACCAAGCCTGCACCCTCTATTGCCCAGGTGGCCGCGGTCCACTGTCCATCCAGCGCAAAGGGAACCACAAGCGAAGCAAATATTACGCCTAGCCACAAACACCTCAGCGATTAGTCGCAACGGCTTAGAGGCCAATTTAATGAGTAAATAAGCACTGGCCAAGTAAAATATACCCAGCACAAAGGCACTCCAGGCCAATCCGTAGGCCATATCTTTAACCATGCCCGCCTGCAAAGAAAATGCAATTAGAGGCGTACCAAAAATAAGGGTGGAGCTTACATAGCCTTTAAGTCGCGGAGTGTGTGATAGCGTACAAAACGGCAAGGGCGTTATAGAGCGTAAAGAACACAATTAAAAATGGCTCGATTGTGGTAAAACTCGAAGCTTCGTATTACGTTACCCCCACGCCAGACCAATAGCAAAAGTGAATACAAAACCGATGAGATTGAGCAGTCGCCAAGACTTTAACCAGGCTACTGCGAAAATGGCACTATTTAATATCGCATAATAGCTAAACAAGCCCACATGGTTTCCCGAACCACTGGACATTAGCACCGGCGCCAAAAAGCCGCCCGCAGAAGCCAGCGCCGCAAAGGTTCGCGAATTTTGCAATACAGCGAGCGTCATGGCCATATCGGTGACGCCACTGTTCTCATCTTGCCTTGCGGTCAGTCTGCGCTCAAGCAGCGCAAATTGTTTACCCAGTTGCTCCACGCGGGTATTAAAATACCCCAATCGCGCCAATAAAAAACCAAGATAAGCACCCAATATGCCGTCGATATAGGCCCCACTAGTTAGTTTTCGCTCACTTTGCCTCAGACCAAGACGGCCTTGCCTTACCACCCAAAGCCAAATAAGGCTGCTGCAACATACTACCGGCCGTCTATTTTCAATTGTTCCTCGTAAAGGCTTGCTGTAAGCTACTGCCCGACCAGCAGTCTGGTCATTTCACACCCACTAACCTTCACGCGTTTTGACCTCGCGCTACCAACGCTTTATTAAACGCCGTATTAAAAGAGATTCTATGAGTTTTACCTCACTGGGTTTATGCGACCCTATATTGAAAGCCGTGGCCGAAAAGGGCTACCAAACACCCTCCCCCATTCAGGCTGAAGCCATACCCGCCATACTCGAAGGACGCGACATTATGGCCGCCGCACAGACCGGCACCGGCAAAACCGCGGGCTTTACTCTTCCCTTGCTTGAATTGCTCGCCAAGGGAGAGCGCGCCAGACCCAACCAAGTACGTGCATTAGTATTGACGCCTACGCGGGAATTGGCCGCGCAAGTCGAAGAGAGCGTTGATGTCTATGGCAAATACCTACCGCTGCGCTCGGCGGTTGTTTTTGGCGGTGTAAAAATCAACCCGCAAATGATGAAATTGCGCAAGGGTGTCGATATTCTCGTAGCAACCCCTGGGCGCCTGTTAGACCTATTCAATCAAAACGCCATGCAGTTTAAACAGTTGGAAGTACTGGTTCTCGATGAAGCCGACCGCATGCTAGACATGGGTTTTATCAACGACATCAAAAAAATACTCAAGCTATTGCCCGTTAAGCGACAGAACTTAATGTTTTCGGCGACCTTTTCCAACGACATTCGCAACCTTGCCAAGGGCATGGTCAACAACCCGGTTGAAATTTCGGTAACACCGAGAAACGCCGCAGCAAAAACTGTTAAACAATGGGTGTGCCCGGTAGATAAAAAACAAAAAATGCCACTACTATGCCATCTGATTCTGGAAAATAAGTGGGAACAGGTATTGGTGTTTTCACGCACAAAACACGGCGCCAATAAACTCACCAAAGATTTGGAAGCACGCGGTATTAAGGCGGCTGCCATTCACGGCAATAAAAGCCAAGGCGCGCGCACAAAAGCGCTCGCCGATTTTAAACGCGGTGCTGTACGCGTGTTAGTAGCCACCGACATTGCCGCACGTGGACTGGATATAGACCAACTGCCGCAGGTGGTGAATTTCGACCTGCCCAATGTTTCTGAAGACTACGTACACCGAATTGGCCGCACAGGCCGTGCCGGTTCCAGCGGTCAAGCGGTATCACTGGTAAGCGCCGACGAAGCTAAATTACTGAGCGATATCGAACGTTTAATTCAACAGGTGCTGCCACGCGATCTAGTCGATGGTTTTGAGCCGGTTCACGATGTGCCGGAATCCCGCAAAGACTTGCGGCCACCAAGACAAAACCGCCCCAAGCGACCCAAGACCCCTCATCAAGACGGACAACGTTCAGGAGAAGTCGCGCGCGGCCACCAGCCAAACAGTCCGAACAAACCTCGTCCCGGTGGGTCCGCTCGCCCAGGTGCTGAGCGCGGTGCCAGAAATCCAGCGGGAAATACTACAGGCAATGGTGCAAATCGAAGGGCCCAATCGGGAAACAGAGCTACACCGAGATAAACGCTGGGGTATTCCGACTTCTCGCAGATATATTGCGATCAGCTCATTTTTACTGTCAAAAAAACCTCATACTTTGAGGCTTTTTTTTGAGCGAACTCGACTAAAGAAACACAGAAAATAAGTTCGAGCTTATAAGCTCGCGGGCAAAGAGAATGGTGCCATTTTGCCCGG
>JBLHGN010000265.1:0-4989 GCA_047616325.1 Lentisphaeria bacterium
CACCAGTGCGTCGAGGCCGACACTGGTTTTTGGCTTAGCGAGGAATAAGGGATCGGTCGCGGATTCGATTGCTCCGTCGGTGCCAAAACACACGTGGGCAACCAAGTTGCGCATGAGCGACAAATTTTCCGGATCTGCCAGGGTGACGGGGTTGGTGACGCTCAACAATTCGTTACTCAATTGTGTGCGAGTGGATTCTGAAATATTGGGCATTAGGGTGGGGTCAAATTTAACCAGGCGAAATTGCACACCCTCCACGGCATATCTACGACCACAGTTGTGGGCGATACCCCTTTTTTGTAAACCGCTTTTAGGCGCGTATTCTTGGTAGGCATTGGCCGCAGACATTACCAAAATATATAAACCGGCACCGCTGGGCACCAGGGTTTCTGAGGGTAGCGTGGTGCAGTCTTTAAAGTTTGTAAGGCTCGGGGCTAACCCTTCGAAACTGCGCGACAATTTTACGTCTACATAGTCGAGGGGTAATTCAACGATATCTCCATCTAGAGTAAGCGCCATGCCTTTTTCAACGCGCACAATAGGGTCTGTACCGGCAGCGCCGTTGCTTTCGATTATTACCTGTAAACCTTCCACCACACCGTGGCCCAAGATAAGGCCCAATTGTTGGCGGTGACGTTTGTTGGCGGCCTCTTGCTCGCTTAGGTCTCTACCACTTAACAAGCGCCCTTCGAAATAATTGGTATTTTTTATGCCGTTTTCTATGACGGGTTCTAAAAGAGATTTAAAGCTCATGGCGATAAACTCCTGCCGAGGCTATTGGCGGTGTATTGAATTTCCACTTGTAACAAATACACTTGAGAAATTGCAGGCCCAGGGTCGAGCATGGACACGCGCACTACACCGTATTGGTGACTACTAGAAAAGCTAATATCTGCATCGAAATCTTGAAAAGGAGTCGCCAGCACATCGTTGCGGCGCACACTTAGTTCTGCCACGCCTACATTCACAAATTCTAGCGGCGAACGCGGCACCGATTGATTGGCTTCATAAAACTGTGCACCCACCCGCCAATCGAAGGCAATGTCGGAGGGTTCCGGCCCCCCCTGAAACCCCCAAACAAGTCGAAACTGCATACCTTCGCTGTAATCCATGTCGTTGGGTATGGGAATGGTAAAATTTGCCTCGCCGCCAAAGGCATTGGGGCCTGTGGTTAAAAAATGCATGGCGGGCAGGGTATCGGAAAACAAACTGCGTGTTGCACCTCGCCCGTGGTGGGACTGATATGCGGGCTGAGAAACTCGCTTTAGTACTCGCGCATCGGCTTCCAAGATCAACGGCGCGCTAAAGGTTTTACTGCCGCTAATGGTTTCGTTACCAGTAATATGCACCAGCTCACTTTCGTCGATGGGGCCGGCAAGTTCCTCCGGCATAATAAAATCGGCTAGCGTTTTCGCCCACGTCGACAAAGGCCCAAGATAGTTTTGCATGGCCTGAGTATTAAGCAAATATTGCCGCAAGCTCTCATCGACAACAACTTCGCCAAGAGGGTCGATACGCGTTATGCCATCCGCCGTGATCACATCGAAATTAATTTGGGCTAGGAAAACACATTTATCCGACGTGTCACTTGGCACCGTTAAAATTGCATTATTAGCGACCGTCAGTAAACAAGGTTTAACCTCCGTCACCCACACCAAAAATGCCGCATTAAAATATTCTTCTACATTTTCTGGGGCAATGGCATCGCTCAGTGCGGGCGAAGACAGAGGCGGAGAGCTGGGCACAAACTCCGGCGGCGAGCTTGGCACAACTTCAGGCGGCGTGTCGGGAATTAAACTGCGCACCAAACCCTTTAGTTCGTCTAGGGTCATTGCGCCATTAACTTCCACCGGAATAGTGAGCAGTAAATCGGTTAAATCTTTCATGGAGGATTGAAAGTGAATGTCTGTCGGCGCCGCCAATTCAAATGACAAACTAAAATCGTCGGCGGTGCGCGACGGCGCTGTGGACTCTTCTAGGGACTGACACGGCCCCGTTGGAATCGGCACAATATCTGTTTTACACTCGCGGTAGCAGAGCATTAAATACAGCGACATACTGCCTATTGCCGGCGAACCAATATACTCGGCAATTTCTTCGCCGTGACTGGCCAACCATTGGTCCAACACCGCACACTGGGTTCGCGGCACTTGAATAACTTGACCACTGGGCGATACCGCCATGCCGGGATGAACTTTTATTTCTTGCCCGGCAGCGCCTGTATGAGGCTCCACTTTTAAGCCACACACCGTTCCATAACCATGTAGCGATCGGTTGTGTGATTTATCTTTTTCTAGCAGATACAGTTCTTCCTGCTTAAATTCGTCCACACCCAGCACCAGTCCGTGAATATAATTCACGCGCTTGCTAGGGTCTAGCACATTAGCTTCGGGATATACACTTGTGAAATCACTCATAATTTATACTCTCCATTCAAGAGAGGACGCCAAGCGACCTCTCCCCACTATGGAACGATGGCCAACGCTCCAGGGATGTGATTCTTGAAGAAAACTCTGACCTAAAAAATTCTGACCTAATACCAAAGCCACAAAACGACCACCGTTGCCGATAGTGGTGTCCATGCCTAAGCGCGCACTGCCCACCTGAAACATGGCCCAAAAAAACTTTACCTCGAAAGAGGTGTGCGCCGGTTTTTCCCGTTCGACGATGTCGGCCACCCGCGCGCGCTGCACTTCCAAGACGTCGGGCAAGTCGCCCAGAACCGTCGGCAATAACACCGTAAAGCTATGCGCCTGTTGTGCAATAGGCAGCGCCAGGGAGACAAATTCCACCCAGTCGAACAAGGCTTTTTTGTTTTCGGGGATTTTGGAGGGCAGTGGAATATCGTCAAAACTTTCGTATTCAAAAACTCCCTTTAAGCTGTGGGCAGCGTTGAACTTAGCTATGTGACGATAACGACGGTGCAAAAATTCTTGATAGCGCCAGCCATCCTTGGCATTTACCTCGGCGTAGGTAAAACCGATAAAGTCGCGAGCAAAATGCTGCCAGTCGCGCCGCTCATTGGCGTAATCTTTACAGGGCTTAACGAACTCAGATGCAGCACCAACTGCGCCCGGAATTAAGGCAGAAAACGCTATTTCACTAAAGCCAGAATAGTGTGTGTACCATGCCAAATTAAGTTGCGCAATGTTTCCCGCATAGGTCTGGGTTAAGAAACTTTGATATTTTTGGTGCAACACGCCTGCACCCAAGGCGGGCTGCCACTGGGTACTTACACCTCCCGATTCAAGCGAGGTTTGCGATAAGGCGGCATCGTAAACATTCAAAGTAATTCCGGGGTCGCGTCGGGTGAGAAAGTTTTCGACGATGCGAATGGTGCTAGTGAATGCACGCTTTTTCTGGTCAGCGTTAGCGTCCACCTGATGTAAAGGCTCAAAAATTCTCTGGTCGGGACACGGCTCGATAGACAAGCGCAACAAGGTCTGCAAACCCAGTAAAGTACCGCGCCAGGTAAATAGTAAAATCGCGTTATCAATAAATAGTCGTTTGCGTTGATCATCCCATGCCGGGTCGACAAAGGCGCCCAACCACCCTGCCAACCAATCTAAAAATTCGGCGGGGCTGGTGCGGGTATCAAACAATAATTGCGCCTGGGCAATTTTGTCTTCGATACTGGTGAATAAGCCCTCGACATTGGCAAGAAAGCGATCGAGAAAACTGGCTGAATTACTGTCGTCGCGATAGATGGCCGGCAAGTAGCGATGTAGATAGGAAAAGCGTGGGTAATATATACGGCAGGCGCGAATACGCGGCGTTGAATGCTTATTGCCTAGCATACGCAGACGCAATTCAATAAAACGGCCCACGGCATTTTGCAGCAGTACATCCCAACTGCCCGTTACATCAGCATTAATTAATTCTGCTTGATAGGGATCGTAGAAGGGTAATTCGGAACCTTCCGCACGCAAATATAACGGCGGTTCAGTTTGCCATACGGCCTCGCTTAAAGTTTCGCGACTATTAGCCGTGCGACTTTCAAACACAAGAGCCGTGCCAGTTGGAATGCAAGCGTCGACAATAATGCGATGCCAAACACAGTCGGGTTGCTCGCCGTCTTTTATTATTCCGCTTAGTAGACCCTCACTTTGATAGTTGTGGCGCGGTTGTTCCGCCAGGGGTAACCAGCGATTGTCGAAGTCGTAAAAGGCGGCCACACCCGAAGCAATAAGTGCTTTGCCGCTGTAGGTGCGCATGGGCAACAAAACCGGCTGCATCACCAAGCTTAGTTTAGACGCAGTGGCACGCAGAGAAAATTTATACGATTGTGTGCCCTCAATTGCCGCAAGGTATAAGTCGCCCACAATGGCGAGATTGTTCTCGTTAATACCAGGCACAAAAGCGAAGTCGTGGGCGTGCAGCGAGGGTTCAAGCAATAAACCGCCAATCACTTGTTCGTCTAACGCTACCGAGTCTATCAATTGTCCGTCGACAAAATAGTGAATAACAGAAGCGTTTTCATCTATAGTTGTATTCAACACCATAAATGTCTTGGCCGACAGTGCCTCGATGGCCACCGGGTTTTGTGCAATAACGGGGCTGCCAATATTTAAAGATAAACCCGAAAAAAATCGCTCCTGTGCCAGGCTTGGATTGCTAGAGTTGGTGGGGCTAGAATTAAGAGAGCTAGCATAAAAATCGTGGGAATATTCACTAAGTAAATCCACGGATTCACCCGAGCAATCGAGAATGCGAAAGGTGGCGTCTAGGTGCCACACGTTTGCTTCGCCACTGGCAAACCCCGCATCCAATATCCACACGCCGCCGTCGGGTGCGCAGGCCATATCAAAGGGCGCAAAATAAATTTGTTGTGGCCAGCACAACCAAAGTGGCGGCCCTCCAGCGTGCAAATCAAACACCAGTATGCCCGCTGGCTGCAAGGTACCCACCACCAGATATTCTTCGGTGGTAACTGTTAAGCCTTTTAATATGGGTTTAGCTGCTGCGGCGGCGGATTGTGAGCCGCTTTTT
>JBLHGN010000266.1:0-4977 GCA_047616325.1 Lentisphaeria bacterium
ATACGCCACAAAGAAATAGCGTACAAAAGAACAATGCTCAGCTAAGCGAGCTAGTCCTTCCTTTTAATCGAAAGTACCAATGTTTTACTGTCGCCGGCAAACCACTTTTGCACATAGATTGTGCCTAGTATAGGTGCCTTGCCTGTCTCAGGCTCTTCTTTGTAGCGCACGCTATGTTTAGTTTCTTTTTCGTAGATGAATGTTAACGAAGTGCTTGTCACAGTGCTTAACACCTTTATAGACTGAGTGAGGGGTAGAAAAACTAGTCGTAAATTGAACCGCCTAGCTCAAGCTGTACAAGATACAGTCGCATGTCAAATTCAAGCTGATGGTATGCGGGCAACATATGCAGGCAAAGACGATAAAAGGCCTTGTCGTGTTGCTTTTCCTTTAGATGGGCCAGCTCGTGCACAACTATCATTTTTAAAAATTGTTCAGGTGTTTTTTTGAAAACGGCACTCACGCGAATTTCATTTTTGCTTTTTAGCTTGCCGCCCTGCACCCGCGACACATAACTATGCAGGCCCAGAGCATTATGAACCACATGAAGTTTGTTATCGTAAATAATTTTACTGATAGGGTCCGACTTTTTCATATGCTGGTTTTTTAACGACAGCACGTACTCACGTAAATATATATCGTTTGATACCGCATGTGGCCTGGGGTATCGCTCAAGTAAAAACTCGGCCAAACGTCTTTCGCCAATTAGGCTGTTTACCTTGCCGATTAATGCCGGGTCATAGTGAGAGAGATATTTGTGTACAGGCATAGAAATATTAATGTGTATTGAGTGAGAAGGCTGTGGTCATATTTAGTGCCACGAGCCTTCTGCCACCGAAACCAGCTAGTAGTTATTAGCGGTGCCCGAAGGCGTTTATGCCCGAAAGAAGGGGTCTTCTAATTCGCCTACAATAATTTCGCTTACAACTTCGGACGATTCTAGTAGTTGTTTTACGGCTGTTCTGTCTTCTTCGGTGGTGCTGCCGTAACGTTCGCTGGTGGTTACAAAACCTTCGAAGCGCTCTAAGTGAGCGTCAATAGTAATAAATAAATCTCTGCTATCAATGAGGTCGACAAAGCTATCAAAGAAAGTGTCGTAATCTGCCTGTGATGCTAGGCTGATTTTATAGCTAAATTCAAACCCTAGAATTGCAAACTCATCTAAATATAACTTCTTACGAAGGCGCTTACTTCTTACTATTTCATTGGTCATTCTGTTTTTGCCTGTATTAACTGTTGCTTCTTAATATATATAAAGGGTTTGGACTAGTTAGCCCCTACTTATGAATGGGTACCAACTATTATGCTACCCGCTGAATGTTTGTTTGGCTTGCCAAGTATTCTTCGTAGGTGCCTTGATAATCAATGACTTGTTTATCTTTTATTTCTATTACTCGTGTGGCCAAAGATGATACAAATTCACGGTCGTGGCTCACAAAAATTAGTGTGCCGTCATAGCTGGCAAGGGCTTTATTTAAGGCCTCAATGGCTTCCATGTCCAAGTGGTTA
Source organism: Lentisphaeria bacterium (assembly GCA_047616325.1). Classification (GTDB taxonomy): domain Bacteria; phylum Pseudomonadota; class Gammaproteobacteria; order Pseudomonadales; family Cellvibrionaceae; genus JBLHGN01. The sequence continues at coordinate 1,510 of JBLHGN010000266.1, forward strand.
GTGGGCTCGTCCATGATGAGCACATTGGTGTCCATCATCATAAGTTTGCCAAATAACAACCTATTTTTTTCTCCCCCCGAACACACGCGGGCTTTTTTGTTGGCATCGTCTGCGGTGAATAATAAGCGGCCTAACATTCCGCGCACCATCAGGTCATCGTGTTTGGGTGTGCGCCACTGTGACATCCAGTCAAATAGGCTTAAGTCGCTTTCAAAATCTGCCGTGCTGTCCTGTGGGCAATAACCCACGATGGCATTTTCCGACCACTTTACAATGCCCTTATTCGCTTGAATCTCATCCATTAAGCAGCGTAAGAAGGTTGTTTTTCCTGCGCCATTTTCACCCAGCACGGCTAGTTTTGCACCGGCTTCCAAAATTAAATTGCCGTTGTTAAATAATATTTCATCACCAAAACCGTGGGACACGTGTTCCAATACCAATGCCTGCCGATGCAGTTTCTTACACTGCTTCAAGCTGATGGAGGGCGTGGCGCGGCTCGATGCTTTCACTTCGTCCAGCGTTATTTTATCCATCTTTTTGGCGCGAGAGCTGGCTTGTTTGGCTTTTGACGCATTAGCGGAAAACCGATTAACAAAGGCTTGTAGCTCGTCGATTTCCGCACTCTTCTTCGAATTTTCAGTTGCTAGTTGTTCGCGAATTAGCGTTGAGGCAGCGATGAAATACTCATAGTTGCCAGGGTAAACGCGCAGCTCGCCATAGTCGATGTCGGCCATATGAGTGCATACCGAATTCAAAAAATGTCGATCGTGGGAAATGATGATCATGGTGCTTTTGCGTTGATTAAGCACCGTTGCAAGCCAATTGATGGTATCGATATCCAGGTTGTTTGTTGGCTCGTCGAGTAACAAAATTTCGGGGTTGGCGAATAGTGCCTGTGCCAGTAATACCCGCAATTTCCACCCTGGAGCTACCTGCTGCATTAGGCCGTAATGAAGCTCTTCTGCGATACCGGCTTCTAGCAGAATCTCGCCTGCACGACTTTCGGCGCTATATCCGTCCATCTCGGCAAAGTGTGTTTCAAGCTCGGCTACTTTCATGCCGTCTTCATCCGACATTTCCGGTAGTGCGTAAATACGGTCGCGCTCCTGCTTAACCTTCCACAATTCAACATCGCCCATAATTACCGCATCAACCACGGAGTATTGCTCAAAGGCAAACTGGTCTTGGTTAAGCGTACCTACTTTATGGCCCGGGGTAATAAAGATGTTGCCCGAAGAGGGGGCCAACTCACCACTAAGGATTTTCATAAAGGTTGATTTGCCACAGCCATTGGCGCCAATCAAGCCGTAGCGATTGCCGTTATCAAATTTTGCAGAGATGTTTTCAAACAAAGGCGCAGCGCCAAATTGCATGGTGATGTTTGCGGTAGATATCAAAGGGGACTTCCTGGAAGCTTAAAGACTTGGAGTAATAACCGTCAGCGGCACATTGCACCTGAGGGTATATAAGGGGGCGCACTATAGAGAGTTGCGGGCCAAATGTCGAGCCAAACTGTACATAATTCGCACAGAGTCTAGTGCTTCGGTAAGTCTGTCTTGCTCAGCACTGAAATTTCAAGATGCTGGCGCTATCCCTAGCAAATTTGAGATAAACAGCAGGCAGGGGCAAAGGCGTCGCTTTGTTTGGCGTGCTTCTCTGAAGAAAACAAGACGTTTAAATATACCCTTATGCAAGCGATGCCTTTGTTCGCATACCTCTATCTATAGGCGCCGGGTTTCGCAGGAAGTAACGGTGAGTATGTCGCAGCCACGCAGGTAGCCATATAAATAGCCATACATATAGGTGCGATGCACGCCGAAGCTTAAGCAGTGATAGAGTGGAGTGACGTTCGGGGGCTTTGGTGCCATGCGATGACAATCCCGTTCAAATTTAAACAGCTTGCTTTTCCCCCTGTCGCTATAGATCACGATACTTTACGGATATACAAATACTTCATTTGTAAAAAATGTTTTGTCAGGTGAAATGTTCAGAATAAATGCAAAATCTATCGGTTGTGCTACGTTTCGTACTATTCTCTATAATAAACTCACGCAAACTAAAACGGTAAACCGTCATGTTACTATCAAGAATTTTGATGTGTTGTTGGTTGGGCGTAATTTCAGCGCATCTGAATGCTAGTGACAAGCATATTTACAAAGTCGCTGTCAGCGATATACCAACTAATGTCTATACCAATGCCGATAATAAAAAGATACTCAGACCAGAGATTAAAGGCATACTCAAGGAAATATTTCGTAGGGTCGATATCGATTTTGAACTTTCAAACTATCCTCCGGCAAGGGTGTATGACGGATTGAAAAATGGGAAAGTGGAACTGTGGCTAGGTGTGCCAGGCGTCAATTTCATAGAAGATTATGTTGTTTACGGAAAGTCAAAACTATCAGACCTAGATATTTCTGTTTATTCGCTTGATGCCAAGGTGGTTAATTCGGTCGAGGACTTATCGGGCCAAAGTGTCGTGTTGTTGCACGGTTATGGGTACGGAAACTCGCGCCCTTACTTTGATGACGAAAAGAATAATGTCAGAGTTCATATCGCTCATTCAAGAGAATCTGCATTTAAAATGCTTCAGAATAGGCGAGCAGATTATTTGTTGGATTATAAACAAGCGGTAAATGCTTTTGCCACAACAAATACCAATATTCCTATTTTTCAAACCTACGACCTAGGTAAAATACCCGTCATGTTTGTTGGCTCAAAACGGGTTAAACATATGGATAAACTACTAAAAGAATTGGATTTAGTCGTTCATGATATGTACTCAAGTGGCCGGTTAGGAGCGGTTGAGGACAGTATAAAGTCAAACAATAAGCGTTACCTTCAGCCCATAAAGCCGCTCGACGAGTAGCGTCGAGGTTCCGTTTATGGTTCAACACACCTGGTGGGGTAGTTAGTTCTCTCTTGGCTAAATGCGATAAGGAAATACTGAATGAAGTGTATAGGGTTCGGCTATCGTTCAAAAGTGATTATTTTTTGGAACAGGTCAGGCACTTTATGGGAAATACGCCACTTGAGTTGAGTGATACTTATGACAGAATTGATCAAAAAATGTCTGGTAGCTTTGAGCTGCAACTCAAATCTGAAATGCAAAGTACATGTCACAATAATAAGTTGGCACAAAGGCCTGTCGACTAAATGTTGGCTAGTTAGTGCCCATCCATAAACATGTAAGATATTGAAATATATGAAAATATTCGAATAATAGTTAAAAAACCCTCTTGAATTTGTTATGTTTAAGGTGCGAACAAAAACAGCAAAAACAAGAGGATTTAGCATGCGAGAGACCCGCGTTGCTCAGGCAAGTATATTCGAAAATTATTCAGAACACGAGTTTGGCCTCCGGCTGAAATTGCTGTCAGGTTCACTGGATGAACACCCAGAGATCCTTGATCTATTAGCCTTGGATTTGATCGGGGGTTGCGAAGCGTCTGGCGGTCGAACGGGGCT
>JBLHGN010000267.1:0-4955 GCA_047616325.1 Lentisphaeria bacterium
ACAAAGAGTCAGCGTTACCATGCCAACAGAAGATGGGTCACAGATACACATTCGATCAACAACAAAGGCTGAACCCGCTCACCAGCAAATTTTCAGTGCGCTGGGAGTAAAAGCCGACTCATTAGGGACGCGAAAAAGCGTGAAGAAGGCTGCCTAAAAAATCACCTGTAGTGCATCAAAATGGAAGTGAGGATTTTAACACATTGATTTATATAAGTTTTTCCTTTTTGGCCACTGAAGATGGGTTAGAACACCACTTCGAGCGCAAATCAGATGATCAGTTCGAAGTGGAGTAGTTTAGTTGGCTTTAGCCGAAAAGCTGGACTTTCAGTCCGCAGTTTTAACCCATCGTCTTCAGACGATGGTCGTTGAGTTAAGCCCTCGTACGCCAAGTGATTCAGGCCACGGTCACCACCGTCGCCCTGCCCTGCGGCATATGCCAAAGTTAGGTCTTGGGGGTGCTGGGTGTCTATAAAACGTTTTTCCAGCGTAATGGCCAACTCTTCCGCAAAGCCTATTCCCACAAAACCGGCCGTGGCCAGGGTTTCGCCCGAACGAATTAAGGTGACGGCCTGCGCGGCGCTTACAGTTTTATTGCGATTGAACTGGTGTCTGTCGAGCGTATGCATGGGAGTACCTGTGGTTTCAAAAAGCACAGATTGAATCTACTGTGTGCCGATTAAGAACACAAGCAGCACATCAAAACTCTGAACGTCTTATTGATTCAGGTTAAAAAAAGCAGGGAAAACCCCGGCTTAATAACATAAAGATACTTAGCGCACATCTTCGCCAACAGTTTCGAATCCTACCTCGCCGTCCACCCACCGTCTAATACAAGAGTTTGCGCCGTCATATTGCGCGCCGCAGACGACATTAAAAACAAAGCCGATTGCGCCAGCTCCTCCATTTCAATAAAGGCCTTTTTGGGCATTGGTTGCAACATGATATTGTTGATAACGTCGTCTTCAGAAATACCGTGTTCGGCAGCTTGGGCGGTTATTTGTTTTTCCACCAAGGGTGTTTTTACATAGGAGGGGCAAATCGTATTAATGGTAATGTCGTACTCGCCGGTTTCCAAAGCAATTACTTTAGAAAAGCCCAACAAGCCGTGTTTTGCCGCCACGTAGGCACTTTTGTACGGGGAGGCCACCAGCGCATGAATGGAACCAATATTAATAATGCGACCAAAATTGCGCGCCTTCATACCCGGCACTACCGCCCGCGTTAACATGGCGGGGCCAACTAAAAGTACGTCTGTCAATAAACGCCAACGATCCGCGGGAAAATCTTCAATTTTTGAGACAAATTGAATACCGGCATTATTAATCAGCACATCAATTTCAGGGTGGTCTAACACCACCTGATCAATTTTATCCTGACGACTCACATCCAACTCATAGGGTTCGGCACTGTACCCTTCACTTTGAAGTTTGCCACACAGGTCGCGAGCACCTTCGATATTCATATCACTGACAATAACGTGATGCCCTTCTGCCGCCATGGCTTCAGAAAGCGCCATACCAATGCCGCTGGCGGCGCCTGTTATACATACAGTTTTCACAAATTCGGCTCCTTTAAACAATTAACTGCGCGTTACTAGTGTCTCAACGTAGGTGATGATTATTGCTCAAATTGCATTTCCGGCACGTGATCTGGAACAACCAACTCACCGCCGGTTTTGCGCACAATTTCTTCCACACTTATACCTGGAGCGCGCTCTTTCAACCAAAATCGACCGTCGGCAATTTCCAAGTAGGCCAAATCGGTCACCACCTTGGTAATACACCCCGCACCCGTGAGCGGCAGTGTGCAATTTTGCAGTAATTTGGAATTTCCGTGTTTGTCGGCGTGGGTCATGGTAACCACAATATTATCGGCGCCGGCCACTAAATCCATGGCACCGCCCATGCCTTTCACCAATTTGCCGGGAATGGTCCACGAGGCGATATTGCCGTGTACATCCACTTCAAATGCCCCTAACACCGTTAAATCTACATGGCCCCCGCGAATCATAGCGAAAGATTCTACAGAAGAAAAAATGCTGGCGCCCTTGGCTGCCGTAACAGTTTGCTTACCGGCGTTAATCATGTCGGCATCTATTTCGTCTTCGGTGGGAAAGGGCCCCATGCCTAGCAGGCCATTTTCCGACTGCAGCATCACTTCCATACCTTTGGGCACGTAGTTGGCCACCAGGGTTGGAATGCCAATACCCAAATTTACGTAATAACCGTCTTTTAATTCTTGCGCGACGCGCATAGCTAATTGTTCGCGGGACAATGACATAGTATTTCCTCCCCTAGGCTTTACGCACAGTGCGTTGTTCAATGCGTTTTTCAAACGTGCCCTGAATGACACGATCGACATAGATACCTGGCGTGTGAATATGTGCAGGGTCTAACTCGCCGGGCTCTACAATTTCTTCCACTTCTACTACAGTAGTCTTGCCCGCCGTCGCGGCAATCGGGTTAAAGTTTTGCGCAGTGTGTCGATAAATTACGTTGCCGAAACGATCGGCTTTCCAGCCTTTCACAATGGCAAACTCGCCGGTAATGGATTCTTCCAATATGTAGTGACGGCCTTCAAACTCGCGCACTTCTTTGCCTTCGCCAATTTGAGTGCCGTAACCGGTGGCCGTAAAAAATGCGGGAATACCCGCGCCACCCGCGCGCATTTTTTCCGCCAGCGTGCCTTGCGGGGTAAGTTCCACCTCCAGCACACCCGACAACAACTGCTCTTCAAACAGTTTATTTTCACCCACATAAGACGACACCATTTTTTTAATTTGGCGATCTTCCAGCAGTATGCCCAAACCAAAACCGTCGACGCCAGCATTGTTGGAAACTACTGTAAGCTCTTTGGTGCCCAGGCGCTTTATTTCTTTAATCAAATTTTCGGGTATGCCACACAAACCAAACCCACCGGCAATGATGGTCATGCCATCTCTAATGCCGTGCATCGCCTCTTCGTAACTGTTCACGACTTTGTCAAAACCAGACATGCCGCTGCTCCTCGTAATAAAGAATGTGTTCGCACATTCTGAGTGAATTAAATCTACTAAGCCATTAAGCACCACTGGCTTATATTTATCAAATGTATTTATACTATCAATTAATTTATTTTATTTATTAATTAATAGGCAGTATTGCAATGAGCACCGTCAAACAGATTCGCGCCTTTGTCGCCGTGGCACAGTCACAGAGCTTTACCGAGGCCTGCGGCATTGTTCACTTGTCGCAGCCGGCACTTAGTATCGCCATTAAAAACCTCGAGTCCGACCTCGGTGGTGCCCTTCTTGTGCGCACCACCCGAACCCTGGCACTCACACCCGAGGGCGAAGCATTTCTGCCATTGGCGGTGCGTTTGTTGGCCGACTGGGATGCGGCAATAGAAGATATTCACAATCGCTTTTCCCTTCGGCGCGGCAAAATAGCCATCGCCGCCATGCCCTCCTTCGCGGCCAATTTACTGCCCAAAGCCCTAGTGGCTTTTCGCGAAAGGTTTCCCAAAATTAATATTGCAGTGAACGACGTGGTAGCCGAACAAGTGGTGGAGATGGTGCAAACCGGACGAGTGGAAATTGGTATTTGCTTTGACCCCGGTGTCGGCGAAGACCTGGCTTTTACCCCCATGTACGAAGACAACTTTATAGCCATTGTGCCGCCGCTCAGCCCCCTGGCAAAAAAAACCAAACTCACATGGAAGCACATTATTAAAGAACCCTTTATTACACTGCAGCGTCCTTCCAGTTTCCGACTCGCCCTAGACCAATCCTTCGCCGAGCACAATCTTACCCCTGCCATTGCCTTTGAAACCCATCAATTGGCAACAATCGGTCGCATGGTGGCGAATGGTTTGGGGGTTAGCGTTGTACCGTCTTTATGCCGAGAGCAAATGCAAGAGATGGGGGCAATATGCTGTCAGCTCACGCAGCCCACCATCGCCAGAAAAGTCGGCATACTCACCCGCCGTCGCTACCCCCTTTCAAAAGCAGCCTTGGAACTCAAACAGGTTATATCGGCCATGGTCTTAAAGTAGACATAAAATTGATCTTCAAGTGACACGAAACATAAATAAAGACCCGCGTATAAATCCACTTATGAACGCTGTGTGACGAGCAGCAAAACTGCAGGTTTTCATCAATGTAGTATTAATGGAATGAATCGATAGGCCGCGTCTTTTTTATTGGGGCAGTTTTACAGGGAAGAACTGGCCGAAACTCTAAGCTCTTCTCAGCAAATTATTTTTGCGCGCAGCAACCCCGAACAGAAATTGCGCATTGTAAAAGCCCTGCAAAGCAGCGGCGAAATTGTCACAGTCACAGGCGATGGCGTAAACGACGCGCCAGCACTGAAACACACCGACATGGGCGTTATGGGCACCGACGTGGCCAAGGAAGCCAGCGACATGGTGCTAATGGACGATAACTTCGCCACCATTGTTGCCGCCATCGAAGAGGGACGCACAATTTTTGACAATACTCAACGACCATCGTCTGAAGACGATGGGTTAAAACTGCGGACTGAAAGTCCAGCTTTTCGGCTAAAGCCAGCTAAACTACTCCACTTCGAACTGATCATCTGATTTGCGCTCGAAGTGGTGCTCTAAGTACTCGCTGATCATTTCTTTCGTTAACTCCCCCGCCGTTACACAAAAATAACCTCTCGCCCAGAAATGCTGACTCCAGTAACGCTTTTTCAAAAGGGGATACTCTTGAAATAACTTTGATGAACTTCGCCCCTTTATCCTCCTCATAATGTCGGACGGCGACAACGTAGGTGGCGCCGACATCAACAAATGAATATGGTTTTTGCTAACAACGCCTTTCAGTATTTCAATTTCCAATCGCTCGCACGTCTGCCGAATTAGCTATCTAACCCTAAGCCTAATATCCCCTGTGAGCACTTGATAACGATATTTCGTCACCCACACAAAATGGTATTCAATCTTGTACTTGG
>JBLHGN010000268.1:0-4927 GCA_047616325.1 Lentisphaeria bacterium
GGCTCTTATAGGCGCAGTCTCTTCAATTACTGACTCTCCAATTACTGACGCTTCAGATACTGGCTTTTCAGATAGTGCCGCTTCAGGCATAGCCACTTTAGAGCCACGCCACGGCTTATCTTTGCGCACTGAATTCATGTCAGGTTTTCCCTACGATAAGGTTCGGTGGCCAGGAAACCAGGCCGACCAAATTCCTTTGCCAAAGCCTGCGCAAATGCCCCTGCCCTAGTAGGCAAGCCGAAGGTGCAGTAGGCAATGGTCTGCCGGTGAATGGCATCGACAAAAGCGGCACTCGCCTTCGCACCGCCATTCAAATTATCCGCACTCACTCGGAATACCTGCCCGCAGGCAAAAGAAAAAATTCGCTCCAATGCCTGTGGCTTTACTTCCACCCGCTCAAACTCTGCCTGCTGACTATGATTGCGACCGTCCGGTTCGTACCAATAGCCGAAGTCTTCAAGCTGGCGCCGACCCTCTCCCGCCAAGCACCAGTGGGCAGTCTCGTGCAAGGCACTGGAAATGTAGTCACTCGTGAAGAAAATGGTGCTGTGGCTACAACATGGCCCTTTAGGGCGATAAAATGGCTCTGTAGCACCACCTTCGAGCATCGTATGATATTCCGTCCAAAATGTGTGGCTAAATACGCGAGGGAGGCGATTTATGTGATTTTGAGGTGGGCTTTTGAATTCTTGTTGCATTAATTGTTCTAAGCTTAAGGTAACGGCGTGGCTCAGTGCGGGCACGCCAAATTTAGATGAGTTTTACGAGGACGAGACCAAATATATACATTGACCACAGTGCCATTATGACCCACCAGTTCACATCGCCAAATCACGCTGGAGGTTAAATAGTTTAAACACGCTTATATCCCACGTCTTGTGTTATTTTGCAAGAGTCTATACTGTAAGAGGTGATGATCATCCAAATCATCACCCCTGACACCAATCAAGGGCGTCAGAATCCCATCTGGAGGTGCTTATATGAAAACCTCAAGCAACGATCGAGGCAAGGACAATGTGATCGATTTATTCACTGGAAGACCCTACTCTTTCCGGAATGACATACGTTTCACCCGACTTTCCCCCGAACTTGACGGCTTAGAAATGCTTTACTCCAATGAAGTGAGTGAGGATAAGTATTTTAGTTTGAAAGTACTCTATTGGGCCTTGAGGGCCGATGGCGAGGTGGTAGGCTTGGTGCCCTGGTTGAACGACATAATTGCCTGCCAGGACATTAACGACCCCCTTAATGGCACCTTCGAAGGCTACTACGACCCTGGTATTGACGAACTGTTTTTTGAAGCGCCAATACACAAAATTGTTGAACTTGAAACAGCCGCCGAATACTACGATTTTCAATGCGAGAATCCGCAGGACATCGTTCAGGAAATTCCAGACACCATAGGCACTCACGCCGTACTTTCTGATTCGGGCTTCAGGAGCCTTACCCTGCAAGAGGTTATTAGCTGGCGGCTTCACAATGACGGTTCGGTGTGCGGTATGCTAATCGATGACGAAAAAGTAAAAAGTACGCCGGTACTGCCGGGAGACGCCTGCCTCTATCCAGCACAGACAGACGCGCGCTTTAAATACTTTTTCCAACATCATATAGCCAACAAGATTAAGTCGGAAGACCCTGAGGCTATGGCGGCAATTTCAATGCTTGTCGATGAGTCGTTCTAGCACGTAGCGCAGCGTATTAGACAACTTCCTGACGTAGGAAGGATGCTTGGTTGGTTTTTATTCTGCGAAGACGAGCGCAGTGTGCTTGTTCTGCGATACACAATGCCAGCTTAACAGGCTTACTCTGCGGAATAAAGGTAAGTACTCTAACACAGCGAGCCGAATGGCAATGAAGACATTGAGAGCATGGCAGCCTGTTAATTAGCCCTTTTTTATATAAAACACCAATACATCATCGACTTCAGTTAACCCCTCCAACTGATGCCCAAGAAAATCACAAAAGCTAGTGACATCTCGCCGGCTCGATGGATCTGTCGCTTTCAACTCAATGATATCGCCAGTTTGGGCGTCACGAACGGCGGCATGTAACAGCATGATCGGCTCAGGGCAAATAAGACCACTGGCATCAACTTGTTTCGAGACGTTAAAAAACATAATTGCACACTTAATTAGGCTTTCAGCAAAGCGTTAAGATAATACGTACATATTGCGGATGGTAGTCAGTTCTCGATTTTACTAAAAACGACACTGAGAATTACCCCCAGAGAGAAAGTACAAAATCACGCTAGATTAGTTTATATTGCACAGCTACATTTTCAATCTCGGAGCGTCTTATGATACACGTGTTAATCGAACGGCATATCGCCGAAGGCCTCGCATCAACCTACGACGATCTTTCGCGTAGCGCATTGCAAAGCACTTACGTAGTGCACGGCTTTATAGCGGGTGAAACTTTCGCCAATACCGGTGATATTCACCACCGTTTTGTATTATGTAAATGGCGCACACACCAAGACTGGAACCGCTGGTATAAGAGCCCAGAAAGAACCGAAATTATGAATAAAATTGCACCGGTTTTAGCGGCCCCCGACAAGATTCTAGTACTTGAAAACTAGACCTAAAATCAGACCTAAAACTCGGTCTAGTGAAGGGAAAAACCGACTCTCACCCTATTCTAAATATCAATGGGGTTCTACTTCACACGTACACTCGCTAATCTCAGACTAAGGCTTAGAAACTTTTAGCGCATCGGCTTTTACCATAAGACTAACGGTCTCCGACTCCTCGTCGTAAACGATGGCAACCTCCCCACTAATCACTTTGGGCATCAATTGATCGACATTTTCTTCAAAACTGCTCTCAAATTCACCATAATCGGTACCCTCACGACTGATATACGATTCTACTACGGCTCGAATAGCGTCTATGGTTAAGCGCTCGGCAGGAACAATCACGGTTAAACCCCTTTGTAATACTCAAAATTTAGGCAAACCTAACGCTTACCTTCTAATTCCCACGCTCTAAACTTCACTTTGCCGAAAGTTAAAGAATAAATGCTGCCAATAGCTTCTATGACCTAGGTTTTACAAGATATTTATTACATTGCCCATTATAATCTAGCTAGAGTCCTATTTATGGACAGAACTTGGCTAGTTTTTTATTAGTGGAAACCTCCCGTTTCCGATCAGCCCTACCATCACTAGGTGGAAACTAAACTGCCTATACCATAAAGGAATACCTTGATGTTTTCACATCTTATATTAACCGTTATTAGTGATGATAAGCCCGGCGTTGTTGAGGCTATAGCCAACGTTGTCTCTAAACACGAGGGCAATTGGCTCGAAAGCCGTCTGGCGCAACTTGCCGGTAAGTTTGCTGGCGTTATTCGTGTCACCGTACCAGAAGAGCAAAAAGACGCGTTGATTGTGCAAATGGCAGCCCTACAAAACAGGGATATCGGGGTAACAGTTGATACCTACCGTGAAACGCCTCACGTTACGCCACACAAGCAGGCTTCATTTCACGCTGTCGGACCCGACCGTCTGGGTATAGTATGGGAGCTGTCCCAAGCCTTTGCCCGAAGCCAGATCAACCTTGCCGAACTGGAAACCAAGTTATCGAGTATGGCATACAGTGGTGAGCCCTTATTTGAAGCATGCGGACAATTGGAAATACCCATCGATATAGATTTGCAGAGTATTCACGATACTTTGGATACCATCGCCGATGCCCTTGCTCTCGATATATCACTCAACGAAAAGGAATAAACCGAACACTTTTTTCAAATTTTTATTGATCACTAAAAAATCAAGCATCGTTTTTGCAATAACAACTACCGCATACCCATTCGCTCTATTTCAATATTAATAGCCGCCGTGGAAATGTGTACTTCGTATAAAGAATAGAGAAGTGAAACCACCAGTAGTAACAAAGCGGCGCCAAAGAGCAATTGCCCAACAAGCTCCCAAGCTAAAAAAAGTGCAAACATAGCCAGCGTGCACACAACAAAAGACAGCACGCCAAACACCTGCATAGATCGAATTATTTGCAAGCGTAAGCGCAAGCTTTCAATTTGCTTAAACACAATATCTTTTTTAACCCCAGCTTCACCATTGCCGAGCTGCCGAATCACATTGGTGAGAACCACAAAGCGATTTGTATAGGCTAATAGCAACAACGATATGGCGGGGAAAAGTAGACTGGGTGTGGCCAAGGTCATTTCCATCAATTATCTCCATCAGATATACCTACTTGCTATATCTATCAATAAATTTATAGGTTTTGGATATTTGTACTTACGTTGACTGCACAGGCGCCAGCGCCATGCTCTTTTTTGACAAAAAAGTTTAGTACGCCATAAACAGGCAAAATGAATGAGAATGCCCCACATTTTAGGCTCAAATCCTACAATCAAAATTAATAATAAAGCAAAAGAATTGTTGGCGAAATTACTCCCTTTTCAGCGATTTAGCAATTCGCACCGGCTTAAAGCAGCGATTCTCGGCCTAACCGCAAAATTACTTAAAAAACATTCAATCCAAGAAAAGTCAATCACTGTAGTGGAGTTTTACAGCCAAAAGCCCCACGGCTAGCCAGAAAAACGGATTAACGGGCAGGTAATACACTACGCAGTCAAGCGCAGGAATGGGTATTACTCCCTCAGGGCGCATTCGTTCTTACTAGCAAAGCTATACCTCGTCTAGCATTCTCCCCCTGCGCTGAACAAATATAGCGTACGCATGTATAGTCATATTTCACATTGAGAGTAAGAACGTACGCGCCATGCAGCTAAAACAGCTATCAGTGAGGCCCATCTCTAAAAAAGAAGAGCCTCAATACCCCCCTGTGCCAGGCTAGTTGTCGCTTCTAATTTTTAATTAGAGGCAAACAAAATGAGTACGAAATTCAATCAGTCATTCAAGTCGGAATCAGTTAAAAAGGTTCTGAGCCGAAGCAAGCATACA
>JBLHGN010000269.1:0-4909 GCA_047616325.1 Lentisphaeria bacterium
ACATGGAAAGCTGTACTAGCATACGCAGGCCAGTGATGAACAATACCGCAGCAAAGACCTTTTTCAATTTTGCCGCATCCAATTTACCGGCCAGTGATGCCCCTACAGGTGCAAATATTACGGTTAGCGGCACAATACAAAAGAAACCAATGAGATTGAATAACCCAAATGTGCCAGCTGGTGCATCATTCGGCGTGCTACCCAACGCCCATATTATCAGCACACTCGGCAAAGAAATGATCAACCCTATTGCCGAGGCGGTGCCAACGGCCTTGTAGACTGTGTAGTTATACAGGGTGAGCAATGGAACAGAGATAGTACCACCGCCGATACCGACCATAGAACTGAAAAAGCCAATAGATACAGCCATTGTTGTTTGCCCTATTTTACTAGGCAACTGTTGGAACAGCGCGGCTTTCCCAGTTCTGAACAGCATATTTAAGGCAGAGAAAATCGCTATCCCACCAAACAATACCGTAAGCCAGGTGCCATCAACATAAGTCACTAGCCAGCTACCCGCGAATACGCCAAGAAAAATAAATGCTACCCATCGTTTTAAAAGGTCAAAATCCACATTCCCTCTTTGGTGGTGTGAGAGAATTGAACTAATAGATGTCGGCACTATCGTGGCTAATGAGGTTGCTGTCGCTACCACCATTGCAGATTCCGGTGATACGCCAACGCCTTGAAACAAAAAAAAGAGCACCGGCACAATGACGATACCGCCTCCTACGCCTAACAAGCCTGCTAAAATGCCGGCGAATGCTCCTGTCGCAACCAATGACAAAAAGATAATGTGATTATTTGTTATAAATTCAATGATACTCATTAATTGCGACTTTAATTTTAGTTACCGAAAAAGACTTGCCGTCACTTCGTGGGACGTTGATAGCCGTTTTTGTACCGGGTACTCTAGTACACACTAAGCCGAGAGTTCTTTTCGCATAATCTCTGCACCCGCTTGTAAAGCATTGAGCTTACCTCTTGCAACTTCACGTGACAGCGGCGCCATACCACAGTTGGTACAAGGATAGAGTTTATCGGCATCCACATACTTAAGCGCTTCTCGCAGAGTTGCTGCGACTTCTTCGGGCGTTTCAATGATATCTGTTGCCACATCAATGGCGCCAACCATGACTTTTTTACCCCGAATGAGTTCGAGTAGTTCGATCGGCACATGCGAGTTATGACACTCGAGGGAGATGATGTCGATGTTCGATTGTTGTAATTTTGGAAACACTTCTTCGTAGTGTCGCCACTCAGAACCTAGCGTTAGCTTCCAATCTGTATTCGCTTTGATACCATAGCCGTAACAAATATGCGCCACTGTTTCACATTTAAGACCTTCGATTGCCTTTTCCAGACAGGCAATACCCCATTCATTTACCTCATCAAAAAATACATTAAATGCAGGCTCATCAAACTGAATAATATCAACACCTACAACCTCTAGTTCTTTAGCCTCTTGATTGAGAATTTTAGCAAATTCCCAAGCAAGTTTTTCGCGACTTTTATAATGGTCATCGTACAGTGTATCCACCATTGTCATAGGGCCTGGCAGAGCCCACTTAATGGGCTGATCCGTTTGCTGGCGTAAAAACCTGGCATCGTCAACAAATACGGGATTGGATCGACTGACAGGACCAACAACCGTAGGCACACTGGCGTCATAACGATCACGAATTTTAACGACCTTACGCTTTTCAAAATCAACGCCGTTAAGGTGCTCAATAAACGTTGTAACAAAATGTTGGCGCGTTTGCTCGCCATCACTAACAATATCAATCCCTGCGTGTTTTTGTTCTTGCAAAGAGACGCGCAACGCATCATGCTTGCCGTCAATTAATTCTTCATTGTGTAATTTCCAAGGTGACCAAATTTTCTCAGGTTCAGCAAGCCAAGAAGGCTTAGGTAAACTGCCAGCTGTTGAAGTCGGTAATAATTTTTTCATAATAAGCTTCTGTATTTTGATTAGCTATAAAGCGTAATTTTCAGACCACTGCTCAAGAATAGATTGATAGGGTTTTAGAAAGTTTTCCTCAGCAAATTTTCCTTGCTGAACCGCCAACTGACTACGCTCTTCACGATCATAAACAATTTGTGTTAACGAATGATCTGGGTCATTCAGATTTGGTTGGTAGTGATTGCCTGCAACAGCATTAGCATTATAAATCTCAGGCCGGTATATTTTTTGGAATGTTTCCATTGTGCTAATGGTGCCAATAAGCTCAAGATTGATGTAATCACTGAGTAAATCCCCAAAAAAATAAAATGCTAAAGGTGCAACACTATTGGGCGGCATAAAATAACGGACATTGAATCCCATCTTTTTGAAATACTGCTCAGTCAAAGAAGATTTGTTGGCTAGATATTCAACGCCCAATACAGGGTGCTGGTTTTCAGTGCGGTGATAGGTCTTATTATCCGAGACACTGAGGCATATCACAGGAGGCTTATGAAAGTTTTCTTGGTAATCATTAGAATCCACGAAATCTTTAAAGAGTTTCCCATGCAGATCGCCAAAGTTATCTGGAATACTAAACCGAGACTGACCTTTATTATGATCTAACAGCAGTACGCTAAAATCATAATCTCTGACATAAGAAGAAAAATTATTTCCTACAATACCTTCGATACACTTATTCGCCTTCTGATCAATAATGGTAGTCTTTAGCATTTCAATTGATGGAAAGTGTTGACCATTGCCTTCGATATCGATACTGACAGAAATGATTTCCAGGTCGACTGAGTAACGATCTCTTTTGGGGTTATCCCAATGAGCCAATGCATTGAAGCGGCTGTCAACCATTCTTAAGGTATTGCTCAAATTCTCTTGGCGGCTATCCCCTCTCGCCAAATTAGCAAAGTTAGTCGTGATCCGTGTGCTGTCTGAGGGATGATAATTTTCATCGAAACAAATGCGCTTAATAGTATATGTAAAGCCTTTATTCATTGTGATTGGGTATCCTGTTTCTTGAGATAAAATCTTAATGTATTCATCATCGCTATTTCTGGACTTTCACATTGACGTTGCTGAGCTGAACCTATTTGAGCATCAGTCATAATTGCCGAGGATTAAGAGCAGAGCGCACTTTATACTTGGGTTTAAACATGAATGAAATTGATTTTTTCTCATGTATTCATGAGATTTTTTCATGCGACGCTTTGGGTCAGCAAAATCGTATTGCACTGATCGCCACCGAGACAACTCATATGCAGCTCAACTCTGGTTTTCAGTGCAATGAATTATGAATAGTCGTGGTACTGTATCGGAAGAGCATCATCGCGTGATGCGGAGAAAATAACTGAACGTCGCGAACGTATTGCTACAACTTCTAGAATAGCACTCGGGTCATTCCAGCAATCGTTTTAGTAAGCTGATAGTGGCTTCCGTGCTGAAGAATTTAGAGGCTTAGGTATTATCTGCTTCCGTCGGATGTTTGTAACTGCGGGCCAAGTCAATAAACGCTTTAAGGTATTCAATACCCTCATCACTTTCACGCGTGCCCAGATAGATCTGTTTGGCAATACCACTTTTGCCCAAGCGCACAACCGCCAAGGGTAATCTTGTACAGTATTCTTCGGCCAGCCAACGTGGCAGCGCAGCCACGCCACGATCGCTAGCCACCATTTGCAGCATGATTTCGGTGGCTTCAGTGGTTTTGTGATGTTTAGGTACTATTTTCGCCGGATTGAGAAACTGGGTGTAAATATCCAGGCGATCCGTGGCTACAGGGTACGTTAACAATACTTGATTGTGTAGATCTTCTGCCTGAATGTATCGCCGGGAGGCTAAGGCATGATGCTGAGGCACAACCAATACTTGCTCGTAATCAAATACAGGATTAAAACAAAGGCCATCTTTATTAAATGGGTCTGGCGTCACCAGCATGTCAATTTCGTAATCCAGCAAAGCACCAACGCCGCCAAACTGGAATTTCTGTTTTACATCCACATCAACATCTGGCCAAGTGTCTAAAAATGGGGCCACCAACTTTAATAACCATTGATAACAAGGGTGACACTCCATACCAATTCGCAAAGTACCACGCTCGCCTTGAGCGATCTGTTTGAGCTTGTCCTCGGCATGACTAAGCACGGGAAGCACACGGTTAGCAATATTGAGTATATATCGCCCAGCCTGTGTAAGCCGCAATCTGCGGCCCTCACGCAACCAGACTTTACTGCCAAGACTATCTTCCAGTTTTCGTATGGTGTGACTCAGAGCCGACTGAGTCACACAGAGCTCTTTGGCGGCTGAGGTGAGCGACCCGTGTTGCTCAACGGCTTGTACAACCCTCAGATGAATGCGTTCAATCATAATATCCATGATAAAAATTAATAGATATGTGAATATATACCACTTTTTTTCATCTTTAAAGTATTTTAAGCTTATGAGGATTAACTATAAAAACCATCTGTGTTCCCATTGAAAGACGCGATGGTAAATACATTACATCAAGTTTCCTCTTTTAACGGGCATCACGCGCATATCTTGGCTTTTTCCAAAGGAATGCTACATGTAAAACATGAAGCCTCTGGAGTCGGCATCTTGAACCGAAAACAATAGGAAAATAAGGCTTGCTATTTAAAATAATGTTTTTTCAAGTTTTTCGTTTTATACGCCACAAAACGGGGATCTGGCATGAATAAAAATATAACATTAATTGATTATATTATTGAGCATTGTAATAAAAGTATGGCGATACTCTATCAGCAGAACGTTATCCTTTGTGGAGGAGGTCATGCGCGGAAATGCATGATATTAATTTTGTTCGGCTATTTACCACTTTGGCTGACCAATTTCTCTGAATTTCCAAGTTCCGGTTGTTCGGTAAATTTCAAAGTTTTATCAGGTAGCAACTGCTTCTTGCCTAATTTTTAGATAGAGATATTCCATGTCTTGATA
>JBLHGN010000270.1:0-4893 GCA_047616325.1 Lentisphaeria bacterium
TCTGAAGCGATCGGTGGCGTAGTGGCGGTTATTAGGAGTATTGCCGAACAAACCAACTTACTCGCACTCAACGCTGCCATCGAAGCAGCTCGGGCCGGCGAGCAGGGTCGAGGTTTTGCTGTAGTGGCCGACGAGGTGCGAAGCTTGGCCAGTAAAACCCAAAGTTCTACCGATGAAATTCAATCGATGATTCAGCAATTGCAAACTGCCGCTGACAAAGCTGTAACGGTAATGGCGCAAGGTAAGCAGGTGGCGGAAAATAGTGTAGAACAATCCGCGTTAACCGGCGCATCGCTAGACAGCATCGCCAATGCAGTTAATTCACTAGCACAGATGGTGCTACAGATTGCCTCTGCCGCTGAAGAACAGGGGCTTGTGGCAGAGGAAATTAACCGCAATATTTGCAATATTAATGAATTTTCAGACCGCACCCAACAAAGCACCGAAGACTCTCATAGAAGTGCTGAGCGCCTCACGGCGCAGGTACAGGAACTGCAAGGTATTGTCAGTCAATACACGCCTTAACACTTGTTCTACCCGGATCTTCCTGATAGCTTCTGTGGCCTCGGGCGCTAGATGTATACGCCTGCAATTGCACAGCTAAACCTGTGATTGGCACATTCATTACTAACAAGGTCTCGTCGTGGAACACTCAACCGCCTCTTACGTAGAATGGTTCAGACATTCTTCCCCCTACATAAACTGCCATCGAGGCAAAACCTTTGTGGTGATGCTGCCGGGCGATTGTTTCGTTCTAGGCAATTTCAGCAACATTATTAGCGACCTGGTGCTGTTAAACAGTCTCGGTGTGCGGGTGGTGGTGGTTCACGGCGCACGCAGACAAATCGAGGATCAATTCAAAAATCGTGGGATTGTTTCGGAATTTCATAGCGGCTTACGGATAACCGCAAAAGAATACATGCCCGAGGTACTGAAGGCTGTCGGCGCTGCCCGCTTTACTTTGGAGGCAGGCTTTTCTTCTGGCCTACCCAATTCACCCATGCATGGTGCTAAGGCTCGAATACGGGGCGGAAACTTTATCACCGCTATGCCTCAGGGCGTAATCAATGGCGTCGATTTTCAGTATGCGGGAAAAGTGCGAAGTGTAGACCACGACTCTATCTTAAAACTGCTGGAGCTCGGCAGTATCGTTCTATTGTCGCCATTAGGATATTCACTAACGGGTGAGGCATTCAATTTGTCCTTTGCTGATGTGGCCATTAAAACCGCTATCGACTTAGGTGCAGACAAATTGATTGCCTATAATGACGACGGCTCAATTTGCAGTAAAGACGGTACCTTATTTCGTGAACTCACCTTACTTAAGTGTGAGAAGTTCTTGGTGGAAAATCACCACAACAACCTATCCAACACCTATTTTGCTCTTCGCGCATGCCAGAAAGCCTGCGATGGAGGCGTGGCACGCGGTCACGTAATTTCCGCCTCCGAAGATGGCGCACTGCTAAAGGAACTCTATACTCGCGACGGCTCGGGAACCATGGTTCATCGCGATAGCTACGAAACCATCCGCCGCGCTCATATCGAAGATGTCGTGGGAATACTGAGCCTTATCGAACCATTGGAACAGAAAGGCATATTGGTCAAGCGGTCAAGGGAGCGACTGGAGACCGAAATCGATCATTTTACCGTAATGGAAAAAGACGGCCTATTGATTGGCTGTGCCGGTCTCTACCCAATGCAAGCCGACAAAACCGGCGAGCTTGCGTGTGTTGCCATGCACCTCAGCTATCAAAAAGGTGGCCGCGCGGCCAAATTGCTTACCCATATAGAGAGGCAAGCAGCAAAACTTGATTTTACAAAACTTTATGCGCTAACAACACAAACCTCACACTGGTTTATCGAACAGGGTTTTTCAGAAATTGCTGTTGATATCTTGCCGGTGGAACGACGCACTCTTTACAATTATCAACGAAAATCTAAAGTATTGATGAAGGAAATCGATCTTTCGCAAACATAGAGCCTCACATAGTAGGCAAAACACTTAAATGTTGCCTAAACTTTAAGTGTTTTTCACGAATGCGAGAATTAAATGAACCCGCTGCTATCGCAGAATCCTAGCGAAATCCGTCAGATAGATATCGTAAAAATTTACGCCAACAAAAAATGTTTGATTATTGACGATTTTCCAGAAATTAGAGGCTCGCTAACCCGAACATTAAAAACGTTTGGCGCCCAGTCAGTAGACACAGCAGCTGATGGCCAGGAAGCCATTCGCCAGTGCAGCCACAAGAAATATGACATAGTGCTGTGCGATTACAATCTAGGCGCAGGCAAAGACGGTCAACAAATTTTAGAAGAAGTACGATTCCTACGCGTATTGCTGATGACTAGCTTGTTCGTGATGATTACTGGTGAGTCCTCAAGAGAAATGGTACTCGGAGCACTTGAGTGCCAACCGGACGACTACATAACCAAACCCTATACCCAGGCGTCATTGAAACTTCGCCTTAACAAGGCCATTATTCGGCACGAAGCCTTGCTCCATATTAAACGAGCAATATCTAAAGGTGACTACAAAGAAGCGCTTGAGTACTGCAACGAAATGATCCGCGAAGCCCACCGCTACTCGGCGGATTGTTTGAAAATGAAGGGGCAGTTGCACTTTCTGTTAAAACAATTAAAAGAAGCCAACCAAGTCTACGAAAGTGTTTTGGGGAAAAAGCCAGTAATTTGGGCTAAGCTGGGCATGGCCAAAACCCAACTTGCACTCGGGAAATACGATGCTGCAGAGGGAATTCTCAAACAAGTAATCGAAGAAGACGATCGTTACATCGAAGCCCACGATATGCTTGCCGAAATACATACGGCACGCACAGACAGCGATGCAGCGCAACGATCCACCGAAAATGCCACCCGAATATCTCCCAAATCAGTCATTCGCCATCGGCGCCTAGCGGCCCTTGCCGAGTTTAATCACGATGATGAAACTGCACTTAAATCCCATCATCAATCCATAAAATGGGGCGCCAACTCCTGCCACGAATCAGAGCAGGACTATTTCAACTATGCACGCAAAGTATCGGAAATTGTAAAGGGCGACGATACTACCGAAGCCAAAGTTTTAGTAAAACAGGCCAATTCTTTTCTCGATCGCGCGCGCAAGCGCTATTCGGACCGCCCGGAAGTGGCCGTGCAGGCCCAAATGGTAGAAGCACAAATATTTAGCGCCCAGGGCAAAGACGACCTAGCGCAAAAAACCTTAGTAAAAGCCAAGAGCATGTACAACACCTTGGCGGCGCCTCCCGCAGAAACCAGCCTTGAATTTGCACGTACCATGCACGTAATGGATGACGAAGATGGCGCGCGAGAGCTGCTAACCAAGCTTGCCGCACGGCATGAAGGCAACCCAGATATCATGCGAATTCTCGATGGTATTACCGGCGAGCCAATTTCAGATGCCGGGCGGAAAGTTGCTGCTGGTCTCACAAAAAAGGGTATTGGTTCTTACGAAGAAAAAGATTTTGAAGACGCGATTACGGTGTTTGTGGAAGCCCTGTCGTCTTATCCAAAACATATTGGCCTCAATCTCAACCTAGTACAAACCATCGTCGCCGAAGCGGAAGCCAATGGCTTCAAAGAGCGTCACGAATCCATGTGTCGACGCAGCATGAGAGCTGTAGGTAAAATCAGTGCAGACCACAAACAGTTTAAACGCTACTCCTTTTTATATAAGCAGCTTGAAAAACACTATCCAGGCGCGATAGGTATGGCGAAATAGCTGAATTTCGTTAATATCATTTGTATTAGCCAGCCCGAATTATCTTCAGTGTTAGCCAACCTCCACACAAAACCCGCTACCCTCTGCGGCTTTAAATACAAATTCGCTGTGCGAATAGTTTTACGCATAAAGAGTAAAATTCTAGAGGAAACGCAAGGTGCCCGTATATCGTTCTCGAACTACCACCGCAGGCCGTAATATGGCTGGTGCCCGTGCACTTTGGCGCGCCGAGGGCATGAAGGACGACGATTTTCAAAAACCCATTATCGCGGTAGTAAACTCCTTCACTCAATTCGTACCGGGCACGTCCACTTAAAAGATATGGGGCAGCTCGTCGCGCGAGAAATCGAAGTGGCCGGAGGCGTGGCAAAGGAATTCAACACGATTGCGGTGGACGACGGCATCGCCATGGGGCACGACGGCATGTTTTATAGCTTGCCCAGCCGGGACCTAATAGCCGATTTTGTGGAATATATGGTCAATGTTCACTGTGCAGATGCCATGGTATGCATATCCAACTGCGACAAAATAACGCCCGGGATGTTAATGGCGGCAATGCGCATTAATATTCCGGTGGTATTTGTTTCGGGCGGGCCAATGGAGGCTGGCAAAACCAAGTTATCAGAAAATAAACTCGATTTAATTGACGCTATGGTCGTGGCCGCTAATCCTGACGCATCGGACGAAAAAGTCGCAGAATATGAGCGCAGCGCATGCCCACATGCGGATCGTGCTCGGGAATGTTTACTGCGAATTCCATCAACTGCCTGACTGAGGCTCTCGGTCTTAGCCTGCCCGGCAATGGCACAATGCTTGCCACGCAGATCGCGAGAAGCTTTTTAAACGCGCTGCGCACGAGATAGTCAAATTGGCAGGCGCTATTACGAAAATGACGCTAAAGATGTATTACCGCGTGACATTTGTACCAAAGCCGCCTTCAAAAACGCAATGACAGTCGACATTGCCATGGGCGGCTCAACCAATACAATACTGCACCTGCTAGCCGCAGCCCAAGAGGCCGGTGTGTACTTCTTAATGGACGATATAGACGTTATGTCTCGCGACGTTCCATAGCTTTGCAGAGCCGCTCCAAACAGCCCGAAATATCACGTCGAAGATGTCCATCGAGCTGGCGGTATAATGGCCATATTAGG
>JBLHGN010000271.1:0-4892 GCA_047616325.1 Lentisphaeria bacterium
GTTTATTCTCTTGGCGACAAAGACCAAGGTATTGACGAGCAGATTGCCCGCCGCTTTATTAGCGAAGAAAAACCCGACCTTGTTATTAACGTGGTGGACGCCGCCAATCTAAATCGACACCTGCTACTTACCCATCAAATTCTCGATACCGGCAGGCCCACCGTTGTCGTGCTCAACATGCTCGATGTCGCCCACAGTCAGGGCATTCACATTGATATAAAAGAACTGGAACGGCGCCTAGGCGTACCCGTGGTTGGGGTTGTCGCAAGCAAGGGCGAAGGCCTGCAAGAACTGAAAGACATTCTTTTAAATATCGCTCTGCACCCAGAAACCACCCCCACGCCCAAAGAAGACCTACTCTGTGAAGAGGAGGCCATAAGCCACCGCTTTCACTGGATACAAAAACAGACCCAGGGCGTTGTGGTGATGGAGCCAAGCCGCAGTTCGCTCACAGATAGAGTGGATAATATTGTACTCAACCGCTGGCTGGGCATTCCTATATTTTTACTGATGATGTATCTGATGTTTATGGTGGCCATTAACTTAGGTGCTGTATTTATCGACTTTTTTGATATTTTGTTGGGCGCCATATTGGTGGATGGCTTTACTGAAGTATTGGCGAGTGTCGGCTCGCCGGCCTGGCTGATTACCATTCTCGCCAATGGCATAGGTGGCGGCATTCAGTTGGTAGGCACCTTTGTGCCGGTTATCGGCTTTCTCTACTTGTGTTTAAGCCTGCTGGAAGATTCGGGGTATATGGCGCGGGCCGCCTTTGTGGTGGACCGCCTGATGGCCAGCATAGGCCTGCCGGGCAACTCCTTTGTACCGCTCATTGTTGGGTTTGGCTGTAACGTGCCTTCGGTAATGGCCTCGCGCTCACTCACCCGCGAGCAAGACCGGCTTCTCACTATCGCCATGTCACCGTTTATGTCCTGCGGTGCCAGGCTCACCGTTTATGCCTTGTTTGCGGCAGCATTTTTTCCGAACAATGGCTCCTCCATAGTATTTGTTCTGTATTTATTTGGCATTGCTATGGCGGTGTTTACCGGCTGGCTATTTCGTAAAACCTTATTTTCCGGCCAGGCTACTCCTTCCTTTCAAGAAATGCCCGCTTTTCACATGCCCACCCTGAGCAATATTCTTATCACCACCTGGCATCGTCTGCGCGGCTTTGTTAAACGGGCAGGTAGCACCATTGTTAAGGTGGTGGCGGTGCTAACCATTGTTAATTCCATCGGCCTCGATGGCAGCTTTGGTAACCAAGACAGCAAAGATTCGCTGTTGAGCTACGTGGGCAAATTTCTGACACCCTTACTGGCACCCATCGGAGTGAAAGAAGAAAACTGGCCAGCAACGGTGGGGGTTTTCACCGGTATCTTTGCCAAGGAGGCCGTTGTCGGCACACTCGATGCGCTGTATCAGGATGTTGCCGGTGAAACAATCAACGATGAGCAAGCATTTAGCCTGCGCGATAGAACCAAAGACGCCTTTGTGTCTATTGCCACCAATTTTGCCGCCCTCAGCACTAGCCTTACCGACCCGCTGGGCTTAGGTTCGGTGAGCACTTCCGCCGAAGATCAGGGCGTGTCAAATACCGGCGTTTCGGCCATGCAAAACCTGTTCGGAAACAGCTATTCGGCTTTTTGCTACTTGGTGTTGATTTTACTCTACACCCCCTGTGTGGCTGTTATGGGCGCGCTTAACCGCGAGTCTGGCCCTTACTGGGCGAGTTTGGTGGTGGGCTGGTCGAGCTTCCTTGCTTACTGGTCGGCAAGTTTTTTATATCAGCTGGGCAATATAAACACTCAACCCGTATTCGCTTTTAGCTGGCTTGCCGGTTCGGCGGTGGCGATGTTT
Organism: Lentisphaeria bacterium; assembly: GCA_047616325.1. Taxonomy (GTDB): domain Bacteria; phylum Pseudomonadota; class Gammaproteobacteria; order Pseudomonadales; family Cellvibrionaceae; genus JBLHGN01. Next base: position 1,858 of record JBLHGN010000271.1, read on the forward strand.
ATCGCGGTTCAGGGGCTGCGCCGCATCGGACGCAAAACCAAAACCTACGCGACGAACATTATCGCAACGGACTAAGCTGCAACTGCCCACACAAAAATCGATGACGTAAGCAAATAACGTAACTGATACGGCAAAAAGCGACGCTTAAGGCGCCCAGTGATAAAATTTGCCCCAGTGGTGTTTTAACGACACAGGAATAGCGCTTACCTTTTCACTTTTATAGAACTGTCAGACGGTTTTATATGCGGTTCCTTTGGTACGTACAACTTCTTCCTGTTGCGCATGCACATCCACCATCAATATGTGTTTTCCAGCGTGCAATAGGTTTTCAAAGCGCAAAAGTTCTTGTTGCGCTTTTGAATGCCCCACAAGCCACCTTCCCACACACAAAAGCCGAAAAAAATAAATGCCAAAATGCCGGCTTGCAAACTGGCCACCTGATCGTTGCTTCCTACACAGGCAAACAACCACAAAATTATCGCCGCGCCCAGTGCTCCAATCAACAAACCAATTGCACCAGAGTGCACAATGTCTTGCCCCCCAAAAAGAGCCCACACTATTAATGTGAAGACTATCTACCGCGGCCTGGTTGTCACTTAGCACATGTATGTGTACACGCTCTACTCCTTTAGCTTCAAGTTCGCCTTCAAAAGATTTTAATTCAGTTAAATTATCGCTAATATAATAATATCGTTTCATGACTAAACCCTTTTTGCTTATCGCCTGAATAGTTTGTCAAAGACACTTCTATTAATACGCCTCCCCCTAGAAATAGGTAATTAAAGTTTCTATAGACACTAAACGTTGGCATTAAAATTAACAACGAAATTTTTTTACTTGTTAGCGAAATAAAAGTAAGCGCAAATCCAACTACAGGCTACCCGTGCTAACGTATTCCCCTCTACATATACATTCAATACCTGGAGGTTAATATGGGTAGACGCAGCAAGCAAGATTGGCAAAAAATAATTCAATAGCAGGCTAAAAGTGGTGTTTCGAAAACGCAGTTTTGCAAGGCTTGTGATACCAATCCAAAATATTTCAGTTTACTTAAACCCAAACACGCCTTAAAGGTATCTCCATTCATTAATGGCTGGCACCGACATACCACCCGCCACCATCGTTGGTTCACGTGTTGAATTGATCCTTCCGCGAGGAACACTTTGCTTTGCTGCGACAATTCCCTCTCACTTTATTGCAACGCTGGTTAAGTCGCTCGGATGATACGGTGGAGCGAGAACATTACTACCTACCTACCTACACAGGGAGCCTTTCGATTTTCGCAAAGCCATCAACGGCTTGAGTTTAATTATTGAAGAGCACATGCAGTTATCTGTATTTGACCGGGCCATATTTATCTCTGCAACAAAAAAAGAGCACAGATAAAGGTATTGTATTGGGATAATACGGGTTTTGTATTGTGGCAAAAGCGCTTGGAGAAAGCCAAATTCAATTGGCCCCGAAAACACACAACTGAAAAAGTTACACTTACTTCGGAGCAGTGGTCATGGTTGCTCTGAGGCTTCGATATTAATCAGTTTAAACCGCATAAACACCTAAAATATAGAGGCGCTTGGTAAGGTGTTTTAGTATAATGCCACTGCATAGAAACGGTCTCAAACTTACAGAAACAAAACAAATTACGTCGACAGAAATTGGCGGAAAAAAGTCATCACATTCTGACGTTTGAAGAAACAATTAAACAGTTTCAACGTAAAGTGTTTGGCCTTTCCAGTGAAAAACCCTCCTCCGAGCAGCTTGGGCTCTTTAACGAAGTTGAAGCACTTGAGTGTAGCGAAGAGCAAGATGATAGCCCCGCAGCGATTGATGTCAAACCGCACCAACGAGTGAAGCGCCCTCGCGTCAGTATTCCTAAAGACTACCCGCGAGAAGACATCATCCATGATCTGCTCGAGTCAGACAAAGTGTGTCCGCATGATGGCACCACGCTTGAGCGGGTTGGTAGTGAGGATCACGAGCAGCTTGATGTTGTCCCCGCGCAAATCAATGTGCTCCGGCACCGTCGACTAAAATACGCGTGCCTATGCGGCAGGCAGCATATTGTTACCGCCAGAAAACCGTCCCTGCCGATTGAAAAAAGTATCTCCAGCCCAGGCTTGCTCGCTTTTGTTGCTACACAAAAATATTATGACGCATTACCCCTGTCTCGACAAAGTGAAATATTTAAGCGCATCCGCATTGAGATCGGCCGAACAAACTTAAGCAATTGGATGATAAAGGCAGGAGCGCTGATTCAGCCCTTAATTAACCTGTTGCTCGACAAAATACTCGAACGCTCCGTGGTTCATATGGACGAGACCACACTACAAGTACTTAATGAACCGGATAAACCCGCACAAAGTAAGCGTTATATGTGGTTAATGGCGAGTTTTACTGAGCAGCCGATAACGGTGTTCAACTACGAAGCCACACGCAAAGGCACCATCCCTTGCGCAATGTTAGATAAGAGCGTATCGGCATTAATGGTCGACGGTTATGAAGGCTATCAAAGTGCATGCAATCAACATGATATTGTACGTTTAGGCTGTTGGGCGCATACGCGGCGAAAATTTGTAGATGCACAAAAACTCCAAGTTAAAGGGAAGGTAGGCAAAGCCGACCAAGCGATTGCGTTTATCCAGGGGCTCTATCGTATTGAAAAGCAAACTAAAGCTTTGTCAGAAAGTGCGCGGTACGCGCCTCGGAAAACACAGGCTATCCCCATCATAAATAAAATGGCGAAGTGGCTTGAAAATAGTCTGTTACATGCACCGCCAAAAACAGTACTAGGAAAAGCGCTCGGCTATTTGAAAAACCAATGGCCAGGGCTAATACGTTACCTGGAAGATGGCTCGTACCCAATTGATAATAATCTTGAGGAAAATGAAATCCGTCCGTTTACGGTCGGTCGAAATTATGCGCACAACCTGATTATGTGCACTTGAAAATTTCTCGCAATGGGAAAGGTGCCGGAGCGTAAACTCTACGACAGACACCCGCAGCACTTATGTACACATAATCAGAGAGTATCTACG
>JBLHGN010000272.1:0-4890 GCA_047616325.1 Lentisphaeria bacterium
AGAGGTAAACAAAAGTTTGCTAAATTCCGCTAAAAAGGTATAAGTTTTTACGCGATTGGTAACGTGTATACATTTCATAAATGTGACGCCCAATTAAGAACCAACACTTTCCCATCGCCAACAAACCACATAATGTAGGCCCGATAATCGTTGGTCGGATAAGCGTAGGTCGGATAAGCAAAGCGCCATCCGACATGACCACAGCCATCACAGCCATCACAGACACCAAGCCCAACCTGCCAACCAAGCAAAGAAACACCGAAGGCTGGAAATTACCACGTTAAAACATCGGCAGGCGTCTACGCTTTTTCCGACCTACGGTTTATTCCAAAACTCGCCTGCGCACAAATGGTTTGCTTTGTAAGATTGTACCCTAATCACTTTTATCAAAATCACAATTCCGACAACGCGCTCAATACAAAGTAAACTGGCACTGACCGTGCAACAATTAAAGAAACCAATTACATTTCAAAAAAGTTACTGAATCGTCAAATCAAGCCTATAAATACTGCCAACGACGTAATCATTACCATCAGGCACTATGGAAAATTCAGCTCGAGAAAAATCACTCAATGGCGGCAGTGCTAAACTTTCGACACTAAACTCAAGACTCGATTGACCTGCAGCGATTTCCCTTTCTCCCAGCACTTTATTTAGCCTAGTATCATTTGCATCATATAGAGATACTTCATACAGCACCTCCAGTGACTCAGATCTATTTCCTGATCGCGAAAGCGTGAGCCCGCTATCACTTGTCTGTATGTCAACTTCAACCAAATCAAAAGACGGGTCATTAGAGGCTTTAATGCGCACGGGATCAATGCCTAACATATAAACATTAATGCCATTGAACATAGAAAAGCTGGAGATATAAAAACGCCCCTGACTATCCCAAGAATCATACCCGGTAATAAATTCTTGAGTTGCCGCAATGCTATCGAGTTCGCTCATTTTCGCCAATTCCGAGGCTTGCCCAGTGTTAATATCGTACTCCCAAATGGCGTTTGGCGAACTGACATCGCTGACACCGATATAAATTTTTTCTCCGTCTGCCGACAATTGAAACACCCAAGTTTTCGGTGTGCCTTCAACCCCCACAAAATCGGGCTGCCCTATAAAGCTCCAAGTCGCGTCAGCATCGACAAAACGGTAGATATTTCCTTGGTCGTCTGCGGTGTAGAGCATTTCGTGCGCTCTATCCCACTGCCCTACCTCCATGGCATTAGGACCCTGCAAGGTAAAATCAGTCAATTCCCCAAAACCGGATTCTGGATCGTAATACCACACATGGTCAAATACACTGGGCGACTCACCTCTATTCCACTGCACGCGAGAAGACCCGCCGGTAATATAGACGCGACCGCGCGAATCCACCCACATAAAGCGGTTGCTGTAAAACAATTCTGTCCACGCACTGGGGCTACCTAATAATGTGGTTTCACCGCGTGCAATATCGTAGCGGACCAATGTGTTTTCAGGAATTGACATGCCATAAAGCAAATCATTGTTTTGATCTTTTTGGATACTAACGATTTGAACGGTAGGAGCGCCAACACCACTGGGTTCTAACACACTTAAATCTAAAAATTCATTATCAAAAAGATCATACCCGTACCAATGAAACCCTCGCGTATTTAAAAAACCAGAATCCAAATCTGAACTATCAAGGGTAGCCACATAAACTCGGCCGTCATGGTAAAGCGGGCGAGTATGGAATTTTTCTGCACTCTCTCCATTTTGCCAATTATCAACGGCCTCAGACGCTGTAAGTGCATCACCAACCCAACGCACAACATTCTCGTTCTGATACATGCGATAGAGCATCGAATTATTTATATGATCATGACCTGAGATATAAATTTCTCCATCATCATCCGAACCTACAGCCAGCCAACACTGGTCTGGCCTATCGCCGTTGGGGGCATCTGGGAGTTGCCATACCCCGACACCATCGAGACTACCCGCTCGCACATCATCAAACGGAACAAGCGGTGCCGCAGTAGGGGTTGGTGTGACCGTTGGAATTGGCGATGGGGTTAGTGCTGGCGTGGGCGTTGGGATGACACTCGGAGAAGGTGTACCCCCAGAACCACCACACGCCTCAATGAGCACCAGAACCACCGCCCATAACAACACCATCGAAAGCCGACTGAATACTTGATCCTTCATAATCCACCTCAACATCACTTAATAATTTATTAACATATCATCTATATGCGCAATGTTTCAAACAATATTGGCCGCCAGCAACTTCAGTAGTGGCAAACAGGTAAAATTCACCTTACACAATGTGTGGGACAACGGCTTTCCAACCTGCGGCAAAAAAGCGTAGGTCGGATAAGCGAAGCGCCATCCGACGTGACCACCTCCAACACAAATACCAAATCCATAAAAAACACCGCCAACATGCCAACCAAACGAGAAAGCATAGGAGGCTGTCAAATACCACGTTATAGCATCGGAAGGCGGCTGCGCCTTTTCCGACCTACTGCTTATTCCAAACCTGGCCCCCCCCCCTAATTCTTCGCTCTTTATGTTTTCGCCCAAACCACCGAATTAAGATTACAATGTCAGACAACGCGGTCAACACAAGGGAAACTCACATTCACCATGCAACAGTAAAACCCCAGTGAAATCATTTTTATGGCAAAAGCACTAAGTAAAACACAAAAAAAACTCGACAAGACTATTCGACTTGCACTAACGGATGTTTGTGAACAAGCATTAGAAGAAATAGCTGGATTCACATGGCTAACCCACCAAGTAAATTACGCTAACTTCCCCGCCAGCCTCTTTATAACATGCGTGTTCGAAAGCAATAGTGACCTCAGCGATGCAACAGCCGGTGGTCATACACACAATATCCAACAGCGTATTCAAGCAAAATTGCTAAAAGCTGGCGTTAAATTAAAACGAGCAGACAGCCAAATACTATTCGATAGCGAAGAAAACTGCAGTGAGCAACACGACGGGAATTGGCAATTACGCCTAGAAACACGAAAAGAACGAGCCGTTTCTAAAGGTCACCCAGGCCATTAAAAAGCCCCCTCCTTTGTAACAAATGGTCAACAAGGTCTCAGCATTAGGCTACTGGGTATTTATATAAGCGACTCGACACGGTTCAAATCAGGGTACCACTAGATACGGTTTTTGTGGGTCATTTATTCACCACTCCGGTCAGATTACAGCCTCTTTGATGTGCGTATAATAGACCATTCCTCAATGAATTTATGGGAATGATCTATTGAAATCAACCGCTACCTCTTCCGTACAACACGCTGTAAAAACCATGAACGTTGAACAGAAAAACGCGTGGCCGTTGCCGCGTTTTCCGGCGAAAAAACAATCACACAAATCGCAAAGGAAATTGAATCCAGCCGAAAGTTTGTTCGGGGACAGAAAGCGATAGTTGCAGGTGCCGTCGATGCGGCGTTTCATCCAGAACCTACTCCGGACAAGGTGCTGTTTCACTTACCGGTGACTCAACAATGGATTGAACAGTTGGTGTTGTCACTACTGTTAATTCGCGTATCGTATCGGCATGTTTCGACGTTGTTAGCTGATGTGTTTGATTATACTATTAGTATCGCGACGGAAAATAATATCTATAATGCCGCCGTAAAAAAAGTACAACAGATTCATACCAAGGAAGATTTATCTGGAATTCATGTCACCGCCAATGATGAATTATTCCATCAAAACAAACCCATTTTATCAGGAATAGATACACGGTCGTTACATTGTCACTTATTCTCAGGCGAAGATCGTCGCGATGAAGACACCTGGGCGATTCATTTTATGGATTGCCAGAACAAAGATCTGAAGCCGGAGAGAACGACTGGAGATGATGCCAAGGGCTTAGTGTCGGGCCATAAAATTGTTTCCCCAGAAGCCCTCTGCCCCCTGTGTCAGGCTAGTTGTCGCTTCTAATTTTTTAGTTAGAGGCATCAAAATGAGAGTAAAATTTACATAATCGCTCACACGGCTCAAGTTGTTTAACGAGTGCATCTTTCGCTTTTTCAGCCTCTTTTAGATGATTTTTAGTTTGCTGAAATTGCGCTCAAAGCAGCCTCAACATGGTTTTTAGGCTTTGAGGTAAGCGAAGATCTGTATCTTCTAGAACTATATTGAAAGTAGCGTTTAAGGCTTTATATCCCAGGTTTATTGCTATTCCGTATTCATACACGAATGCGCGTATATTGTTTCCCAGGGCCACGATCACGTTGTCTAGAGACTTACGGCTTTTCTCCAGCGTTTGTAGATATTGCTGGTCTATTTCCTTCGCAGGACTAAATATCATGCCAACTTGCAACGCTGCAATGGCTATAGCCAACGCATCGTTGGCATCTGTCTTCTGCCCCTGTAGAAACCCTTTAACCTTCTTGGGGCTAATTATTTTAACCACGTGCCCAAACTCTTTAGCAAGCCTACCCCAGTAATGACAACTTCAGCAGCCCTCCATCGCAACAATTAACGCCGTTGATTTGGCCAACAACGCCTACAGCTTCGCGGGGCTAATAGCTTTATTAAAGAATAGCTCACCACCATTTTTATCCATTTTACAAACCTGGATAATATTTTTTGCTAGATCGATACCTAAAACGTTAGAATTATTCATTGCAAAGCCTATTTTTTTATGGACAACACCATACTACGACATGGGGTGGTGGAGTTCATACATCACTTCACTTGTATTGCTCGGGTTTTAGAGAAAAAAATGGTGCTTTTTTTACACCTTCCGCCACAGGCGAAACACTCGATACGGTTGGTTGGTTGGACCTTACCCGACAGGGACTTGCACCCTGCAAGACGCATCAAGATTCAACTTGACGCTCTAACGCCCGGCTCACCAGCGCCCAAGCCGGAGAGTTTTTTGTGGCAAAGTGTAGC
>JBLHGN010000273.1:0-4886 GCA_047616325.1 Lentisphaeria bacterium
AAAAATTTGTGTTTCTGAAAATACATCAATTTCAGAGGCACGTCATGAAAAATATCCGAGAAAAACTGGTAGATTTTCGCAATACGCTGTATCACCTGTACCCGAAACGTAAAGATGCTATCTTTGAACTAATGGACGCGAATTCAGCATCGACTACTTCACTCAACAGCGCTGTTCATCTGGGTAAATCTGCATTTTTCACACGTCAATATCCTAGCATCACCGATGCGCTAACCGATGGTTTAGCGGTAGCGCAATGGGATGATATTCAAAAGCTCATATGGCGCACAAGCCAACCGAAGGATATGGCCTCCTATCACCGCTTTATATCAGATTGTACGCCTCAAGATAGGCTTCATGCAAAAACACTGGATGATCGCTTCATTGACCACAAAGCCAATCCCGCACCAGGCAATAAACCCATCTGTGCAGGTCATGAATATTCTACCGTGGTTTACGTGCCCCCGGAAGCTCAGAAGAGCGTAAACGCTGGGTTGTTCCTGTATCAACAGAAAGAGTCGCCGGCGAAGAAAAAGGGCATGAGTTGGGAATAAAGCAAATCTCAAGTCTTCTGAAGAAAATTGGCTTAGAAGATAAATTAACATTTTCTATAGGTGATAGCGCTTATGCCACTGAAGCTTGCCGAAAGATAGTATCAACACTCAAAGAACACGTCCATATTGCACGTTTGTGCAATAACCGAAAAGTCTTTGACTTGCTGCCGGTTCAGGTGCACTCGAAAGGAAAACCTAATATTTACGGGAAAACGATGACACTAAACAATCCTGCCCATTTTTTGCCTCACGAGGAAGAGGTGATCATACCCATAAGATCTAAAAAAGGATCGCCATTATCCTTAATTATCAAAGTTTGGAACACCGTGAGCTTTAGAGGTTCACGTCAATTTAAAACACGCCAGAATCCCTTTAGGCTATTACAACTTGTTGTGGTCGATGAACACAATAAGGCCATGTTTAAAAGGCCGCTATGGTTATCCATTTTTGGAGAAAAACGTTTAGCCTTATCTCTTCATGAGCGCTTTGAAAATTATCGTGATCGTTATGATATTGAACATTGTTTTCGCTTTGGAAAGCAAAGCCTACTGATGGATTCATTTCAAACATATGACACCAACCACGAAGAAAATTGGTGGAAGCTATGCGCTCTTGCCTATTGCCAGATTTATTTGAGTAGGGAGTTATGCAGAGGAACCCCTGAATCTTGGGAGCGGTATCATCCCGAATTCAAGGAACAAGATAAAATGGAACTTGTCTCCGCTCCTTTTGCAAAAAGGGTTTTTTCTAAATTGCTTGATGTAATCGGAACGCCCGCACAAAAACCCACTCAATGAGGTAACCCCTTAGGTAGAAAAGAAGGGTATAAACTAACCAAAAGAGTTGTAATGCCTATCAAATTTAAGCAGGGTGTGGCTGGAGCTAAGAAAAAAAACCTTTCTTCGACTTTTGAGGATAAAGTGGACAAAGCCAAACCTCAAAATATCAATGATATTTTTGAAACACTTAATTTGATGCTAAAAAATATCGGAGTTCCTCTGGAAACATTCTATCAATTTGTGGCGAACACCAAATAAGCGAGACATTTTTTATAAACTAGCCATTCTCGATGACTCTTGTTATTGTGGAGAATTATGCTATGCCAAAAAAACAGTTCAAAGTCCAATGCTTATGGAGCATGGCCTAAAAGCTATGCGCCAAAAAATAATAGCCAAAAGACGGGTGCCGATACGGCAGTTCATCGTTTTCTGTTCGGCTTACCGTATCAAGGACAAAAACTCTGCTCTAGTTTCGGCTTTGTCTCTAAATGCACCGAGCATCGCCGATGTGCGCATTGATGAGTTTTGTTTTTCTACCCCGCGCATCATCATACATAGATGTTTCGCCTCAATGATCACCGCAACGCCGCGAGCATTCGTTACTTTTGCAATGGTTTCGGCAATTTGCGAGCTCAATTGCTCCTGAATTTGTAGTCGGCGTGAGTACATATCCACAATCCGAGCAATTTTTGATAAGCCGAGCACCTGGCCGCTTGGCAGATAGCCTACGTGGGCTCGACCGATAAATGGCAGCATGTGGTGTTCGCACATGGAAAATAATTCTATGTCCTTAACGATTACCATGTCGGAGGAATTAGACGGAAAAAGTGCACCGTTAACTACTTCTTCCACAGTCTGCTGATAGCCGCTGGTCAAGAATTTAAAGGCTTTCGCTGCCCTCTCCGGAGTATCCACAAGTCCAGGCCGATTTAGGTCTTCACCGCAGCCCTCTATTAGTTTTGCATATAAGTCTTTCATATAACCTTCTTGATTGTCTGTTGGTGCTAGCGATGGTCTTCTCGACGAAAAACCGGTAAAAAAACATGCAGCATTGGGCTAGCTGCTAAAAAGGCGCTAGAATAGCCGCCTTTTTCCCATTTGCCAAAATATATGACAACTTTTCCTGAATACATAAAATCTGATACCCGCGTACTGGCCACCATACTCGATTGGGTAAGATGGGGCTCCAGTCAATTTAGTCAAGCTGGTCTGCATTTCGGTCACGGAACCGACAATGCCTGGGATGAAGCCATGTTCCTGTTAATGTGGGCCATTGATCAACCCTCTGAGGCATTTGATCAGATAGCTTCGGCTCGGCTTACTCCCACAGAAAGTGCCGAAGTCTATGGCCTTTATACGCGTAGAATAACAGAAAAGATTCCTGCCGCTTATTTAACGGGGGTAGCTTGGTTCGCAGGCTTCCCATTTAAAATAACGCAAGACGTATTAGTGCCAAGGTCGCCAATCGCCGAATTGTTGCTGAGTGGGTTTCAGCCCTGGATGGAGCAAATGCCGAGCGCAATACTTGATCTATGCACGGGCAGTGGCTGTATTGGTATATCCTGCGCGCACCAATTTCCCGATAGCCGGGTAGTGCTGAGCGATATATCCGAGAGTGCTCTAGGTGTTGCTCGCCAAAATGTCTCTTTTCATCAACTCGAAGACAGGATAGACGTTGTGCTGTCGGATGGCTTCGATCAATTAAATGGGCAAACGTTTGATTTGATTATTTCTAACCCACCCTATGTAGACGCCGAAGACCTAGCCGCGATGCCGGCCGAGTTCCACGCCGAACCCCCGATCGGTTTAGCGTCAGGGGCGGATGGCCTCGATTTTGCGCGTCGTATATTAGCGCAAGCCAAGGCATTGTTGAATCCGGGCGGTTTGTTGGTGGTCGAGGTAGGCAACAGTTGGGAAGCGCTTGAGCAGAGCTTTCCTCAGATTGGTTTTTTCTGGCCAGAGCTTGAACATGGCGGCCATGGAGTATTTTTGCTGAGGCGTGACCAGTTACCTAGTGATGACCATTGTTACAAAATTTTATAGAGCGGCTGTTTGTCGGATAGCAGTTTGCTGGGTGACGGTTAGTCGTGTGACGGTAAAACCGAGAGCACGGCGTGTCGGCACAGAGATCAGCTAAAGCATCAAGCATATTTAAACGAGACTATTATGGCGGGAAATACAATTGGACAATTATTCACAGTCACTACTTTTGGTGAGAGCCATGGTTTGGCCCTTGGCTGTGTGATAGACGGCTGCCCACCAGGTGTTGCCCTCAGAGAAGACGATTTGCAGCACGATCTAAATCGTAGAAAACCGGGCCAGTCTCGTTACACAACCCAGCGCCAGGAGGCCGATCAGATTAAAATCTTATCGGGTACCTTTGAGGGTAAAACTACCGGAACCAGCATAGGTTTAATTATTGACAATACCGATCAGCGCTCTAAAGATTATTCAAAAATTAAAGATCAGTACCGGCCGGCACATGCAGATTTTACCTATCAGCAAAAATATGGGATCCGCGACTATAGAGGTGGTGGTCGATCCTCCGCGCGCGAAACCGCCATGCGGGTGGCTGCTGGCGCAATTGCCAAAAAAGTATTGAAAGAACTCTGGGGGATGGAAGTTCGCGGATACCTTTCGCAGTTGGGACCAATAGAGATAAATAAGGTCGATTGGGCTCAGGTTGAGCAAAATCCATTTTTCTGTCCCGATATAGACAAAGTTTCGGAAATGGAAACCTACATGCAAGCGCTGAGCAAAGAGGGCAATTCTGTCGGCGCAAAAATTACGGTAGTGGCCAGCAATATGATTGTTGGTCTCGGTGAGCCGGTATTTGATCGTCTCGATGCCGATCTCGCGCACGCATTGATGAGCATAAATGCCGTTAAAGGTGTTGAGATAGGTGATGGCTTTAAATGTGTTGCGCAAAAAGGCACTGAACATAGAGACGAAATGACGGAAGCAGGCTTTTTGTCCAATCATGCGGGTGGCATCTTGGGTGGCATTTCCAGCGGCCAAGACATCGTGGCCAATATCGCACTCAAGCCAACGTCTAGTTTGCGTATACCCGGACGCAGTATCGATGTTCATGGAAACCCCGTTGAGGTAGTGACAACAGGTCGCCACGACCCCTGTGTCGGCATTCGTGCAACCCCAATTGCGGAGGCAATGATGGCTATTGTTTTGTTGGATCACGCTTTGCGCCACAGGGGGCAGGTTGGCATGTCAAATGCCATTTGTTCTGGCAATAATTAAGACTTATGCCTTATTGGCGTCTTTCGGGTGTTTATTTTACTTATTTTGCGGTGGTCGGCGCTCTGGCGCCTTTCTGGGGCCTCTATCTTCAATCCTTGGGATTTAATGCGCATAGTATAGGCATTATTTCAGCTATTCCCCTTGTCACAAAACTCGGCGCCCCCAACCTTTGGGGGTGGTTGGCCGATTGTACAGGTAAGCAGCTGTTAATAATTCGCTTGGGCGCGCTTGGTGCAGCACTCTTTTTTGTCGGCGTAATGTTGAACCAATCGTTTTGGTTGTTGGTGACGTATATTGC
>JBLHGN010000274.1:0-4822 GCA_047616325.1 Lentisphaeria bacterium
CATAGTCACAATTTAAGCCTAAACGCAAAGTGCCCAACACCAATAGCACCCACAAATTCATACCGGGGCGACCGTTTTCAAAATCCACATCCACGCCAATATTACATTGAAGTACTTCAAACACGGCGTCACGTGTCGTCGGGCAAGAATAGATAAATTTAAGGCCGCGTAGAATTTGGGGGATGTCATCTCTTGATCGCGGGTTAAAACGAATTTCTTCGATTGGGGTGACACCTAATTCAAGTTGCGGTTGAAATGATCGTCGCATGTAATGCTCTGTTGCCGAAGTTAGAGAGAAAAATATGGTAAACGCTATAAGACAAGGGCTATTTTAACATTGAACACGCCGAACAGCTAAAACTTCGAACGTTTTATTTTGGTTAACGTACTGTTTTTAAAAGAGTTTTTTCTTATCGTGCAAGCACTAGATAGTGAAGGCGAGCCTATCCAGTGCTCCACCCACGGAGCTCTGTTTGAAATTGAATCCGGCATATGCGTGTCCGGTCCCTGCCTGGGAAGCGGCTTATCGCCGCTCACACCTGCAGAAAATGGAGGGAATATTGCGGTTGAGCCCTAGTGTTTTTCACTCGAAGCTAAGCGCCCTCATCCCCAAGCTCTATAGGAATTTCAAATTTTAGCGCCATGGCCAATGGATTTATTTCGGCTTTGTAGGCCAACAACTCAACACCACAACTAGCCGCCTGGCGCAGAGCATTGCCATAAGCTGGGTCGATTGTGTCCGCCGGCCGCACCCTCTCGATGCCTGAGTGCTGCACACAAAACACCAAAACGGCGCGCCCTCCAGTAGCGACCACCCCCATCAATTCGCGCAAATGCTTACTGGCTCGAACACTGATGGCATCCGGAAATAGCCCCAAACCTCGGCCTACACCGAGAGTCACGCTCTTCACCTCAATAAAACATGCCGGCAATTTCGGATTGACCTGGGACCTCAGCAAAATGTCAATGCGGCTGTTTTCGCTTCCATATTTTTGCTCTTTTAATAAAGTATCGTATCCCTGCAACTCTTTAATTGTTTGATTTTGAATAGCCTCAACCACCAACATATTCGCGCGCAATGTATTTATACCGGCCAAGTGCCCCGTGGGAGTAGTGGCCAACTCCCAACTATAGGCATATTTGCGTTTAACATTGTCAGATTTAATTAGCCAGCAGAGCGAACCTTCAACCAAGCAATTTTTCATACTACCGGTATTGGGGCAGTGAACGGTAATACGCTCGCCACCAGGCAATTCAACGTCGGCCAAGAAGCGCTTATAGCGTCGCAGTATGGTTGCCCGGATGAGAGGTGGATCAAACTTCATTTATACGTCCAGCTTTACAGTTATACGTCCAGCTTTACAGTCTGCGAAAAAAACAAACGAAGGCACCTCAATTCCGGAAATAAAATGCCCATTTCGGCCCAACATCCCCTATTATCTTGACATCATACTAGCTGGAATAGGCCGAGGCCATTTTAGGCTCAAAAACACTGGCGCGACCCCCTGAGATCTGGTAGTTTTCTCGCCTTGGTGCCGACGAGGTGTTTTTAAAACGCCCAGTACAGATTGATCGGACTGAAATAGAACATCAACAAGATCTTGATTTTGGGCAATCCGCCCCAAAATCAGAGTCGATATTATTTTTGCCGTCAACGACGCGACGCAAAAAATTCGACTAACATCTTGTCTTAGATAGCAACAAATTAGATAGCAACAATGAGGCGAATACCACATGCCCGATCATAAAAAAAATACAGGCTTCGCTCTTGGTGACTTTTCTCCCTATCAGGAGAAAAAGGGCGAAGAGTACATGAACTCTGACCAAAAAGAACACTTTAAAGCGCTTCTTACCGGGTGGAAGAAAGAGCTGATGGAAGAGGTAGATAGAACCGTCAGCCATATGAAAGACGAAGCGGCCAACTTCCCCGACCCGGCTGATAGAGCCAGCCAAGAAGAAGAGTTCAGCCTAGAGCTTAGAACCCGCGACCGCGAGCGCAAACTCATCAAAAAAATTGACAGCACTCTGGAGCTACTCGAAACCGACGACTACGGCTACTGCAACGCTTGCGGCGTTGAAATAGGCGTTAGAAGACTCGAAGCCCGCCCAACGGCAACGCAGTGTGTTGACTGCAAAACTCTCGACGAAATCAAAGAAAGACAAACCATGGGCTAAAAACTTGGCAGATCTCAAGATCTGCCAAACATTTAAACCTTAGCCTTCATCTACTTTTCCCGTGACTCTTTCTCTCTCGGAAAAAACACTGTCTATAGGGCATGCACATGCCTAATCCAAGACTACCAAGCGCCCCCACAAAACAGAAATATATCGGTCGCTTCGCACCGTCGCCCAGCGGCCCTTTGCATATAGGGTCATTGACCTGCGCGCTAGCCAGCTTTCTAGACGCACGGGCCAACTCAGGTATTTGGCAGGTGCGCATAGAAGATATAGACCCACCTCGCGAGCAGACTGGAGCGAGCGCCTCAATACTCAACACACTTGGCGCCCATCAATTACTATGGGATGGAAGCGTAAGCTATCAGAGCAAGCGCAGCGATATCTACAAAACGCTACTGGCAGACCTAGAACAAAGAGGCCTCACTTACAGGTGCAACTGCACCCGCAAGCGGCTAGCTACACTGGCATCCGGCTATGATGGAAAATGCCGTTATTTAAATATTCTGGCCAACACGCCATCAGCAATAAGACTAAATATTGGCGCCGCAAGCGCTACGGAACAAAGTGAATTTGTCGAATTTAATGACGCCATTCAAGGAAAAACCTCCCAGAGACTCGCGGAAGCGGGAGATTTTATTGTGCTCAGAAAAGACAATTTATTTAGTTATCAACTGGCTGTAGTAGCCGACGACATTGCTCAAAATATTACTCATGTAATGCGTGGTAGCGACCTTCTCGACACCACATGCAGCCAGATTTTTCTTACGCGACTCGCAGGTCATACGCCACCTGACTATGCACATATACCGGTTATCCGCGATTGCCGCGGTTTAAAACTCAGTAAACAAAACCACGCTCCAGGCGTAGACGCCAATTTAGCCCAGGATAATTTGTATCGCTGTCTTCACCATCTCAAGCAAAACCCACCCAAGGCACTTAAAAATGAATCCATTGACAACATCCTGAAATGGGCCATTCAACGCTGGCAACCTAGCAATATTCCGAAATGCAACTCGGTGACTTTAGAGCAACATTTTAGCGCAAGACCGCAGAGCAATTAATCAACGCCCTGCGTATTAGTTATATTACAATGAGCCCTGACCTACACAGAGCCACACAAGTACCCCTATGAACCGGCAACGTCCCCTACTGCTTTTAGCCCTCATCGTCTATATAGTCGCACCTTTTTTTATTGCATGGGTAACTGACACAAATGGCCACTGGTATCGTCCATTTATAATCTGGCTTGCGGTTATTGTGATGGCCTATGGCGTGCAGAGATTGACGCAATGACCTTTAGCTTTTTACAGGTTGCATTAATTTGCACTTTATACCTTAGCATTTTGTTTGGCATTGCCTACACCACAGAAAAAGGCTGGGTGCCCAACAGAATAGTTTCCCACCCCATTATTTATATTTTTTCTTTGGGTATTTTTGCCAGCGCTTGGTCGTTCTATGGCGTGATTGACCTCGCCAAAGAATATGGCTATGGCGCCCTAGCTTATTATTTGGGTACGGGCGCTCTATTTTTATTCGCCCCCATCGCCTTAAAACCACTTATAGAGCTCGCACGTCGATTCCAAATAAATTCAATGGCCGACCTATTCACGTTTCGCTATCACAGTCACTCAGTTGGTGGCGCTGTGACTCTTTGCATGCTGCTTGCCATGATGCCGCTTCTAGCCCTACAAATTCAGGCCGTGGGCGACACCATTCACATTCTCACGCGCTACAACGGCAGCGATCTAAATGCCGGCGCGCTTCAATTTAATTCCCGCGCTATATTGGCTTTTATTTATTGCACGGTAATCGCATGCTTTGCGATGATGTTCGGCTCCAACAGAGAACACCACAAAGGCTTAATTACGGCCATGGCTTTTGAGTCGCTAGTAAAACTATTTGGGCTGTTTGCGATTGGTGTTTTTTCTGTATTTTATGTTTTTGGCGATCTTCAAGGTCTCGATCAATGGCTTTTAGATAACCCCGAAAACATTAAAAACTTGTATTCCTCTGCAAAAAACAACTCATCTCACACGCTACTTCTGGTATTTCTTTCCACCGCTGTTTCTATGCCCCACATATTTCACATGACGGTGGTAGAAAACCCAGTGAAACATGCAACCCGAACAGTGAGCTGGGCTTTTCCACTTTTCTTGTTTTTTATGGCCTTGCCTGTTTTTCCAATTTTATGGGCGGGGATAAAATTAAACAGCACGGTGCCCGCACAATATTTTCCACTTATCGTTCCAATGGCCTCGGGCAACGCTACGTTTACGGTTATTTCGTTTGTCGCTGGTTTATCCGCAGCAACCGGAGCCATTATCGCTATCGCTCTTGCCGTCGCTACAATGATCATGAATCACTGGATCTTGCCGGCCACACCACTGCGAACAAAAAAGGAAATTTACGGGCAACTGATTCGCATTCGACGAATCTTAATTGCCGTAGTTGTCATTATCGGATATTTATTTTATTTATCTCTTAACAACCGTTTTAGCCTCACCGACTTAGCACTTACTTCGTTCATTGCCACCTTGCAATTTTTGCCGGGAATGATTGCCGTTGTGCATTGGTCGCAAGGCAACCGTTGGGGGCTATACAGCGGATTGCTGGCCGGCTTTGGCATATGGATATGCTCGCTACT
>JBLHGN010000275.1:0-4809 GCA_047616325.1 Lentisphaeria bacterium
AGTTTGGATGAGTAGGGGAATATTTGAAACTTTTGAATGAAAAACGCGCGAATTGGTTGAGTTTCCTTAAACTAAAATAAGCTACCACTCAACTCATGAATCAAATGATCTCGCACTGTCTTTATACTCACAGGTAAATCACCTTGCTGTTTCCACATTAGCTATAAACTGCTGTGTTCTATTCGGCAATCGGGAAGCACACTTACCAAGTTACCAAGTTACCAAGTTACCAAGTTACCAAGTTACCAAGTTACCAAGTTACCAAGTTACCAAGTTACCAAGTTACCAAGTTACCAAGTTACCAAGTTACCCTCGGCCATTTTTGGCTCTGCCACCAAGCGCAGTATTCTGCTGATGCCTAGCCCCGCTTCTGCCGTAATCAGTACGGAATAAGTATTGCCAGAGCGCCGCTTAGCGTTGGGGGTAATCGCTTGTTTGCGTCGAGTTTAAATGTTCTCCAGTTCCCAGGTTTTGGGGGTGCCTCAAACGCAGGAGGTGCTTGAACAAACCTTTTGGCATATTCGGATACCCGTATTGATTCACGAAGGCGGGGCTCACACACAAGACATTGTACGTTAAGAGCTAAATATTAAGAATTAAATGTTAGCCCATCTTCGTGGCGCACACCTTCAGTAATATATATACCGAGCCAAAAAAGACTTTTTTTTGGCTCGGTATATATATTTTTCTTAAATATCGACGAGTTAATATTTCCCGTTTGGTAGTGTAATGCCATAAAATAACTATAGCTCTTGCTTTTTTGATAAAGATGAGGCGCGCTCCTGCCACATGTTTATACGCAATTCTCCCATAAAAAGTAAAAATCTGGTGGCTCTTACTACAGCTACAGACTTGTGGAAAGCGTGCGCACTGGAACAATAGTCAAATAAAAACCCTTGCTTAACCTGGGCAAGCATTTTGATATTGATCCAACACATTGGCACCTTTTGACCACGCGCATCGACCAGATTATTCGCGGTGAGCAACACCAGGACAGCCTTCAGTTTTTTGGCGATCAGACCGCACTCGACAGTGATCTGGACATGGCCGCCCAGCGCTATGCCGCATTAGTGTTGCAGAAGCTATCGACCCCTGTTTGTGAAAAAACATTGTCCGATGAACACGTACCCACCACGGATTACCATACCGTTGATGTCATCCGGCTAGACGTACTTCACCCCAGAAGCATTGGCGCCGAAACGCTGTGTTTGCATGCTTTGATTCAGTTAAGCTTGGACGATAAGCTGCGAGCCCTCGGGTTTAATGAAAAGGATATTAGTGCCGCCATTGGCACTGTTATTGGCCGCATGGCGCACCCCGGTAGCGAGAGAGAAACACCGTTGGCTGCAACACACTAGCGCGCTCGGCGAACTGATTGATCACGATTACAGCACCCTTAGTCTTGATCGGCCTTACCAGGTGGCGGACAAGTTGCTCAAAAATAAGAAGGCAATCGAAGCGCTTCTCAGCGAACAGGAATCGTTATTATTTAATATAGAGCGCTGTATTATTTTATACGATTTAACGAACGCGTATTTCGAAGGGCAGGCACTGGGCAATACAAAAGCGGCCATCGGCCGATCAAAAGAAAAACGCAGCGACTGTCCGCTGATGACCATGGGCTTGGTGCTGGATGGTGAAGGTTTCCGTTGGCCTGTGAAATCTTTGCAGGCAACGTCAATGACCCTAAGACATTGGCGACGATGCTGACGAGTTTGAGTTCTGCATCTGGCCTTAAAGGCTCTATTGTGGTGCTGGATGCAGGCATTGCCTCGCAAGACAATTTGGATTGGCTAAAAGAGCACGGCTATCGCTATATTGCTGTGAGTCGTGAACGTTATAAGGAGCGCCCTGAATTGAATGACGGCGCGGTGGTCGTTAAGAATAAGACGGCCGATCAGGTGATGGCCAGACGGCTTGAAGACTCTGACACGGGGGAGATTCGACTATATTGTCACTCCGAAAAAAGAGAGAAAAAAGACCAAGCAATCCGCACTCAATTCAACCGTCGATTTTAAGAAAAGCTGAACATTCTGAATGAGGGGCTGAGCAAAAAATGAACCACCAAACAGCTCGGGAAAATCTATGAGCGTGTAGGTCGGCTGAAATAAAAATATGCAAAACTATCGTCGGATTATGACATAGAGATCGAATCGGATAAGGAAAAAATCATGCAACAAAGATCGTATGGCAAGGCAAACAAAGCGGGCACCCAAAAGACGCTATGGCGGGTGTGTATTGCCTACGAACAGATGTTAACGAGATGTCGTAACAAGACCTTTGGCAAACGTACGAGATGTTAACTGACGTCGAGTCAAGCTTTAAAAACATGAAGTGTGAGCTGGGTTTGCGTCCAATCTACCACCAAAAAGAAGAGCGGGTAACGGCGCATTTATTTATTACACTCCTTGCCTATCACTTGGTGCATAGCCTGCGTAAACAGCTTAAAGGCCGTGGTGTGGTGTTGAGCTGGGGGAGGATCATAAGTATCATGGCTCGCCAGCAACGCGTCACAGTATCCATGCCGACGATAGAGAGTCAGCACATACATGTTCGAGCCACGACAAAAACGGAACCTATTCTCCAGCAGCTTTTCAGAGTACTCAACATCCCTGTTGATAGTCTAGGTGTGAGAAATACCTTGGTTTAGAAGTGATCAAAAGTGCACCTGTAGTGCTAAAAAGGTGCGTTAAAATTTCATCCTATTGTTTTCTAAGAATATTTTGTGTCTGAGCCACGAAGTTGGGTTAAGAGCTACGTCTTAAGAGCAGTGCGCGGTCCAATAGGAGGCAACTTGTGCAAATGCGTCGCTTAGGAAAAACAAACCTACAGGTAAGTGAAATAGCTTTTGGGCGTTTGCCTGCTTGGCACTAGCCGATGGGCGCCGAGAGTGATGCCGATGCGCTCAACCTGGTTGCAGCTGCATGCGATCAAAGGTGCAACCTATTCGATACTGCGTCTAACTGGGCACAGGCCAATAGCGAACGCTTACTCGGCGCAGCGTTAACAAGGTCAGCGCGGTCAGGTAGTTATCGTCAGTAAATTCGGTCACAGGCCCATCGATGGCGCGACTGATTTTCGATGCTCTGGTTTTGGCAGAGCTGCACCAGCCGCTCGAGCGTTTGCAAACCGACTACCAGGACGTTTTCCTAGCGCATTCGCCGCTTATGGAAGTGTTAAACACCACCGACGCGCAAGTGTTGGAGTTATTGTTTAATATGCTGCGCCAGCAGGTGCGCAGCGCCTTTGGGCAAATACGCGAACAAGATATTGGGGGGATCGTCAAGGTACCGCTAGGCATCGGTTGGCTCACTGGCAAATACCATAAATACAGTCAGTTTTATGGTGTGAGGGCGCGCGGGAGTCAGGAGCAATTAGCAACACGTGCTGTTGCCGTCGCAGAACTTCAATTTGTCAGCCGATGAGCCACTGGCGCAGCAAGCGCAGGCCTATTTGCTCAGCTGCTCAGAAGACAGCGCGGTAATTCCAGGCCTTCGTACCAAGCAACAACTCAACAGCAACAACTCAACAGCAACAACTCAACAGCAACAACTCAACAGCAACATTGCAGCCGCAGGAAAACGGCTACACCAAGAAAACATACGCAACATCGAGGCATTTTGGAATACAATCACTCATCACGGGCAAGCGCTATTGCCTTGGTAAACACTATAGGAGCAAGCATGAAATATCGTCGTTTGGGTAAAGCAGGGTTAAAAGTATCGGCATTGTCGTTGGGTTCGTGGATCACCTTTGGTAAACAGGTGGAATTGAACGACGCAAAAAGCCTACTTAAAACCGCCTACGATGCCGGCATCAACTTCTTCGACAATGCCGAAGGGTACGAAGCGGGGAAATCTGAAAAAATCATGGGCAATGCAATACACGGGTTAGGCTTGCCGCGCGATACCTTCGCGCTATCTTCGAAGGTGTTTTGGGGTGGCGACAAACAAATGCAATTGGGCTTAAGCGCCAAACACGTGCGCGACGCCTGCGATGCCGCCTTACAGCGTCTTAAAGTAGACTACTTAGATTTATATTATTGCCATCGCCCCGACGTAGATACCCCCATTGAAGAAACCGTTCGCGCCATGCATAACCTCATTCAGCAAGGCAAAGTGATTTACTGGGGCACCAGCGAATGGAACGCACAACAAATTACCGAAGCCTACGGCGTTGCCAGGGCCAATAACTTAACCCCACCCACTATGGAACAACCCCAATACAACTTATTGCACCGCGATAAAGTAGAGGGTGAGTTTGCACCTCTGTATGAACAATTTGGAATGGGCACTACCGTGTGGTCGCCCCTAGCCAGCGGCATGTTAACCGGCAAATACAACGAGGGTATTCCAGACGATAGCCGTTTAGCTTTGCCTGGTTATGAATGGTTGCGCGATATATGGACCAGTGAATATGGCAAACAAAAACTGGACAAAGTGCGGCTGTTAACCTCATTGGCAAACGACATTGGCATAAGCGTAACCCACCTATCGCTCGCCTGGTGTTTAACAAACCCCAATGTATCCACCGTCATACTTGGCGCATCGCGTTTATCGCAACTGGAAGACAACCTAAAAGCCATGGACGCACTTGAAAAACTAACACCCGAAGTGGTGGAAAAAATAGAAGCCATTGTTAATAACAAACCCGCCGGCCCAGGGCGCTTTGGTCAGTAATTTTACGTGTGTTGTTAATGTTGTTGATAAGGGCCCCTGAATTTTTTAAGGGGCTTTTTTGTTTGGGGTAGGTGATTTTAAAAACCGTAGGTCGGAAAAGGCGAAGCCGCCTTCCGACGTGCCCATCCCG
>JBLHGN010000276.1:0-4801 GCA_047616325.1 Lentisphaeria bacterium
TAACGCTAGTGTAAGCGGGACATTTTATGGAACGTAGTTTTGCGGTAAAGTGGCGAAGCCACCGCAAAACGAAGTGGAATAAAATGTTTCCGATTGACACTTTTGTTATGCAATTGATTTTTGCCATTCTGCCAATGAAAAAGTGACTGACTCTTCTAGCCATTCATCAAAACGTTTTATGATATTATCTTCGCTTTCAAGATAGTTGAATTGGAATATGTCTCGGTTGCTTGGTTTTGTGTTTGTTGCCTCCGAACCAGTATTGGTTTCTTCTGAAGGTACTTTTTCAAAAGTGAAACCAGATGCCACCATAACTCCGTTATCACCGTGCCCATGACCATGAATACTAAATACTATTTCAAATATACTTGCGGTGTAAATTATCAAACGAGTCCATGATTTATAGTGATCAGAATTCGCATAATAATCATGCTTGTTAGCCATTTCGATTATTTGTCTTCTAAAATAATGGCTTTCAGGATCTCCATCTGTAGCGTATTTTATACTTGCGTTAAAGGTTTCATGGTTGTTATTTTTTATTTCTCGAAGTTGGGGATCGAGCTGATCTCGAATTTCAGTTAATTTTTTCTCTGCTATTTTTTGTAGCTTGGCCGACACTCCATATACAGCGTTAACCTGTTCCTTTTCAGCTCTTGATTTTTTATTGAGCAGCGCAATAGCATTGTTAATGATTTGTTCAGAATGCTTTGCCTGCTCAACTTGCTGCTGAATTCCTAAAGCGGAAAGAATTGAATCTCGCTGCCTTTTTGCAAACAACTTAACAAGCAATGTCAAATTCCCAATATCTGCTTCCTCTAATGCAGTGATATAATTCTCTCTATCAGAATCCCTAACTACTAGCGGAAAAAGTCCTGCTTTCAGAAAGACTAGTGAAGCTATAGCTCTGGCTATTCGCCCATTCCCATCCTGAAAAGGGTGAATCTGAGTGAATCTATGATGAAGCCATGCAGAAAGAACATCGGGTGAAACACCTTCAGCCTCATAATTTAAATAAAGTTTAACAAGGCGTTCCATCTCGTCTATTACAAGTTCTGGAGGGCAGTATTCGTGTGTCGTTCCATCTTGTCTCTTTGGATTGTTTGGCTGCTTCTTATACATCCCTTTGAGTAAAGCCACTTTTACCAGTTTGCCTTCTGGTGTCATTGCATCGGTATAATTTTGGTGAGCCGTTAGCTGTTCGTGCATGGAACGTATGAAATGCTCTGAAAACGGCAGCTCGCCTTTAACGAAGGCAAATAGTCCCTCAACGATATCTTGCTGATCATTGATCATCTTCGCTATATTTTCAGCTTCTTCACGGTTAACCCCACCACCATGACTTATTAACGAAGCATCAACACCTTGCTCTATCAGCGTTTCCGTAACTCCGCGATCCCAAGAATATAGTCTTTCAATTATCCCAGTTTCAATTGCCCATTCACGCTGCATTTTCTTTATGAAATTTCGATATTCACCTGAGTTTTCGAGCTCACCTTTCTTTTCTTTCCACAAGCTACTAAGTGCTTCGAGTTCTGAAGAGGAAAGTTCATCCAACTTATTTGCACTTGGTAAATCTTCTACTGCAGAATATTCCATATTTCCCTCAATCTTATTTAATGATTACCGTTGCTGCATAACGCCGCAATCAACTGCGTAGTAAACTGGCGCTGGTTTTGCCGGGTTTATGGCAAAACGAGTGACAGGTTGCGGAGTCAGATTGCATTGCCTTGTTACACGTTTTTTTGAAGCAGCTTTGTAGTAAAGCCATCTTTGAAATGAAAAAAACCAGCCAAAAAGAAAATGAAAACCTGTATAAATCCCAGCTCCATTGTTGGTTTAGCTAACATACCAAAGTATGCCGCAATTGATGCAACAACCAAAAGAAATCTTTTGGCAGTATACCAACCAAAATATTGTTCACTAGTTTGAGCATTTGAACTAGCAACAGCCTTTGAAACTTTAGATGTTATTTGGCCAAAAATTAAACACGCCGCCAACGACCACTCTGGGGCAAGTATAATTTCTTGCCAAGTCGCTATATATAGCTTTACAGAAATTAGCAGTAAGAATGGGATAGCAATAAACAAATACTCAGCCTTAAGCTCAGCAAAAGTTGCTTTTCTTTGTTGAGGATTAAACTTCGATAAGCTCATATTGATGACCGCTATAACGAGTTATATTTATAATGCTTAATACTTTAGCATTTCTAATTTGGGGCTGCCCCTTACCCTTAGGTGGAGTGTAAAAATCTAAGCTGACATTCGCTTCTATTATATCTTTGGGGCCGATTGGTGGAATTAATCCATCTTGATATCTTTCAAGCCAATCTTTGTTGATAATCCGTGCTGAGAATATTTTTTCTAATGAGAGGCTTCTAAACTTCCATACTGCATGCCCCTCGTTGACTGAAACGGTGACATAAAGCTTATCTTCAAACTCTTTGTACTCTGTTTCACCAAGAAACATTTCTTTAGGATTACCAGTAAAACGCCAAGCTGTGTTTATTTCACACTTTTTACCATCTTCACCACCTGATTTGAGTATTACACTTTCACCAGTTTTCATTTTCTGATTAGCATTGGAAAACTTATCAAGGACAGTCGCAAGCCCCTGTCTGTCTATGTGAGGATCGGCGATTTGCTGGGGAAGATTTTCAATCAATGATGTTTCAAGATCTGCAGCTAGTTCTTCTACCTGTTCTTCACTATCAGTAATGTCGACATTTGTGAGCTCATCAAATAATTCATTTCCAGAATTGTAAAAAGCTGCTTCAAATATTTGATCCAATTTCCCAGGTAACGCGGATAACTTGCTTAATATCGATCCTTTCTCAATGTCATTTAGTTGAAACTCAAAATCAGTTTTAAAACCTACTGACCCACTTAATAACTGTCCGAAATCTCTATAGGCATTAATGTATTGCGCCATAGCTTCAAATATTTCAGCTGGATTCTGTCGATCTTCCAAATATTCTAACTTAATTGATAATTCTGGTTTCACATTTACTTCCTATAAGTGCGCGATCTATCTCTACGTGTAACGCTTTGGTAAACGGCGGCGCTTTTTGCCGTCCGATGGAAGCCACGCTTTTGTGGCTGGAATGTATTTCACCAACTTGTTACAACGGCAACGGTAGATGCTAAATAACATCACGTTGCGAAGCGGTAGTGTAGCCATTGTTTAACGAACGTGACAATAAGAATACCGAACTTTGCCTGTTGGTGCATTCACTTAATAGCACCAAATTTATAAGGTTGAATTTAACGATGCACCTTTATTACTTAGTGGCACACCATAACGAATATGATGAACCTATCACAATACCATTATTATTAACGGCTCCAAAAAAGACACTGCCGAGATACGGCTATTGCACAAGGCTAAAAAGTAAAAACGTGTACTTTCGCACAATGCTTAATAAAAATGTAAAATTAATTTAGCGCCTTGTAACGCCTTGCTAAGCGGCTAAAAATTGTTGGGTAAAATTAGCGAGAAACGAGCAAAAGCCAACTGTTTTTTGTCCGTTTTAGCAACTTGTTATACCTAAATTGCTTTCAAGTCACACCGCATTTGTTCTCTTAATTTTAGAGATTTATCTTTTGTTATTTCACTTAATTCATTTAATTTATTCTGATTCTCTATAGCTAATGCTTGATCACCATGTATTGTAACTTTGACCAAGTCAGAAACCATTTTTGTAGATGTTTGGAAAAGCTGATCATATAGTTCTTGAAGCTCATCAAGGTAAAGGGCAACTTCATCACTTGCGGTCAAACGTAAGGTGTTTGTTTGCGAGCGGATAACTTGGACTTCTTCAAAGCCGTCATAGGTTAATTTCCCGATCTTTTCTTGAAATATAATCGTCGCTTCAGTTGCAGCCTGAGAATCATTAATATCACAAGCCCTTTGATAAGCTGCATTGAATTCATTAATTATTGGAAGAACAACTTCCTGATAGTCATTTTGATGACGATTATGCATCGCATCCATGTTTTTAAAATAATCTTCATATTGTGCGGTTTTCATTTCGAAAACTTTTTTACGACGCTCTAAATCTAAATCAAGAGATTGCTTCAAATTAATGAGTTCGCGTTGGTGTCGTTTTTTATTGAAGTAAAGAAATATGCCCCAAAAAACATTTATGACACCAAAAACCCAAAGAAAGAACTCAGGATCATTTGATATGATTTTGAAAATAACATCCATGCTAGATAATGACCTTTAGGTATAACGCCGCAAGCAGCTGTGGCTTTGTAGTGGATTGTTTTGTGGTAGCGTAGCGTAAACCGCAAAACAAGTAACGAAAAAGCCGTCAGACTGCCTTGCTTTGTTAGCTTTACCATACATGAGGCACATTACCCTGTTCATAACATTCCCGCATATAAATAACGAATTTAGGGTTTATTCCCATTCCTTGTGATTTTGCTAAGAGTTCAAAGTCTTCCACGATGTAAGATGTTATTTCATGGTGGGAGGTTGCTTCAGATATTTTTTTGAAAATCGACTCATTGTCAAATTCTATTTTAAACTCATCAACCACTTTGAACACTTGACACCAAGCCGCATCAAACATTTGACCATCTCGCATATTGAGGATTTTATCAAACTCGGACGATTCCATTGAGCGCAGTGTATGTTCAAGTTTCGAAATGTCCATGATTCCCTTTTTGGAAGCTAACAGTGGAATAGACGGAATCCGCATTTTACCTGGATATACGGATTCCGTATATCCAGGCTCCATACCTAGGGTAAAAATCAACGACTCGACCCTTGTTATGAAGCACAAGCCGCTGGTAATCAT
>JBLHGN010000277.1:0-4722 GCA_047616325.1 Lentisphaeria bacterium
ACGTAGAATCCACATCAAAATGTTTGCCGAGATTCAGCAAAGTTTTTTGTTTGACTTTTCCATCCACGCGAACACTTTCGACGAGGCGATAGCTAAAATAGCTGCCTCCGCTCTTTTTACTTTTTATGGGGGATTTTCGTATAAACATGGAGCAAGAGACTGCACTATTTTTTAGTGTTTGTACAGGGCTTGATGCCATTTTATGGCACTACATTCGAACCCGAAAAACTAAGCCGTTGATTTTAAAGGGTTTTATTTGTAATGTTAGGAGGGGTGGTTGGTTTTGGCGCCTAAAAAGTCTTACGCCACTGAAGACGCACTAAGCCGCCGTAGGCCAGAGGTTGCCTACCTGCTGGCGTTAAATTCTGTGGCATTGGAAAGCCTATTGCTGAGATGCAGCTCTCCTGAGCAAGTGTCCGTGAATGCCAGCGAAGCCTAGCAAGAGATGAAGTGGGCAGGTCGAGACATGCTTAGCCAGGAAAAATCCACGCGCTAATAGCCAACGCAAAAACAACGCTAGGGGTGCCTTGCGTAGAAGCCGAACGGACTTACCTACAAGCCCTAGCCAAAGAGATGAAGCACCGTAGAACAGAAGGAAATAGGGCGAAACAGTCACTTGAAGTGGTCATCGATAGCGAGGAAGAACCGTATGAAATGGGTGCGCTCATTGACCGGTTCACTACGGCAGTATTACTCAGTCTCCATTTGGCCCCCCGGAAATTTGATTGTCCGCGTGGGCTTCAAAAGGCGATGGGTTTAAATTTAAAAGAAAAAGCAGTGGACGTTATGTCAGTCAGCTCAAGCTGACCAAGCGAGGTAGCTCCAAAGCTTGGCAATATCGCTACTTCGCCGCCCTGCGCTGGATTCAAAAAGACCCGGTGGTAAAGGCGTGGTATTTAAATAAAAATAACCCAAAAGAAAAAAACCGTCATCGAAGTGATGCGTGAGCTTTCAACAGGGTTATGGCATGTTGCACGAGGACAAGCGTTTGATGCTACAAAGTTGTTTAGCGTACTCGTTCAAGCAGTTTGAACACAGGGTATTAGTGGTTTCATGAGGAGAACAGCCATAACAGCGGCATTGTATAAAAAGGTAAAACCGTCTTAGAAAAGGTTAATTACGGAGTTGTTAGACTGAAATGCTCAATGCAGGCTCCTGATGCCACCTCTTTGTGTGGACATTCGATATCGACAGGTTAGGTTAATCTTCTTAGGCTCTTTCCCAGAAAGATTTGATAATTCGAGACACCACCACCACACCCCCCACATCTCCACACCAAGTAGTCCATTGGGTGATCGTATTTAGATCAAGGACTCTAGGTGGATAATTACTATTTGACTATCCTATGACAGGTTGAATGGCTTTTACAAGCTGGATAGAAACGTCATTTCTTAACGTGGTACAGTAGCCCTCTATCCAAGCGCTCTAAACGTGTCATATCATACGTTCGTACACGGTCTGAATTAGCTCCTGTAAAACGAGTGGTTGAGTTGGGAAGGGCAGCACAAGCTCTCGTTAGCCAGCGTAAATGCTTGAGAGGCCAATTTGCCGTGCCGGCATACTGAATATGATTGGGTAAAAGCATGGCTTTGAGCTGATACTTTGCGGACTTGAGGTCGTTCCTAGCGCGTTCGCGTAGTCTCGAATAGCCTCATCTTTAGTTTTTGGTACATAGATTGGATCTACATCGCCGGTTTTGAGAAGCTGTGTGAGCATCAGTGCATCATGCAGTATCTACTTTGATCTGCGCTCTGGATTTTTTGGGGATGAGTGAAGGGGAGGGCAACGATGTAGCACTGATGACTAAATTTTTAGAGTAAACGGTAGATCCAATATCCACTGGGACCTGCTTCATAGACAAACACCAATTCGGCGCCAGGGTGCTTGGATTGTAACTGGGGAACTATAGTTCTATGCCTTTGTTGTTCGTCTGAATCTTGCTGTGATGTACGGGCTTTACCGTGTAGCCGACCTCGGTACAGGCAACCTCAGTATTGTTTTTTGCAGTATCTAATCTGACAAATAATATGTTAGTGTTCATTTTGCTAGGCCTCCAAGGTTTATATGGTTCTGGCTTAGCGAACTTGGAGGCTAGCACCCTTGGGGTCATAATGTCTAGGTGAATTACGTAATGTGAGGAGTATGATTTGGCTTTTGTAGATTGGACCGCTAGTGAATGGAGTGCTCTGGGCAGTATGTTGCTCGCATTTGGTGCGATAGTCGCAGGTGGATGGGCCATTTACAATTACCATAAAGTCGACGTTACGAAGCGGCAAAATGTCTTAAAGAATTATTCGCGGAATTTTACGTGAAAGGTACCTTTTCTAAGATCAGAACTCTATTTGAATATAGCTATCAAGACAAGCTAGCTTCTTTGATTGAACGAAGAATAACAAATCGGGAAATTGCACTAACAGATGATGATGTTAGTATTTTAAAAGAATTAGATACGCTCCTGAACTATTTCGAGCATGTTCTATATCTAGAAAATGACGGTCACATGAGTAACGGGGATCGCCAAGCAGTTTTCGAGTACTGGTTCGAGCTAATGCTAGCGCCGGAATGTGGAGGGCTGCGTAGATACATTGATACTTTCGGTTTTGAGAGAATTGAGCGAGCACTTTGTTGTACTCAAAAAAAAGAGTACATAGCACTATATGGATCTCTGATGAAGACCTTTAATGGAGTAGGCCAATTAGGGGTCGAAGGTAAATTAAAATACGTAAGTAAATGTGAAATATCTGGAAAAATATACGATTTAGGCGAATACCCCGGATTAGTATTTGGTGATGGCGTTGTGGTGGGGGAGCTATATGAAATATGCGACTTGTCCGTGTTTAAAATCCTAGATAAGTTTGAGCGTTATTACCCAGAAGATAGAGGGAATTCACTCTTTATACGGACATGTTTGAAACTGGAAAATTCAGAAATAGACGCGTGGATTTATGCGTATACCAATGACATATCTGAAAACAAGAGAGTAACCTCGGGAGATTGGGAGGCCTATAGCGAGGAACATAAATTATCTAACAAAACCAATTGAGCGAAGCTGGTTTTTCAGTAGCTGCGCTAAGCTTGCCACTGAAAAACCAGCCGCTCATTGATAACGTTAGAATAATCCAAATTTAAGATTTTTTTAATATTGATAATGGTAGTCGAATTTACTTATTAGCTACTACATAAATGGGCCTAGATTAGATAGTAGAGCCTATCGAAGTGGGCAGATGGATCATTTTTTATATGAGAGGATAAAATGAGCAAAAAATCTACCAAAGGCTCAACAACTAGTGCCAGTGTTCGTATGTCAATTGAGGAACAAACAGCTGCCTTTTTAAATTCAGGTGGAATTATCCAGCAAATAGGCAGGGGCGCAAGTGGACAGGTTAGTCCTGTAAGTTCTGAAAAACCTAATGTGAAAAATGGTTAATAGCTTCATTATTTGACTTAAAAACTATTGAACTGTTTAGTGAGGTTTAAATGAAACGTATTCTTAATATTTACAATAGTGCTGGTTCGGTGGTTGTTCTGTGATGCTTTTCCCCG
The DNA here is from genome assembly GCA_047616325.1 of Lentisphaeria bacterium. Lineage (GTDB taxonomy): Bacteria > Pseudomonadota > Gammaproteobacteria > Pseudomonadales > Cellvibrionaceae > JBLHGN01. Next base: position 3,544 of record JBLHGN010000277.1, read on the forward strand.
AGTCTACCTATAGCAATGCTTGAGAAGGATGAAAGTGTTTCGTGGATGCCCTGGGTTGGACTAACTATATTTATAATAGTCGGTTTAATCCTTGCTCAATTTCGTAAAAATAAAGTTTCAGCCAACGAATGGGGCTATTCAGATTTCTCTGCATGCATTGCCATTCCTGTCAGGCTATTTTAATGATTTTAATGATTTTAATGATTTTAATGATTTTAATGATTTTAATGATTTTGCATAGTCCTGTTTAGGCACTTAATAATTCCTTCGCGGATCGTATCTACCGTAACCTTCAAGTGTCGGGAGAGAGGTAAACTACAATGAAGTGTAATATTTGCAACATTGATATGAAGAAAGGTAAAGCTGCAGTAGGGTAAACTGGGTTGGGGCGTGTTCTTCTTTGGTGCTTCATTTAAGCATCTATTCTTCAAAGATGAAAATGCGTGCCCAGACAATAAGCAGCTAATGCGGGTCCTAACGATAAGCCGTTAATACTTAAAAATAACAATATTGGTACTGCATATAGCTGCGACCAATTTGGCGGCACAACGATGTTGCCTGACGGCAAAAAAGGGCATCGCATTCATTGGTAAAAAGGCCTGAGTTATTCCTAAGGGTCATAATAAGACAATTGAGATGTAACACCGTTCACGAACGACCTCGGTGAAAGTGTTTATGCATTAGAGCGGGCAAGGTATATTGGAGACTCTGATATTTAGTATCACATAGTTCGAGAAGATAATGATTGGGCTAGCCAATAGATTACTTAATAGGTCAGTGAATTTGACCGTTTATTTCGACACTCGCTCTGAAGAGGGGAGTGTCGATTTAGACATGGCAAAAAAGAAATCTCGCCATTAATGGAGAGGCGACGCGAATTAGCTATCAAAGTGACATCCATAAACTTCACTTTTGAGTGATCATCCAACTAAGTGGGCGATATCGTGTCGCCAATAAGAATATGACTTTACGTTCCTGTGGTTTAGCGGAATAAAGTAGTGCATCAGAGTTATTCCCCATGCTTTAACAATGATTTTGGATCTTTTAACAGTTACCGATCGAAGGGCTCCGGTTGTATTGTGTACCCACGAACAGAAGGACGTTTGTGGCGCACTAGTCCACCAAAAAGTGCATTATATCCTTCCAACTCAATACCCCGACGGTTTTCCCGTCTTCTTG
>JBLHGN010000278.1:0-4699 GCA_047616325.1 Lentisphaeria bacterium
CGCCGATTACGTCGATGAAAAATTTGGAATGCCCACGGTGGTGGATATTATTGCTGAGCTGGATAAGCCAGGCCGCGACCCGCGACCCGTGTTTAAAACTGCCCAGTTTCAAGAGGGCGTAGAAAAAATATCAGATTTGAATCCCGGTATGACGCTGGAAGGCACTATCACCAATGTGACCAACTTCGGCGCCTTTGTGGATGTCGGCGTGCATCAGGATGGTTTGGTGCACATTTCGGCGCTCTCTCATACTTACGTAAAAGACTCGCGAGAAGTTGTGAAAGCCGGGGACATTGTGCAAGTAAAGGTTATGGAGGTAGATGTACCGAGAAAGCGCATCGCACTTTCGATGCGCTTGGACGACACCCCAGGGGGAAAAACATCAGGCGCCGATAGCTCGACTAAAAAGACGCATAATCAAAACAGACATCTTCAGCGAGGTAACGGTGCCAGCGCTCCTTCGGGCGCTGGCACGATGGCGGCGCTGTTCGAACAGGCGAAAAAGAAGCAAAAGTAGGGGGGGGGGCAGTTAATCGCTTCTTTACGGGGTTTTATCGCCCCGCTCTTACCCCCGCAGCAGAATCGTTCTACACTGCAACAATAAGTATTCTTTTGCGGCCACTTGATCATGTCTGCTGCGAGGGAAATTATCAGCTTAGCTGTGCCTTGCGGCATGATAACCAGTTAAACCAGCTAAAGTAGTTGTCTTGTGAATCGTTCGTTACTAAATCCTTGCAGATAAATCTATGAGATGTGATTGCCGCCCATTTTTTATCTTTACACTTCTGTTATCAGTGGGGGCTTTGGCTGGCGTCGGGACTGAAAATCATGTGGGCGACGATGATGCGGATGTCGCGACGCACAGTCTGCCAACTGTCACTTTTATTAAGTACGCAAAATCCACATCCGGTCGAGAAGAGTACGATGTCAACCTGTTACGTTTGGCAATGGAGAAAACCCGCGCCGAATATGGCGATTATCAGATCGAGATACGAACCTTTCCCTATGTTGCAGGTCGGCGCAGCCGAGAAATTGCTGTTGGGGTCAATATTAATGTTATGGCTGACCCCCCACGTCCCGACACTATTTTTCAGGATGGCGACACCACCGTTATTCCTCTGCCTATCATGAAAGGGCTTTTGGGGTATCGCGCCCTGGTTGCGAACGCCAAAAGTGCAGATAGAATTGCTAAGCTTAATACTGTAGAGGAATTTCAAGCGCTCTCAATCGGTCAGGGGGCCGGCTGGATTGACTCACAAGTCTACCGCAAAGCGGGCATGCGTGTTGTTGATCCTTCGGCTATTGGGCGCTTGTATCCCATGCTGGTTCGCGGGCGTTTTGACGCGATCTCACTGGGTATTAGCGAAATTTCTCAAACACTGCAAGATGCACAAAAAAAAGTGGCATCCGGCGAATTTAACGAATTGGTGATAGTGCCAAATATCGTTATTTATTATCCACTTCCAGTATTTTTTACTGTAAGCGGTCTGGAGCCAGAACTGGCCGCTCGCATTGAATTGGGTTTGCAGCGAGCGAAGCGTGATGGTTCTTTCGACCACCTATTTGATCGGCATTTTGCGCCTATTGTGACGCAATTTTTTTCACCCACTACGCGCGTGCTGGCGCTCAGAAACCCCTCGCTGGAGAGTTTTCGTTCATTACTTGAACCACTTCCTTTTAAACCTAGATTAGAAAACTAAAAATCACCTTAGATGGCCAAATAGAGGTAAAAAAATAACAACTAGAACGTGGCAGTATAAATGCCTTACCATGATTTTTAGTAGGCGCTCCTAAACCTTTATTAATATTTTCACCAAGTACTCACGTATTAAAATATGACCGATTCTCACCAATACACGTGTCACGGATTTCACGAAAGCTTAAGCAAGGGCAAGTCGTCTGGCACCATTCATGTGGACGCCACGGGTCTACTTTTTATCATAAAAGATCAGTGTTTGCGCATGCCTTTTTATCAGGTCAAGGTAATGATGGGCGGCGCGAATAATCGGCTTGTGTTTTTTGAGCACCCACTTCTTGCTGCATGGAGCTTTTATGCCAGCGATCGCAGCATACTCAACGATTCGCATTTAAAAAAGCAAGCGGCTATTGCCCCTATACTCGAACGAGCAAAAAACAAACATAGGGCCGCCTGGGTGTTATTGATTTTGGTGATTGCCTTGGCGGTTGCCGCACCTGTAGCGTTAATTTTTCGCATGGATATCTTGAGTAAAGTCGTTGCACAGCAAGTGCCCGCGGAATGGGAAGAAAAACTGGGTGATTCCGTTATCGCACAGTATTCGCTCGATCACACCTTTTTGGGTGCGGGGCAAACGGACCAACTATTAAGGCCTTTGGTAACACCTCTGGTAGACGCTATTGGCAATAGCCGTTATGTTTACAGCTTTCATATCGTAAACGATAGCTCGCCTAATGCCTTCGCTCTGCCAGGCGGAGAGGTGGTCATTCACTCGGCGCTTATTTTAAAGGCCGAATCGGCTGAAGAGCTCTTGGGGGTGCTGGGCCACGAGATTGTTCACGTAGAAGAGCAGCATGGTGTGCGCAATATTGTTGGTGCTACCGGCGTATATATGATTGCCAGTGCAGTTTTCGGTGATGTCAGTGGTGTATTGGCTGTATTGAGTGGAGCGGCACCAGTGCTGCTCAATCAGAGTTATTCACGTCGCTTTGAAACAGAGTCCGACATAAACGGTTTTGCGCTTTTACTTAAGGCCAATATTAACCCCAACGGTCTTGCAAGCTTTTTTGAAAAATTAATCGCACAAGAAAAAGAGCAGCTGGAAAATATTGAAGACAAAGAAACCCGTGAACTGGTAAAAGATGTGTTGGGTTTTTTGTCCTCCCATCCCGCTAGCGAGCAGCGCGTAGAAAACTTGCGTAAGCTGACTGTAGGGGTGAGCGATACTCACAGCTACCGCGATCTTTCCAGTGCTTTTACAAAATTACAGCAAGCGGTTAAAGTGTTTGTTACAGAAAATGAACCTCAAGAGGAAGCCGTAGATGATTAGTGAGATAAACGGAGGACAGGCATTTGCCTATATCGATGTGGGTTTAGAGCCCGGCGAATGTATTATTTCTGAATCGGACGCGATGTCGAGCATGGATCCGGCGCTGGATTTAACTGCATCGTTTAACGGTGGGCTTTTCAAAGGCTTGCTTAAGAAATTCTTAGGTGGCGAATCCCTTTTTGTCAGTCGCTACACCAACAATACCGAAACCACTCGTATGCTTACACTGGTACAAACCACCCCTGGTGAGGTGCGTAAGGTCAGCTTGGATAGCGAAAGTCTTTATCTGCAACCAGGAGCCTTTCTGGCGTGTACCGAGGGTGTTAGTTTAGATCTCTCGTGGGCGGGCTTTGTCTCTTGGATTTCTCGCGAAGGCCTTTTTCGCTTAAAGGTAAGTGGCCGCGGCGATGTGTTTTACGGCGCATACGGCGCACTGTTGGAACGCGAAATAGATGGTGAGTACATTGTTGACAGCAGTCATTTGGTGGCATACGAGCCCACAATTTCACTTAAATTGCAGTTGGCGGGTGGAATGTTTTCCAGTTTTTTTGGTGGCGAAGGTTTGGTTATTCGAGTAGAAGGCAAAGGAAAAATAGTTGTACAAACGCGCAGCATTAAAGGTTTGGCCGGCTGGTTAAACCCAAAATTTCGTTAAGGAATATCGATTATGAACGTTGATTTGCTTCATCGCCCTGGCAACACTGCGGCAAAAGTAACGCTGCAACCAGGTGAGACCTGTACCGCCGAGTCGGGTGCTATGATCGCCATGAGTGGTCATATGAGCATTACCACCACAACACATAAAAAAAATTCCGGTGGTTTTTTAAAAGCCGCTAAGCGCATGATTGCCGGAGAATCATTTTTCTTAAACCATTTCGATGTCGGCTCAAAAGAGGGCGAACTATGGCTGGGTACAACCTTAGCCGGAGATATGAAGACACTCGATTTGGAAAATGAAAGTATCATTGTGCAAAGCGGTTCATTTCTCGCGTGTGAAGACAGCATTGACATCGATATGAGCTGGCAGGGATTTAAATCCTTGTTGTCCGGTGAAAATGTGATATGGCTAAAGCTTACAGGTAGTGGCACGATTGTACTGTCATCGTTTGGGGCTATTTATCCGGTAGAAGTTGATGGCGAATACATCGTCAATTCGGGTCACATTGTTGCGTTTAATGAGTCTCTCGATTTTAGTATTACCAAGGCGGGTAAAAGTTGGTGGCATTCATATCTAGGTGGCGAGGGTTTGGTGTGTAAGTTTCACGGTAGGGGCACGCTGTGGTGTCAATCCCATAATCCAAGAAGTTTCGGTCTATCACTTACTCCGAATCTGCGCGCTCGTAAAGCCTAAGTCAAGGACAAAACATGTCAGATAAACGCTACAACGTATTGATCACTGGAAAATTAAAAGACGGTTTAAATTCCGATAACGCCAAGCCGGCATTTGCAAAACTTTTTAAAATGTCTCTCGCTAAAGTCGATGCTATGTTTAGTCAAGCGCCCACTGTTGTTAAAAAAGATACAGATAAAACAACGGCAATTAAATTTTCAAAAGCCATCGAAAATGTTGGTGTTCTTTGTGACCTAGAAGAAATACAGCTGAGCGAAGCCGAGCAGGTTAGTGTTGAGAAGAAAGGCTCTGTGTCTGTCGACGATAGCCCCGCCGACAATAC
>JBLHGN010000279.1:0-4689 GCA_047616325.1 Lentisphaeria bacterium
GAAAAAAGGGTGCGTGTTGCGAAAAAACGAGGCGGCTTTGTTAATCCGTTATTTTTTGAGGCAAGGATAGTGCGTATAAGCTCATACACAATTCGGGCGGTTCAAGATGCAATACTAACCGGTAAGTCTTTTGTATGGATTATGAGTGCGCTTGTAGCTCGACTGGTATCACGCCCGCATCAAATTGGGGAACACTGATGACACCAGACCTGATTCGCGTGGTCTACCACCAATCCATTTAGAAGATATGGGTACACCTTGTGCTTAGGGCAGGACTTACTGGTATTCGGGCTGGGGGCGACCGATTTCAAGCCCATTTTTCGCATTAAACGCCTTACCCGTTTGCGATTCACCTGATGCCCAATACGACGTAAATAGTCGCGCATTTTGCGATTTCCATAAAATGGGTGGCAAGTATACTCTTCGTCAATCAGTCGCATTAAGCTAAGGTTCTCTTCTGTTTCGGCTGCCCAATCTGTATTCAGGTAGTAACTCGCTCGAGGTAAACTCAATAATTCACATTGTCGCATAATACTTAGCTACCTGTGATCGTGCTCAATCAGCACGATTTTCTCAGGGTTGCTCAGTCTAGATATCCCGTCTTTTTTTTAAGCCAATCTACTTCTACTTTCAGCCGCCCAATTTGACTGTATAGCTTGTCCTTTTCATCTTCGGAATCGCTAGATTGTTGACTTTTTCCCCTGCTAAAGATGTCAGCCGATTCGTCGAGTAACATTTTTTTCCATGCATTAACCTGCGTGGCGTGAACCTCAAATTCAGAAGCATTTGATTGACTGTCTGTTGGCCCTTCAGGGCCGCTATGGCAACTTTGGCTTTGAACTTGGCTGGAAATGTTTTACGCTTCATAGTGGTCTCTAGATTCAGTGATTTCTATTCTAACTCACTGTCTCAATTTCGGGGGCCACTATAGTTCTCTACACCTACAAACCCAAAGATAAATCCAAAGCCGAGGTCGGTGTTCAAATTATTGAACGCTTGATGTTGGCGCGTTTGGGGCATCACAGTTTCTTCACGCTGGCGAGCGTAAATCAGTGCGGAACTGGAAGACAGATGAAAAACCGAGTGATGACGAAATAGCAGCAATTATTTTTAACTCTGGGGTGTCCCACCATAGCGCAGGTCACCACCATTTCGGGGCGAGGAGTTGGCATTGACACGGGGAAACGAGGCATTATCAATAACAAGGGTAACATTGAATTGAAACTACTTTCGAATGGTTCAAGCAATGCCGCGTTTTCCCCCTTTGAAATCATTGTAACCTTGAAGAAATAGACAGCCAATTATTATCAAACACTACGTAGTACCGTTTTCTTCCATATTCGAACCAACGTCGTAGAGACGTGCCTAACAAAAAAATATCTACCACCACCAAACTGAAAAGACCAGAGGTAGATTTAGCTCATTAAGTACCGATTCGGGCAGAATTAACCTACGTTTACCGGCTCATAAATCCAGGGCGAGGATCAATTTTTTTTGGGCGGGATGCCCCAGCACGCCCAGTCACATCGAAAGATTATGACAAAGATTCGATTGGCGGAAAATTCTGGGGGCCCTTCCAGTCCATTTTTTAAAGGCACGGCCAAAATTGGATGCATCCGAATAATTAAGTCGGCAAGCAATTTCATCAATGGAAAAATCAGTATTTTTGAGAAAGTTAATCGCTAGACCGTGCCGAAATGAGTCTACAGTTTGTTGAAAGGAAGTGCCAAGCAGATTGAGATTCCGCACTATGGTACGAGGCCCCACTCCTAACGTGATCGCAATACTCTCCAAGCTAGGCACATCGGACTTCTCATGCACCAAACAACTGTAAATACAGTTAAGTAATTCCTGATGCTGGCTTACGATGCCTAACATTCGATCACATTGACGCTCCGCGATAACGGCGATCTGTGGGTCGTAAGCTAAAGGAGCAACGCGCCTTATGAGGATTTCGCGAGGAAAACGAATTTCTAGGGCTCTGGCACCAATTTCAATTTCCGTATCCAGCCCACTATTATATATTTCGGAAGTGCGATCTGAAACGGGATAATCGAAACCTATTTTAACTGAGCGCGTTAGCGCCCCATCACAGAAATTATTTGCATAATGAAGCAAGCCAATAGTAAGATTTTCCCAACAGAAACGCCGCAGGTGTTCATCTTTAAAGGGCAAAATCAATTTAACTACACAAACGCCCTGCTCGAACCTAGTCTCTAACTGTCCGGCACCCCCAACTAAGATGTAATACTTTTCAACAAGCGCTAGTATTTTTTCGAAACTATCGCAGCCATCTAAGATAATATTTAGCGGGCCGTATCCCATGAAGCCACGACAATAACTATTCGCCACTTTATTAGTCGAACTATCTGCTTTTTTGCAAATAGTCTCAGCTAAATACTTAGCTTGCTCTGTTGATATTCGGGCATAGGGTTCAGTAAGTTGTTCTCGAGATATATTCGCCAGTTTAAGGCATTGACTCATATTGCCACCGGCATTTTCAATCATCCAAACTAACAACGCAAATGGACGCAACGCAAGTGACAAAAAATCTACTTGAGTTTTGTTTTGACTAAATAAGTTACTACAATATAGTGTCACAACATGTTCCGCCTTATATAAAAATGATTTACATCACTACGGTTCCATATACTTAAAAAAAATATTCCATCGTCCAAGGTTTTATTTAGGTAGTGTAGCGCTACCCCATGAGCTTACCAAATAAGTTACTACAATATAGTGTCACAACATGTTCCGCCTTATATAAAAATGATTTACATCACTACGGTTCCATATACTTAAAAAAATATTCCATCGTCCAAGGTTTTATTTAGGTAGTGTAGCGCTACCCATGAGCTTACCAAAGAGCACCAGCAATGCCGCCGGGAACTGGCACGAGCAGGTTCTGAGCAGCCACTTCCCGTCCTTTAAACGAACTGAATACTATGCGGGGGCTCATGACATGGTTAGCGGCCTGGCTTTCATTGCCGCAACCGCGAACGCCTGAACCCCCAAGCTCTGCGACGGTATTAACCACTACGGTGGAGTCAATGTCATCTTGTGAGCGCGCTTTCATCAGGAAGTCACTTCCCTGTTTCTTGCCCAGCGCTTAAACAAGCGTAGCTCACATACCGACAACGATAAGCTCTTCCGCTTCAGCGCTACATTCTCTTGGGCGCTAGCCAAGCCGCAAGCCAGGCTTATCGCCAATAACAGGCTGGCATGGACAAAATTTGAGTGTACTTTGGCCTGCTTCATATAGGTATTTCCCCGCTATATTATAATTCTGCAAGTCTTTTACTCATTACCTTGAGCCGCTGAGTCTAAAAGACTGTAAATCCGTCAAACTTTGCCGGCACATAATGCTTGAGATTCAAGGGCAAGCGCTTATCATTGTAATTGTAAGCGCTTACAAATTTTTTGTAAAGCACTTCTTGTTATCTAAAGCGCCACTGTTGCTCTAAATATATTTTTCATTTAGCTGACAGGCAATGTCGAGTTTGGGGTGGATAAATAGGAAAGAACTCAAGGAATACGCTAAATGTGATGATGTTGCGTTTAACATGCGATATCGGGGGAAACGAGGGATGCTGAAACTCACAGCACCGCACACACTAGTCGTATCTTACGGTTCACTCCGACTTACGGCCCACTCCGACAGTGGCGCAGCGTCAAAAGAGCTATCCATGACTGCTCCACCTCTCTGGATACAAGCTTCTCATCTATTAGTGTGGGCACGTTATCCGAAGCTAATCCGAACACCAGTGAGGCGCGCTACGCTCAAGTTTTTTCGCCGGTTAATAGGTAAAATAAATCTGAATATACCGGGCGATTGCGCTCCATATCATCCATATCGACATTATCAGCCGTTCTCTTACACAAGCGCTGAAGGCAGCTTATCAGCGACCTTGCATGTTTTTCGTTAACGGGGCACGTTACAAGCACAAGCTACGGACCCCATGATCACACTAACGATAAAGCCATACAGCAAGTAATGCGATTACTTCATAGCTTATAAACCCTCGGTCAATTCAGCCCGAACAAATGCCCGCTGATAAATCTCGGACGATTTCGCCAACGATCAAATAAATCCGGATAAATGATTTTTGATAGCGAGCACATTTATCAGCGTAAAGAAGTCATCTGCTCGAGAAACCACAAGATCGTATGAGGTATTCACACTCATTGCAAAACCAAATTCACCATAGATCCCTTTGGACTTATATGCCTGATAAGGTGTTCGCAAGCAATGTATACCCCGCTCTGGATCAAAGGGCAGAGACGAGATCACCGACGAAATGGCTATCGTACCTTCGTCACTATCACCTTCGGCCGGCAATCATCCATTTGTTGTTTACTGGCGAATGGGTATCGTAAAAGCCCCATATGTCACTATAGTAAGGATGCCAGGGCGCATTCGTTCTTACTAGCAAAGCTATACCTCGTCTAGCATTCTCCCCCTGCGCTGAACAAATATAGCGTACGCATGTATAGTCATATTTCACATTGAGAGTAAGAACGTACGCGCCATGCAGCTAAAACAGCTATCAGTGAGGCCCATATCTAAAAAAGAAGAGCCTCAATACCAGCAACTCATGGAAGAACATCACTATTTGGGCGCTATCCCAAAGATTGGTGAGACTCTCTGGTACGTGGCGATCTATGAAGGGCAGTGGGTGGGACTGATTA
>JBLHGN010000280.1:0-4686 GCA_047616325.1 Lentisphaeria bacterium
TTTCGGCTTTTAGTAACCGTCGACCAAGAGGTGAATCAAACCACGCGGAAATCTCTTGGTAAGAGTCGCGTAAAGGAGGAATACTAAAACGTTTATTTATTCGATCCATTAAAGTCACTCAACTATTGTGCAAATGCCTTGTTTAAGTCGATATTAAGTCACACTACCCCCCGATAAACAAGGCTCTCAGACCTAAGACTCCAACAATCGTTTTATATAGACAGCCATGTGAGTTAAACTCGCTACTTATACCAATAAGTAACTGTCACTATATTTGCTATCAACTCCACGCGGCTTCCCACGCTCACTACACATTGTAAAAACAACTCACTAGGCAACAGCAATGTTCAAGATAACGCCCATCCCCATATTCGAAAACAACTATGTTTGGGCTATTAGGCACCCAGCTGAAGCAAAAGTCATTATCGTAGACCCTGGCGACTCTGAACCGGTTATTGAGTACCTACAGCGTCACAAACTTAGCTTGCAAGCGCTCCTTATTACCCACTCCCACTACGATCACATCGACGGCATAGACAGTCTTTTACAAGCTGTAACTCAACAATCTGACGAGAAACCAGTAGTTTATGGCCCAAAATGTGACCGCATACCTCAAGTAACTCATAAGCTAAAAGAAGGGGACTCCCTTTCAATTTGGAATTACACACTAAGTGTAATGGAAACTCCTGGGCACTTGCCAGAGCACCTCAGTTATTTGCTATCGTCAGACGGTCAAAGCGCCCTGTTTTGCGGGGATGTCATGTTTTCATCTGGTTGCGGGCGTAATTTTGTCGGTCCAGTCTCGGACCTCAAAGCTTCACTCGACCGCTTTAAAACACTAGCTCCGGACACCAAAGTCTATTGCGCCCACGAATACACGCTTTCTAACCTAAAGTTTGCACGAACGATCGAACCCAGCAATCCGGCCTTAATGGAGCGTGAATTAGTTGTGGGGCAAGCTAGAAAAGCCGGACTTCCCAGCGTTCCCACTACTGTGGCAACAGAATTAAAGGTCAATCCATTTTTACGATGTGACTCGCCGGAGCTGATCAAAAGTGCCGCACTAAGAAGCGGGCATCAAACACTTAACGAGCTCGACGTTTTTACTATACTTCGCAAATGGAAAGACGTTTTCTAGTGTCATTTAAGTTGACCTTATGGCGTTAACCATTAGACTAGCCGCAAATTTAAACGACTAAGGCCCCACCTTCGTGATCAAAATTGTGCCACCTAAAGTAAAACTTTGTGCAATCCTCCTTCCTGTCCTCATACTTGGCGCCTGCTCAGCCCAACTCAGCAAATTTTCAGAACTGTTAAGTACCCACACAGATTCGAGTGAGCCAGTCTCGTTTAGCGCAGACAGTCGCCGCGACGCCGTTTCAGACAAGTACCACGAAGACCCAGAGTGCTTCATTGCCGAAGGTGAATACATTAGCCTAGCGCCTCTAACAATGCCTGACTTATGGGATCGAATTCGAGACGGATTTCAATTGCCCTCTAGCGAACACAAACGCATCCATCAGGAGTTGAATTGGTACGCCAAACATCCCAACTATATGAACCGCGTTGCGGTGCGTGGCGAACGCTACATGTTTCATATTGTAGAGGAACTAGAAAGACGCAACATGCCGATGGAAATTGCCCTTCTCCCCATCGTTGAAAGTGCATTTGACCCCTTTGCCTATTCCCACGGACGCGCTTCGGGTATGTGGCAAATTATACCCGGTACCGGAAAAATGCTGGGCTTAAAGCAGAACTGGTGGTACGACGGCAGGCGCGACGTTGTCGCCTCAACTGACGCAGCTTTAAACTATCTTGAATCCTTACACAAACGCTTCGATGGCAATTGGCTCAATGCCATTGCCGCCTACAACAGTGGTGGCGGAAACGTATCTAAGGCTATTCGTGTAAACAAAAGAAAAGGTAAACCCACCGACTTCTGGCACCTTAAACTGCCCAAGGAGACCATGGCCTACGTGCCGCGCCTGATAGCACTAAGCCGCCTAGTGAAAGATCCTGCCGATTTTGCTTTAGATCTTTACAGCATTGACAATGCACCCTACTTCCAATCAGTGCCCATTGGCTCGCAAATTGATCTTGCCCAAGCCGCCAGTCTTGCGGAAGTAGATATGGATGTTCTCTACCACCTAAACCCCGGCTTTAATCGCTGGGCTACCGACCCAAAAGGCCCTCACGTATTATTGGTGCCGGTTGAAAAGGGTGTGCTTTTTTCCAAAAAAATGGCTGCCATTCCCACTGATGACAGAGTTACCTGGAACCGATACACAATAAAACAAGGTGATTCACTGTCCACAATCGCCAAGAAAAACAATATCAGCGTTGACTCGCTCAAAAGTATAAATCAGCTTCGAGGATCTCGGATTCGCGCGGGCAAAACATTGATGGTGCCAGCGGCCACAAAACCCAGTCAGTTCTATAGTTACAGCAGTGGACAGCGACTTGAAAAAACCCATGCAGCCGCGAACAAAAAAGAAAAAGGCAATCAACTCGACTATATTGTGCAGTCGGGGGATAGCTTTTGGACCATCAGCCAGCGCTACAAGGTAAGCGTCCAAAAACTGGCCAAGTGGAACAACATGGCTCCGCGCGATGTAATTCAACCTGGGCAAACTCTGAAAATTTGGACGTCCACACCGATTGTCGTATCTGCATCGCGAGGCGTTATTCGCAAGGTTTCTTACCACGTTAGGTCGGGGGATTCACTGCACCGAATAGCTGACAAGTTCTCCTTGACGGTGAGCGATATTCTAAAGTGGAATCAGCTGAAAAAATACGGGTACTTGCAACCTGGTCAGGCTATCACCTTATTTGTTGACGTTACAAAAAGCCGCGAAGGTTAATGCGCTAATACCTTCTTGACGTGCCACTTGCGCTTGAGATTTTTTTGCGAGACAGCACATTCAGGCTCAATTGTGCTTGACTGGCAAAATGTTTAAAGCAGTCATACTGTTCCTCTGAAAGCTTGCCGCCAAACTTAAATCTGTCGGCGTAAAAAATAGCCACCTTGCGCTTTTCTATCTCAATCGCGTGCACAAAAGAAGGGGTTTTTCCAACAACTGTAACAACATCGGAGGGATACAGATATGCATCCTGGCCAATTCTGTCGCGGGTAAACCAATGCGATCCGCCCTTTTCCATTGCGTAGGTAAAAATACTGTCTGTAAAAGGTCCAACATCAAGATCAAAGATGGTACGCCATTGCTCCGTGCCTTCTCCCAGCAAATATTTGGCAATTAAGCGGTGACCTTTAATGAACCCCACGCACACGCGCTCCAGCCCAATGCCTCTGTGTATACCCTCAAGCACCATCTGAAACATTGTATTTACGTCCATACCATCGGTAGTGGCGCTGGACAACTCGCGTAAAATATTAAGTTGCAAACCTGAATCGCCCTTCATAATTTTTTTCGAGGGATATTCGCGCTCTACTGCAAAATCTTCAAAACTTTTCGGAATTAGGGGGCAGGCCTCCGGCACACCATAGCTAAGGGCCGCTTCGGCAGCCTGGTCTCCGCCTTGCTTCACTTTTTTAAGTGCCTCCTCCATTGGCATGCAGGTATAGTCACATACCTCCTGCAACACTTTTTTGAGCTGGGGACTCTCCCATCCATACAGTGCAGCGCGACTCAATCGCTCACCCGTCACCACGGCCTTTATTTTGTCTGGGGCATCGGCGCGGGGAAATAGAGCCTGCTCCAAGGTTTCGCCGAGGTTCCACTGCTTGGCCAGTTCCCGAGTAATTGACTTAAACGACGTTCCGAGAATTTTCTCCATTGCGTCGCGGCGAACTTTAGGCGAGTCACTGAAAAGGTCGGCGTTGTTGTGATCAACCTTCTCTGAGGCCCAAAAAGCCATTTCGCCTAAGTTAAACAGCAAGGCGGCGATAAAAACCTCTTCCCCCACTTCCTGATTCATATTTTTCAACAAGTTTCGCGCTTGCGTGGCGGCGTGAAAGCCCCGTGCTATTAGCTCTAGGGTTCGCTCCTTTGGTTTATCTTTTAACAGTGAGTCCATCACCATCGACGAAATACAAATCGCCCTCACACCCTTAAGACCAATATTTACAATAGCCCGACTTACCGTATTAATTTGGCCCTTACTCAGGTTATATTGCACACTGTTGGCAACTTTCAATACATGCGAGGTTAGGTTTGGGTCGCGCAGAATCACTTCTGCCAGCTGATTTACGTCTGAATCGTCGCTTCCTGTTATTTTATTTAGTTCAGTAATTACACTCCCTAACACGGGAAGATTGCGACTTTTCAGCTTGTCTACCCAACCTTTTAAACCATATATTGCCATCGGTGCCTCTTTACCCTATCTACTCGAAAACTAGATTTTTTATACATATACGTTTTTCATATAAGTGTAGTCCAAGGCATACCAAGGCTTTGCGAAGTTTTTGCTTTGATAGCATCCCAATCATTTTCATGCGCGATACAACCAGATGTTGGCAGGGTATTAGACGTCAACTACTTTGGCGGGTTGGCGACAATTAGATTGGCGGGTTCACTGGGTTAATTGGGTTAATTGGGTTAATTGATTAAAGTTGTCTTATTCGTACTTTTTGCCGTCTTTCTTCGATAGCTATCTCCTTCCAGTTCAATGATGTTGCCGTGGTGAATCAACCTGTCGACGGCCGCGACAGTCATGCTTTTATCTGCA
>JBLHGN010000281.1:0-4654 GCA_047616325.1 Lentisphaeria bacterium
CTAACCACTTACCTCTGACACTGGTAGAAGAAGAGGGTGCCAAGGGGTTATTATGCGGTCACTTTGAGCGCGCCAATGAGCACGGGCAAGCGCTTGACGGGACCGAAGTTTTGGCTGTTTTTAATAGGCCCAACGCTTATATTTCACTCCGCTGGTATGTCAGCTCTCCGGCTGTTGCCACCTGGAATTATGCAGTGGTTCACGTTCACGGCCGCCTGTCGATATTGGGTTCTTCTGAACTGGATCAGGTATTAATGACCATAGTTCATCAATATGAACCAGATCTAATTGGCAATAGCTCACTCATGCCACAATCGCACCTCGATAAACTAAAATCAGCCATTGTCGGTTTTGGCACTAGTATTGAAAGTATTCAGGCTAAGTTTAAGCTGGGCCAGAAGCGCTCGAGCGCCGACCAAATGGGAGTATATGTATACCTCTTCCGCTCTACGAACTTGGATGACCAGCAACTTTCTCTTTTTTTAAAAAACACTCTCAAATTTAATTAGTCCGTTATCCGTGTTTTTACTTAACCCTTCACCACGGGTACCAGCAACCTTATTTTTGTGATCTAAGGTTGAATCACATATAACCAAAGCGAACTTTTGCATGAAAATAGATAGAATTACCCTGGAGCGAGAGAGTCAATCCAAGCTATCAAACGAACATGTGTGTGCGGCCAACGAAGTACCCGACCAGCTATTAATTTTTCGTGTCGACCAGTACGAAAACGTTCCTCAGAACCACTATGAGTTGTTTAGCGTGTGGATCTCCACTTTAGAAGACGTAAATTCCGGTGCGGCTAAAGAGCAGGGGGAAATCCTTAATCTCTCCTCCTTTAAAGTAAGATATTGCCCTTTTTGCGGCACTGACCTAGGGTCGCCGGGAAGTATTGAGCAATAGCTAAGGCCAATCATAAGTGGCTCGTCGCGAGGGTAAATAGCTTTGGGCCGATTTGCATCACTAGGTACAGGGGTTTGTTTATGCAAACGACTACATCAATTAGCGTGATGATTATCGCCAAAATTACTAGGCTGTAGAGCTATATTTATGACTGAGCGCTAGCTAGTACCCAAGCTAATTTGAGGTTTTAAGTGCGAGTAGAAATATCAGACTTATGCGATATCAAAAGATCACAACAAGTAAGTCTGTGGATAATATCGAGGTTTGCATTGCAAACCTTGCAAATAATAATTATACATGGCCCGTAATTGCTGCTCACGAGCGGGGTTTAAGTAGTGAAACGCCTGTGCAAAAGAGGTAAATAGTGTGACCGCAGAAAAATATGACCTCATCGTGTATGGCGCCAGTGGCTTTGTTGGAAAAATTCTGGTGGGCTACCTCGCTAACACTTATGGCTTCGGTGGTGACAAGCTGCACTGGGCTATAGCGGGGCGCTCTTCCAAAAAATTGGAAGAAGTTAAGCGCGAAGTCATTAAATTTGCTAGCAGCGCCTCTGCCACATTGCCCACGTTTATAGCCGATGCCGGCGATGCAAATGCACTTCGATGTATGTGCGAACAAACCGGCGTGGTTGTTTCTACAGTCGGCCCCTATTCACTATACGGCGAAACCCTTGTGCGCGTTTGCGCTGAAACAGGTACTGACTACTGCGATCTAACGGGAGAAGCCCACTGGCTGCTACAAATGATCTGCAAGTACCAACAGCAGGCGCAAAAAACCGGCGCACGCATAGTAAATTGTTGTGGTTTCGATTCCATTCCCTCTGACCTCGGGGTGTATTTTACCCAGCAAAATGCGCAGCAAAATCTTGGTCAGCCCTGCGACACAATCCACATGAGGGTGGCAAAACTTAAAGGCACATTTTCCGGTGGCACCTATGCCAGCATGTTAAATTCGATTAAAGAGCTTGGCGCAAATGCCAGGTTAAAGAAAGCGCTGGGCAGTCCCTATTGCCTCTGCCCTAGCGATCATTCCTTTAAGACAAGGCAAATCTCTACCAATGAGGTTAGCCACGATAGTCTTACCGACTCATGGCTTACCCCTTTTGTTATGGCGGGGATTAACACCCGAATTGTTCACCGCTCCAACTCGCTTCTAGGTGAGCTCTACGGTGAGAACTTTAAGTACGACGAAGCGCTTGTAGCCGGCAAAGGGCCGGAGGGACGCAAGCGTGCAAGTAAGCTATCGTTTACGCTAAAAGCCTTGCTGTTTGCTGCAAGCATTTCTCCATTGCGCTGGCTACTTAGCCGGTTTTTGTTACCCAGCCCCGGGCAGGGCCCAAGTAAGAAACAACAGGACAATGGCGCATTTTTGTTCATCTTTGAGGGCAACATTAACAATAAAGGTACGATTAAATGTAGCGTAAGCGGCGATAGCGACCCAGGCTACGGCGCTACGGCACAAATGCTTGGTGAAGCGGCCGTCTTCCTAGCACTGAAGGTAAGCAAAACTGATTTACCCGGTGGTTTTTGGACACCCGCGAGCATATTTAAAGACAAGCTCATTAATGTGTTACATAAAAATACTGGTATTTGCTTCAAAGTTGATAAAATAAATAGAAAATAAGTCGTTTTCTTTACGGCACCTTAAACCAATTTTCATCCGAACGGCCGCCCGGCCGGGGCAGCTGTAGCGCTCTCCCTGCGCCTCGTATGTGTTACGCAAATATTAGGGCGACTTCATTTATCACCAACCTACCACGCCGTTTGAGCCGATTTATGGATGGGCACAGGCTAACCCAATCCCGCTCTATGCAACTTCCCCTTAATTACATTTAAGTGCAGATCGTATTATTTGACTCTGAACTTCGTTTGAGCTGCTATCTATTCTCAATTTTTATTTGCACGTCCCCATACTTTAAATAGCTTCTCTTCTCGGCGGGAAAATTAACATATTTAGCTCCAATCCCTGACATTAATCAATACAGATTAGTGTGGTTGCCTAATTCTAAAAATCATATCAAGCTTTCGATGCATCACTCTAAATTTTGGACAAGGTTAACACAATTGAAATATTTCCGTTGTCGATACAATGGAGGATGCTTATAGTTTCTTCAGAACGGCGTGCACGACTCGCCACAGCCGATATTTCCAATGAGAAGTGTTTCATGGATTGGTGAACTTAGTAGCATCGCTATAAGGTTTATAAAAGTTGATTCTTCAAGAGAGGGAAGAGGGCGAATCGTCGTGAATTTATCGAATGTACTGCAACACGGGCTGGAGGTTTAAGCGTTAATGCTATAACGCTCAGCGTCGACCAACACGCTTATCTCGGCAAAAAACTGCGCTCATCTCTGTCAGGTGATTATTTTTCTAAAACACAACAAAGTATTATTAATATGATCTCATAAATCATTATTCCACGCACGGAAACTACCGGTGCCATGGACTCCGGGGGCTGGTTTAACGACGATGAAACAGCAATATTTTTCGAGGGACTGCAAACAATTGAAGATCTTTCTTGGTGAGTTCAAACTGGATTTACGTAACGAATCGAGTTTCTATAAATTTATTGGCTTCGAAATATTTAAACGACTTTGGATATTGCAGGAAAATGGGCTTCATAATCTACAAGCGACATAGGTTTTCCTTTATGAATATATTGTGTCCGGCTTACCTTCAGGAAATGCCAGAAAGAGAGTTTGCGTAAAAAACAGGTCATGGCAATGGATTGTATAATGGCATAGGCACGCACACCCTTTACCGATTTACTGCCACCCGACACCTTGCGTTTGAGTACACCTTTTTTAATGATGGTTTCACCATAATTGTTGTGATGCTCGCCAGCACTATGCTCCACAAAGGTTAAGATGTAATTTTCTTGCCGGCGAACCGTTGCTATTGCATCGGCTAAAATCACATTGGGACTTTTCCAGGCCAACAAGTCCCTGAGTTGGCCCCGTAATTTATTGAGTCGTCTCTGGAAGCTTAAGTCATCAAGTGTACTGCATTTTTCCTGCAGTGTTTGTCCATCTCGGATAATCTGCCGGAGTTTCAAATAGAACTTTAACAGCGAGCGATATTGAGGGTAAACATCTATAAAGGCCCTTATTTTCCGAAAAATGTGTGCCGTACAGGTTTGTCGCGAACAGACCAATTTATTATAGGCCTGCCAACCGTCCACTATTAGAATCCCATAGAATATTGGCCCCAATATCCTTTCAACGACCTCACCTCCTCGGGATTTATCCGGCCAGTAATAGGCGCTTCGTGTGTTGGCGAATATCCATAACCACCACAATTTCGCGTTAACTCGCCAACCGGTTTCATCGGCCCAAATGGCCGTACCTTGCTTTACATCCTCAAGTATTTCCTCATAGACAGGCTCAAGAATGTTACTCAAGCGAATCATCACTTTAGATATCCCTGCCGTGGATAGCGTTAATGTTTTAAAGGTTTCAAAAAAGGCTTGAATGTTGGGTAGTGATAGTGCGCACATTACCCACAAGTAGGCCATCTCGACGGTGGCATTAAGGCCTATGTCGGATCCAGTCAGTGCCGTTTCTGTCTTAGAGAAAACTATTTTTTTGCAGGTCGGGCACCACTTGGTTGCTTCTATTTCAGCGGTTACTTGTGTCTTTGCTTCGGGTGGGGCTATATCTTCTACAATTCGCGCGGCTTTAGCGCTGCCCACGCGACCTTATAAATCTGTTTCACAGCCAGGGCAGATCGACTGCTTTGTATGATGTGTG
>JBLHGN010000282.1:0-4648 GCA_047616325.1 Lentisphaeria bacterium
TACTGTCAGGAAAACCGCATCCTCATTGGCTGGAGATGTTGGGCTACGAACGCTTTAAGCGCGCCGCCTAACACTCAACTCCTCAGATTATAATACACACCGAATCCCGGTGGGTTTAGACTCGTCTACTGGTACCCAAAACACGCCGTTTTTGAACCGTGCCTAAAAATCACTTTTGTATGCATATAGCGGCCATTTCGGTTATTAAAGCCCATATTTTATATCTATAAAATTCGTTTTTCTATGTATATCGGGGATATATGTATAAAAAAAGCCATTTTTTATACATGAGCCTTTTACATTAGCGCTCTATTGGCCTCTCTGTCAGGCTAGTTATCGCTGACGTTTGACCATAATCCTTTTTTAATGGCGTCTAGGAGCGTGGGTAATTCGCCTTCCATATCGTTATCGAAGCGCTTGTAGCCACCTTCGCGTGCAAAGGCGTCGTTAATAAAATCTTTATCAATAATCACTTCGTGCACTAACTGTTTGGCTAGCCTATCTAGCCACTTCTTTTGCTTTATGCTCCACGCACGCTTGGCGTAAATACTCTCCATGGCTTTTTTTACGCGTTCGTCAAACGCAATAAGGGGTTCGCTTAACGCGGCCTGACGAATATAGCCAATAATACTGGCGGCAATTTCTTGATTAGTACTGCTACGCCATGCGCTTTTTAGATGTGCTTCGCTGTAGCCTTTATTGTCTAATCACATTAGGACCTTTTAAGTGGACAGCCACATTAGGACCTTGTTGCTGTCGCGGCACCGATTTTTTCTTCAGTTGTCGAAGGCAGCCTAGATTCTGCTGGGTATGACCAATGTGAAGACCCAGACGGAGGCTCTCGTATCTCGCGCGGCGATTTTTATATTTATCGATCTGGCGGATGTAATTGATTGGTGCATATTTCTGCCCTGCGTGAACAGTCAAACTCATAACCTTAGGTTACGCTACAGCTCCACTTCACCCCAAAGCTCATTAAGGCGATTTACCGTATAGCCCCATTTTGGGGTTCTTGGTCTGGCCACTGAATTCTGGTTTCCAAAGAGCCCCACTTCGTTTACAGCAGAAGATTGGTCAACAGTTGTTATCCATTTTACAGGAACAAAATATTCGGCATTGTCCTCGCCATTTATTTCTCCCGTATAATATTGGCCAACCAAACCTGACAGGCGGCTTAAGAACTCGTCGGCTATAATCGCTTGCCCAGCTACTTCGGCCACGCCAACATAACCACTTCCAGGAATATTCACCCATACACGATCACCGGGCTTAAGCATAAACAGTGTTTTGCTGTACCAACGACCGCCACCCGCTGAAATAAAGCCATTATGTACAGCATCTTGCCAACTCCTTCCATCTGGTGAAGCCCCAAAAGAACAATAGAACTCACCGTTCCATTCCTTCTTTTGCCCGACATTTATTGCGTGATCCTCTGTCTCGACGGGGTCGATCATCCAAGCTCGACTGAGGTATTTATTTTCACCGTCTTGGAATACGGTGAAAAATACTGCATTGATCGCAACGCTCACCTTATCGTTAAGGTAAGTAATAATTCGCTCGGTACTGGCATCTAACTCAGCCGCAACAATCACCATTTGGTGCGAACTGTTTACATCTTCTTCGGCGGGAAAAACTCCAAACTTAGCTTTAAACGCATGATCAAAAGACGCTTCTTTTACACTGTACTTTGCAGCGTAATCTTTATAAATCTGTGCAATGCGCTCGGTAGGGATTGTTTCAATCCAAGCGGCGTAGTCGATGGCTTGTGCCACCACATCTCGCGGTGTTTTGTGCTTTTTTAGCTCAATAATAATCACAGAGCCAGAAGCATCAATGGCGAGTAAATCAATATATTTGCCAAAATCTGTATATACCTGCCGACCAATCAATAGCCAGTGCGCGTTAAGAATCGCAATATCATCACTGATCTGCTCTTCCAGCAGTAGTTCACTGTCCAATTTAATAGGGCTTAATGCTTGTGGCTTTTTGCCTATTTTCCAAATACCGTGTTGAACCGCCATTTACATTCCTTATCCAAGTTACTAAAACAAAAAAAAAGATTTATTAATCATCGGTCACAACCTAAGCCTCTTCAATTAAGGCAATATCACTCCGCCAAATTCAATAAGTCAAACACCAACCGCGAAAACTCCTTTGCTTTTTCCGGGTCAGACAATAACTGCAGCATCTGGTTCTGATGGGCTTCACTGCTATCAATTACAGCATCATCCATAGCCTTAGTAAAATCGCCTAGTAGCGCCTGCTCAGCGGTATTGTTGGCAATCTGTTTCATTACCTGTTTATTTTCACGGACCTTATCTCGAATGGTGTAGGCATAGTTTACCAAGTCACTATCCGTTAGGTGATCGGTGACAAACACTTCATTTAAACGTTGGATAATCTGCGATAAAAACTCTGCTTTTTTATCTTTTGCTTTGGCCGTGCCGGCCCCTTCGCCAGGGCTTAGCTTGTATTCAGGTGAATCCTCTTTTAACTGCAAGTGTTGTTGGCGTAATTTTGAGAGGCGGTAGTGAGACAGCGTTACGCCGTTTAAGTCGATTTCATCGTCCTCTACAAAAACCTCTCGCAGCATGGGCCGCAAGTTACGTGCATAAAGGCTTAACTTTTCGAGTTCTTTGTTATAGTAATCGACAATCTGCGACATAAACTCGTAGAAGCGTACAAAAGTACCGAGGTCTTTTTTAAATATCTCCAGGGCGTCTTTTTCGGTTTTACATTCTTTAAAGCTGTTCTCGGCATTGGCAATAAGCACGGGGTCGCCCGAGGCTTTGGTGCGTTCAAATATATCTTTCGCTTGTTTGAAGGCCTCAATGGCGAGCTTGTAACGTTTTTGCCAGCGTTCCACGGCAGGTTTGCAAATATTGGCGATGGCCGCGTTACTTTTGCTCTTCACAAAAAATGCATCGCAAAACTGCTCTACCTCTTGCCACGAGAATATACCGGAGGCGCGCAACTTATCGAACAAATCAAAAATTAAATCGGGGTCACTTACATCGTCCAACTCAGCCACTTGAAAGTAGGGCTGAAATGAATCCAGAATATCTTGCGGCTCGTTAAAAAAATCTAATATGTAGGTGCCGGTTTCGGCCTTACCGGGAAACGTTCTATTTAAACGCGAAAGTGTTTGCACACACTCTACGCCACCCAATTTTTTATCCACGTACATGGCACACAGTTTGGGCTGGTCAAAACCGGTTTGGAATTTATTGGCCGCGATCATCACTTGATAATCGTCACTGTCAAAGGCCTTGCGCATATCGCGACCTTTAAGGCCTGGGTTCATATTCGTTTCAGTAAACTTCTCGCCAATTACGTCAGTAGAATTTGGGTCTTTTTCGGTAAACTCCACCTCACCCGAGAAGGCCACCATCGCGTGAATTTTCTGGTAGCCTTTTTCAACGCTGGCCTTCCCCTTCAAATAACGGTCGAAGGCCAGTTTATAGCGCACGGCTTCTTTGCGAGAGCTGGTCACCACCATCGCCTTAGCCTGGCCACCTAACATGCCCATAATATTGTTTTTAAAGTGCTCTACAATCACCTGTACCTTTTGGCTGATGTTGTAGTCATGCAGCCGCACCCATTGGTTCAATTTCACCCTGGCCTTTTTACTTTCTACCTCTTCGTCACCGCGCTCTATTTTCATGGCGAGGTTATAGGCCACTTTGTAGTTGGTGTAGTTTTTTAATACATCCAGAATAAAGCCTTCTTCTATGGCCTGGCGCATGCTGTACACATGGTAGGCTTCGGGCTTGTTGGTTTTAGATGGCGCTTCCTTAGGCTTGGGTAAACGGCCAAACAATTCCAGGGTTTTTGTTTTAGGCGTTGCGGTAAAGGCCAGGTAACTTAAATTTTTAGACGCTCGGCGTGAGGCCACGGCGGCATCCAAAATATCTTCCGTGGTGAGCTCTTCATCGTCGCCCGCACCCTGTAAAGCGCCATCCATCATCAGCACTTCTTTTAACTGGCGCGCAGTGCTGCCGGTTTGTGAGCTGTGGGCCTCATCGGCAATCACTACATAGTTACGCTCTTTGAGGCTTACGCTGTTTTCGATGGCTTTTAATACATAGGGGAAGGTTTGAATAGTCACGATAATAATCGGCTGTGAGCCCTCCAGCGCGCTGGCGAGTTTTTCCGATTTAGAACCGTCGCCCTCATTGCGATTAATGCGCCCTACTACACCCTCTACCGAGGTGAATTGCGAGATGGTTTCTTGTAACTGATCGTCCAGTACGGTTCTATCGGTGACCACAATCACCGAATCAAATAGCTTGTTACCCTTCGCCGTGTGAATGGCGGATAGCTGGTGCGCCGACCAGGCAATAGAGTTGGATTTACCGGAACCCGCGCTGTGCTGAATCAGATATTTATGCCCAGGCCCTTCTGTGCGGGCGGCATTCACCAATTTATTCACTACATCCCATTGGTGGTAACGCGGGAAGATCAAGGTTTCTTTTTTGGTTTTACGCCCCTCCCAGTCTTCCTTTTCTTCGATTTGCAAATGCACAAAACGGGCAAGAATATTCAAAAGGTTGTCGGGCAGCAGAACCTCATTCCATAAATAATCGCTAGCGTATTGGTTTACATCGGCGGGCACATCGTTACCGGCCCCACCTTCTTTAGTGCCTTT
>JBLHGN010000283.1:0-4640 GCA_047616325.1 Lentisphaeria bacterium
CATCCTGGGAAACCGTAGAAGAATATGTTGGTGCGCTGGATGACATTCGCAAACAGCGCGGCCACGTGGCTACTATAAAAGATTATCGTTATATCGACGTAGACAAGTTGAAGCAAATGGATGAGAAACTCCAAGAGCTTCAACAAGAGTTAAGCGTCAAAACCATCGAATTCTTGGCCAGTGAAAACTCACTTGAGCCCTACCTAGAAAAAATTGACAGAATTAACCGTGATGCCGAGGCGGCTAGCACCATTGCGGAGCTAAGCCCTGTAATTGCTGACATTGAATCCACCGCGTCGGGTTTAGATTTGCTATCGGAGTTACTTTCCTCCCTAAAGGTGGGCGATACAACGGTCCGAACTCGCATAGTGGACGCTATTTCCGAGGTCTATTCGAAGATTAACCAAAGCAAGGCCAATGCCCGTCACAAGCAAAAAAACATGGGCTCGAAAGAAGCCGTTGCTCAGTTTTCTGCGCAGTTTAAATTGTTTTCCCAAAGTATCACCAATGCACTGGGCATAGCAGACTCTCCCGAGCGTTGCGACGAGCAAATGTCTCGTTTACTGGTGCAGCTTGAAGAGTTGGAAAGTCAATTCTCCGATTACGATCAATTTCTTGCCGACATTATGGGTAAGCGCGAAGAGATCTACGAGACTTTTGAATCCCATAAACAGCAATTGTTGGATGAACGCCAGCGTAAAGCTCAGTCCTTGGCCGACGCCGCCAATCGGGTGCTCGCCAGTATAGAGCGGCGCTCAACTAAATTTACCGAAGTCGATGCCCTCAATACCTATTTTGCATCTGATGCACTGGTGCTCAAGGTGCGTGAATTTGTAGAAGACTTACGTGCGCTGGACGCCAGTGTTAAAGCCGACGATATTGAATCGCGTTTTAAATCGGCCAAAGAGCAGGCGATTCGTATTCTGCGAGATAAAACCGATATTTATGAAGACGGCGGCAAAGTTATAAAACTGGGGCCACGCCATAAGTTCAGTGTAAACACTCAAGATTTGGATTTAACCATTCTCCCGCGCGACGGCAGACTAAATATCCATCTCACTGGAACAAACTTTTTTGAGCCCATAGATAATGACGAGTTATTTGCGCTCAAACCCTATTGGGATGTAAGCCTTCGTTCGGAAAGTAACACCGTGTACCGGGCCGAATATTTGGCTTTTAGTGTATTGAACGCAGCGGAAAATAATTCCGATAATCTTAGTGTGGCGGCCCTTAAAGAAGCCTTGCTCGACGACAGTTCATTGCATCAGCTAGTGCGCGACTTTGCCGCGCCGCGTTACAAAGAGGGCTACGAGAGAGGTATACACGATCACGACGCCAGCCTTGTTTTGCAAAAACTGCTACCGGCCCTAGATGGCTCTGATTTACTAAAATTTGAACCCAAAAGCCGAGGTTTCGCCCAGGTGTTTTGGGCCAATATCGAGCGCATCTCAGAGCAGCTTAAAGATAAACGTTTGACCTACGCGACTTGGCTTGAACGAGCACAGTCTTCAGAGCAAATGAAGGCGATTTTTCTCAGTAACGAAGCTCATAACTTGCTGGTGGCCGAAGTTCGTAATGCCATGCGAGAATTTCTAATATTACACCCCATGGATATAGGTGATTTGGAAATGGGGCGAGCGGCAGACTACCTAGTGTGTGAACTGGGTAGAGAGCGAGCAGAATTTATTGGCAGTAAATATGCACGCGAACTCGCCGACGAACTACAGCGTTCGCTAAGCGATGAGTCTTGGCGGCGCTTTCAAATGGCCTTGGAAAAAATGATGGGCTGGCCCGCCGAGCGGTGGAATCTCTCGTGTGCGTGGTTGTCGGCATTGGTGAAAGAGAAAAACTTGTCGCATTTTATACGTTATATTCCTGAAGCAGCCGCGATGATAAATGCTGACGAGAGAATAGACCGACGAGAAACCCAGACGGATATTGAATTTAGTGTCGAGGGAATGATGGGCGAACATGCACGCATCGAAAATCGCACAATGCATTTTTCCGTGGACGAGTTCCTCCTGCGTCTGGACGAACACCAAAACACCTATATTCCAAGCTACGAGAAATATCTCGAGATACGTCAACGCGTTATTGCCCATGAGCGTGAAGGCTTACGCTTGGAAGAATTTAAGGCGCGGCCTTTGAGCTCTTTTGTGCGTAACCGTCTTATCAATGAAGCTTATTTGCCCATCATTGGTGATAATCTCGCCAAGCAAATAGGCACAGTGGGTGAAAACAAGCGCACCGACTTGATGGGCTTGTTGATGATGATCTCACCACCCGGCTACGGTAAAACCACCTTAATGGAGTATGTGGCAAGTCGTTTGGGCTTGATCTTCATGAAAATTAATTGTCCGTCTCTGGGCCACGATGTACTGTCGCTGGACCCCGGCCAAGCACCGAATGCCACTGCCAAACAAGAGCTGAACAAACTCAACTTGGCTTTAGAGATGGGCAATAACGTTATGTTGTATCTCGATGATATACAGCACACCCACCCAGAATTTCTACAAAAATTTATATCCTTGTGTGATGGTACCCGCCGCGTTGAGGGTGTATGGAAAGGCAAAACCAGAACCTACGACATGCGTGGTAGAAAATTTTGTGTAGTGATGGCGGGTAATCCCTACACCGAATCTGGCGAGATGTTTAAAATCCCCGATATGTTGGCCAACAGAGCTGACATTTATAACTTGGGCGACATATTGGGCGGTATGGACGAGCAGTTTGCTTTGAGTTATATCGAAAACAGTTTGACCTCAAACCCGGTACTTGCGCCCTTGGCTACACGTGACATTAAAGACGTTTATTTGTTTGTGAATCTTGCCCAAGGTAAAGACGTAGCTACCACTGATTTAAGTCATCAATACAGCGGCGCGGAGACTAAAGAAATTGTCGACGTGCTAAAAAAATTGTTTGCCATACGAGATGTAGTGCTGAGAATAAATCAGCAATATATTAAGTCGGCGGCACAAGCAGATAAGTATCGCACTGAACCGCCCTTCAAATTGCAGGGCAGCTACCGCAACATGAATAAGATGGGTGAAAAACTATCGGCGGTAATGAACGAAAGTGAATTGATGCAATTGATTGCCGATCACTACGTCGGGGAAGCGCAACTGCTCACCGCTGGCGCCGAAGAAAATCTACTTAAGTTGGCCGAACTACGCGGCAATATGACCGCAGAGCAGCAACAACGTTGGGTCGATATTAAAGCCGATTTTTTGCGCAACAAAACCATGGGGGGCGATGATCTAGACACCGGCAGCAAGATGGTGGGACAATTAATCGACTTGGTCGGTAATGTGCAACACATTGCCAAGGCCGCCGATGCCATGTCTCATCAAGCCAAAATACGCAGTAAAATAGAATTGCAAGCCAACGCCATTGCTAAGCGCGAGCTGGCGGTTCATGCTAAAAATGAAACGTCGCAACCGGTGTTCGATACCGAGAAATTTGTTACTCACACGCTGGATCAAATTCGCGATGCTATTGCGGCCAGTCAAACAAAAGTGGAAGTGGTAAACCAGCCCGTGCCAGGCATCGACAAGCTACTTCGAGTGCTGGCCTCTACTATCGAAAGCAGCATTTTTCCACTGATAAAAAGCATGGATAAAAAGTTTGACATAGATTTACGTACGCACGACAAAATGAACGAGGTTTCTCAGCAGTTGCGTGAACTCGAAGACCAGCTGGGCAAGGGCCTGCTAGAAAAACCTACCGCTCAGCCAAAACCCCCAAAACCCAAGCGAGCAAAGCCAAATGAGTAAAGCCCAAGTGAGCAAAATATGCACAATGTAACTAACATTGTTCGCATGGTGGCCTACGTGAGCGTGTCGCTGCTCGCGGTGCATATCGTTAATATGGTGCTGGACGGAAATCTTAACCGCTTTGGTATCTACCCGCGCGATGTGCACACTCTATATTCAATAGTGCTGGCGCCGTGGCTGCACGGAAGTTGGGCTCACCTACTCAATAACTTGGTAGGCATAAGCATCTTTAGTGGCCTATGTATGTTGTTGCGCGGCGTGCGCTTTTATTGGCAAAGTAGCATGTTTATTATTTTAATGACGGGCGCATTGGTGTGGCTTTTTGGGCGCCCTGCGGTGCATATAGGCGCGAGCGGTTGGATCTTTGGTTTGTGGAGCTTGTCCATCGCCTTGGCCTGGTTTCAGCGAAGTTTTTTGAATGTCTGCGTGGCGATTTTTGTTGCGCTATTTTATGGCAGTATGATTTTTGGCGTATTGCCTTCTAACGGCATGATTTCATTTGAGTCGCATTTGTTTGGTGCCATATCCGGTGTTGTGTGTGCCTATGTGATGACTAGAAAATCCGCTAGGAAGCGGGTGCGTATTCGACGATAGTTTGAATGGTTTTACGGGAAAATAACAACCAGAGTTAGTTGGTGTTTTTTATCAGCCACCCTGCTAATCAGCTTTGGTCATGACCAGCTTGCAGTCAATGTAAAATAAAGGCACGCTTCCGATAAAGCATGCCGGATATCAAAGACCAAGTATTTGTGCTTATGCTCTAAAGTCTGAGCCCTAAACTCTAGGCCCCAAAACCTACACCCTAAAGCTTGCGCCCTAAACGTTTTTTAATCTGCTCTTTCTCCCAAGAAGCAGAAAATAGATTCG
>JBLHGN010000284.1:0-4629 GCA_047616325.1 Lentisphaeria bacterium
CATGCTCACCGATGTGGAGGCTTGCTTCAGAAGCATGAAGAGTGAATTGGGCTTGCGCCCAATCTACCATCAGAAAGAAGAGCGCGTAAACGCGCATATTTTCATTACCCTGCTGGCCTACCACATGTTTCATAGTCTGCGGATGCAATTAAGAGAGAAGGGCCTGTGTTTGAGTTGGGACAGTATAAGAAACATCATGGTGAGCCAACAAAAAGTCAGAGTCAGAGTCAGCGTTACCATGCCAGCAGAAGATGGGTCACAGATACACATTCGATCAACAACAAAGGCTGAACCCACTCACCAGCACATTTTTAGTGCGCTGGGAGTAAAATCCGACTCATTAGGGGCGCGAAAAAGCGTGAAGAAGGCTGCCTGAAAAATCACCTGTAGTGCATCAAAGTGGAAGTGAAAATTTCAAAATATTGATTTATATAGGTTTTTTTGGACGCTGAAGATGGGTTAAGGTGTTCACCTTGCCTGATGGCGACATGACTTTGTAGGAGGGATTTATTTTGGCAACGATAAAAAATTCCAACCAAATAGAGGCAACAAGCATCGGCCTCGCTCTAGGTGGCGGCGGAGTAAAAGGTCTCGCGCATATCGCTCTACTAAAACACCTAGACTACCTGGGAGTGAAGCCAAACGTGATTGCCGGCACCAGCATGGGCGCAATTGTCGGTGCGCTCTATGCCCGTGGCCTAAGCGGAATAGAAATAGAAGAGCGTGTACATGCGCATATTGTTTCGCGCAAAGAAACAGTAAAAGAAGTCTTCAAACGCCGTAAACATCTGCTTAAGTGGGCCAAAGTTTTTTCCTACGAAAAAGCACGCGGCGGCTTGTTTAACGCCGATGGGCTGTTTGAGCATTTGTTTTCTGAAATTGTGGATGTGTCTTTTGAAGAGCTAACAACACCATTTACCGCCGTTGCTACTGACTACCACCTCGGCACCGAAGTGGCGCTAACAGAAGGGCCACTGCTGCCCGCTGTTAGAGCCAGTATGGCGGTGCCGGGCGTGTTTGCTCCAGTGACACTAAACAAGCGTTTGTTAGTGGACGGTGGCCTCACCAACAATGTGCCCTGTGAATATGCGGCGTTTCACCACTTAGAGACTAATCGCCGTGGTTCCGACATAGATGTTTCTGAAAAAAATAGCGACAAAAAAAACGCTAAGGGCCTCATTAGCCACCTGCTGATTGCCAGCGATGTCATCTGCCTGCCTGCCCACCCGAACCCCAAATCGATTCAAGTAATGTCGGGGTCCGTAAGTATTATGCTAAAGGCCGCCACCCGTCAGAAACTGGCGCTGCATCCACCACAGTTTTTATTTTCTCCCTTAACAGAAGACATCGACGCCTTCGACTTTCATAAAATACGGCAGGTGTTGGAGCGGGGAGAGCAAGCGGTTAATGCATCGCGCGAGGCGCTGGATAAACTATTGCAAGCTTCGAGTTAGAAGCACCTCAAGCTAATAGAGAGGCCCCTAATGTCGCAATAAACAGAACTACACGTACAAACGCAATACCGTCTCGGCTACGCATGCAAGGCGTGGGCTATTTTTAATGGCCACACTCACTTCATTTACAATTTCTATGTTTTTTTTGTGCGGCACAACCCGAATCAGTTTGGTAGTGGCGCGCACTTGGGCGCCCGGTTTTACTGGGTAAGGGAATAACACCCGGTTAAGGCCACAGTTCACCACCATGCGGGCGCCGGGATAGAGGCTTTTCTCAGGGCTGACCGATTCTGTGAGCACTGGCAACAAGGCCAAAGTTAAAAACCCGTGCGCCACGGTGGTGTGAAAAGGGGACTCGCGCTTAGCACGTTCTGTATCAATATGTATCCACTGGCGGTCTTCGGTCACCTCGGCAAAACGGTTAATGCGCTCTTGGTCTATATCAAACCACTGACCCACGTGGGTCACTTCTCCAACGGTGGCATTCATAATGCGAAATAGCGTTTCAACTTCAGGGCTAACATTGAATAGCGTCGGCCTATCGCGCTCGGTGAAGGAGTAGAATTTGGTCACCCAAGGGTTGTTGAGGGTGTTGTCTATTTTTTGGCTAATAATGTCCGAGAATTCGCGCCATTGAGGTTCGAACTTGTCCTTAAATTCCTGCTGATTCAGCTGAATCCGCTGGCGTTTCTCTTTCAAAAAATCAACAACACTCACAA
This sequence comes from Lentisphaeria bacterium, assembly GCA_047616325.1. GTDB lineage: Bacteria > Pseudomonadota > Gammaproteobacteria > Pseudomonadales > Cellvibrionaceae > JBLHGN01. The sequence continues at coordinate 2,174 of JBLHGN010000284.1, forward strand.
GACTATCTCCGTAGGTATACTGCTTTACTTCTTTTTTACTGTTTTAGCACACGGCGACAAACACCATATACCGCCACACGCCCATGCTCCTTGGTGAGTTTAGCGGCGCTTTACACTCACCACTTGCACGGGGGCTATCTAAACAAACCTGCCACGCCGTTATTGCGGGCAGCTGATGATTTCACTTATGTTAGTGAAATCGCACTAAAATGTGGCCTAATATTTGGTCACAATAAACTAAGCCCGCTGGATTAGCGAAGCAATATTTCATTTGTTCAATGCTAAACACCAAAAACTAATAATTACGCGACATACACCTCATTTCAAGTGGTCGGCCACGCAATAAAGGCCACTTAAAAGCTAACGTGTATTTAGGTGACGATTATCCCCGCTATGTCACATTGGTTGCTTGGCCCCACGTCTACTGACGAAGCTGAAACCAGATAACTCATATTGAAGTAATCTTGGAATACGCAAGAGTTGGCGGTTTAGGGTGTTGTTATCCGCTGTCCGGTTCAATTGAGTTATTCGCACAACTATATTGAATCAGCAGACTATTTTTAATAGGTAAAGGGACGCTAACTTCACATAATCAGGTTGTGCGCATAATTCCTCTTATATTTATCTGAACATAAGAGGAAAAACTGGTTATTCTCGGCTAGCCAGGCGGGTGCAAGTGCAAATCTGTACAGTTTGGTTGCGACGGCAAAAGCGAATAAGCTCAATCCATATGAGTATCTGAAGGAAGTATTTACCGAACTACACAGGGCTCAGATAGTGGAAGGTGTTGAAGCGTTGCCACCGTGGAATATTGTAATCACGTAGTTGGATTGGCGCTTACGATTATCGTGTACATACTCGATTCTTCACCACACTCCTTGGTAGGGAGCCACATCCAAATCGAGAAGTGTCAGATAGGGTATTTGTAGTGCCGTCAGCAAACGCCAAAGGTGGTTCACATGCCTACCGCCTAGAGGGGGAATTGCTATCGCCGATCCATCGACTGGACCCCCTTTGCTCGGAGCAAGCGAGAAAAAACAATCTCCTCACTATCTCCCTCTCCGTGTACAACCAAGCGAGAAAATAAACTTCTGGAAAAGCTGGTACTGCCTCACGCACAAACATATACGCTTCGTCCGTTTTAGGCGGTAGTTGGATAGTCGTAATTCTAGATTGACGCGCCTCATTGAGTCGTAAATAGCGAATTTGCACTGGATCAGCACGTCGTAGCATTGAAGGAGCATGTGTTGCGATTAAAGCTGGTGCATCACCATTGCCAACCGTTGATCTCAGAGCATTTACAAGTCGCCCCAAGTAATGAGGTGAACGGCTGTTCTCCGACTCCTCAAGAGCAACCAGAGTAAACACCGGAGGGGCAGCTTTTTAGGGTCCAAAGATTCATCACCGCCAGTAAGTGCGGAACGCCCAACCGCTTGATAAGCCCATACGAGAGATAAGTAAAGCATCGGTTTTTGGCTGTCACTAAGCCTAGAGAAATCGACTAAGTGCTCGTCATGCCTAGGACAAAAAGAGACGGACAAGTGTCGAACAAGTGCCTCAATTTCAGAGGCTACAAAGGTAATCTTCGGGCCCGCGAAGTAGGTTCCTTTATGAGGGGAACCCATGTTGAACCTATGTGACCACTAAAAGATGAAACTGATGGATTGGCTGCCAAACTCTCACTAATTTGGTTGATAAACCCTCTAACTGCCCCCCGTATTTGACGACAATAAGATGGACGTGAACTTGTAAATCGGTACGATACAGGATAGCTCCCACCTCAATTATTCACCACTATAGCGCTCTAACCCGCAGCCTCTAACCCGTAGATACGGTGCTGCTGGCAACCGCTTTTTTATAAGGCACGTTAATCACATTCCCGCTCTCTCGTGGTTCTAGGTTTTGCATCACAAAACCAGCACCCGCCATTGAGATAAGCCTGGCATAAGCATCACCCAGTTCTCGCGAATCCGCGCTCTCAACATAGCCGTGCAGCAGTTGCACAAAATTGGGGTCAGATAACATCAATCTCGTACCATACTTATCTTTTATAAGCTGAATACATTCTTTTGCATGACGAATGGTTTTAGGATTTAGCATCCAAGCTCTGTCGTTCATATTTCACCCCCACTATCTTTTATAACGTTTAATACAAATTTCCTCGAGCCAAAAGCCGTACACGGAGACATTAGCTCGCCAACTCTAAAAAGATAGACCATAAACTGGAAAAAAAATCGACAAGGTGCGCATTTTCAGCATAAAAGTATTAGATCAATTTGATCTTATAGTCACGAAATTCGGGTCTTTCACATAGCTGAGCGCGCGCACTATTTTAGTGCGATCGTTTGTATGGCTACTTACCAATGCCGCTTTGCGGTACTAGTGAGCCCGAACGTAGGACTTAAATAATTGAAACTGCCAATGCCTCACGGCCACAACCATAGTGGTGCCGTGTT
>JBLHGN010000285.1:0-4560 GCA_047616325.1 Lentisphaeria bacterium
GGCTTCAACGCTATAGTGATGCGACTGCAATTTTGATATTGGCAGATGGCGGGGGAAGTAACTCCAGTAGTCGTCATGTATTTAAGGAAGCACTTCAGGAGCTTTCAAATGAAATTGGAATTGAAATTCGAATGGCTCATTGCCCACCTTATACATCAAAGTGGAATCCCATAGAGCACAAACTATTTCCGCATGTTACTTGAGCCATGTCTGGAGTAGTGTTTGAAAATCATGAGCTTGTCAGGTAGCTGATTGAAAATACGCATACGGAACAAGGGCTAAAGGTGACTGCGAATATCATCGATAAAGTTTACGAAACAGGAAAAAAGGCGTGTAAGGAAATTTACGACACCGGGACGATTGTTTTTGATCAGGTATTGGGGAAATTAAATTATAAAGTGAGACCGGTCACTTCGTGAATTCCGGACGTTATTTCATGCACGTTCCTAAGTTCCATATAGTGAAGATAATCAATGAAGGTGTTGATGCGGTTCGACGTGAGGAGGTGATCGATAACGAGGCCTTAAAAAGGACCCGTTACATATGGTTAAAAATGAAACCAATCGCACTGACAAACAGAAGGGCGTCATGGAGGATCTTAGTAAGCTCAACCTTAAAGCATCCAGAGCGTATCAAATACGACTAAATTCCCAAGTATTTTTTACCCAACCTGACAGAGAGTGTGGTGAAGCGTTTTTTAAAAATGGTACTACTGGGCAACACACAGCCAGCTTGCTCCTATGATAAAAGGAGCTAAAACAATCAAGGCACGCTGGGATAGTTTGCTCAACTGGTTTGACAGTCGACTGACAACAGGTTTTATAGAAGGTATGAATGGCTTGATACAAGCCGCTAAAGGTAAAGTTCGCGGCTATCGAAGTGATAAAAAGTTTATTGCTATTGCATACCTACTTGGGGCGAAACTAGAATTTGATCTACCCACGTAATGTAGCGAAGAGCCGAGGAAATACTTGAGGATGTAAAGCAAGGTACGGCCATTTTGGCCGATGAAACCGGTTGGCGAGTTAACAGGAAATTGTGGTGGTTATGGATATTCGCCAACAAACGAAGCGCCTATTACTGGCGGATAAATCCCGAGGAGGTGATGTCGTTGAAAGGATATTTGGGCCAATATTCTATGGGATTCTGATAGTGAACGGTTGGCAGGCCTATAATAAATTTATCTTTTCGCGACAAACCTGTATGGCACACATTTTCCGGAAAATAAGGGCCTTTATAGATGCTTACCCTCAATATCGCTCGCTGTTAAAGTTCTATTTAAAACACCGGAAGATTATCCGAGATGGACAAACACTGCAGGAAAAACGCAGTACACTTGATGACTTAAGCTTCCAGAGACGACTCAATGAGTTACGGGGTCGGCTCAGGGACTTATTGGCCTGGAAAAGTCCCAATGTCATTTTAGCCGATTCATAAAACCACTGGCAGGCATTGGTGGGAATAGTTTCAATTTTTTTATGGCCGCACTTGGGGTAGGTTAATAGAGACTCTAATATCGGTGTGATCATGCGGTCACCTCGCTGGCAATTTAAAATCCATAAAACTAAATATTTTGAAGAAATCTTCTCGGTCCGTTTGGCGTGTTTGCATTCGCTACTAAAATGCCAAATAATTTATCGGTACTATTTCAGTACCCTCTTTAAACGGCAGAAAAGTGCGTGTGTCGTTTATGTGGCTGTCTACCTGGGCATCTTCGTGATGTAAAAACTCAGTAATCGCATGATTAAAATCAGGGTGAGTCAGGTGATGATATGAATAGGTTTTAATGGGGGTAAACCCCCGCTGAATTTTATGCTCCCCTTGGGCGCCAGGGTCGAAGCGCTGCAAGCCGTGTTTAATTGCATATTCAATTCCCTGGTAGTAACAGGCTTCAAAGTGAATACAGTCTAAATCCACCTTGGTGCCCCAGTAGCGGCCATACAGTGTGTGCTCGTCGCGCAAATAAAGTGCTGCGCCAACAAAGTTTTCATCGGCCATACCGTCGATGGTTTGGTGAGCGCTTATTAGCAATACTTGTGTTGGCATTGCATGGCCTAAGCGGTGAAAAAAATCGCTACCTAGGTATCCTGCGCGGCCACTACGTTTTAAATAAGTACGGTGGTACAAGCCGTAGAAAATATTCCAGTCGTTATCGTTTAGTTCTCCGGCTTCGCGTACGCGCATAGTGATGCCTTGCTCGTCAACTTTCTTGCGCTCTTTCTTAAGGTTTTTGCGCTTTCGGGAATTAAAGTTTTCCAAAAAATTATCGAAATTTGTAAACCCAGAATTAAACCAGTGAAATTGATAGCCGCTGCGTTGCTGAAGTTTTGCTGCGGCACAGTGAGTGCTCGATTGTGCGTCTGGGAATAAGCTGTGAAAGCCAGACATGTGATGTTTAACGGCGTATTCGTGGGCCTTTTCCAGTAGAAGAGCCGCGCAGTGCCGTTTTTTCTCTTCACTTAATTCTTGTGAAAGGCCCATACGTGGCCCGATAGAGGGGGTAAAGGGAATCGCGTTGATAAGTTTTGGGTAATAGTTTAAACCGGCGCGACCATACGCCTCGGCCCACGACCAGTCGAACACGTATTCGCCGTAGGAGTGATATTTTTCGTAGAGTGGCATGGCGCCAATCAGCGTACCGTCTATGCTGATGGTTAAATGCCGCGACTGCCAGCCGCTATCCTGAATGTTTGCATTAGCGGCCTGTGCCGCCCCATCTACGCTGCCAGATTGTTCCAGAGCTAATAAAAAGCAGTGTTTTATAAAGGGGTAGTCAGTGGGCCAGAGGGCGTCCCATTGTTGGCTGTCAATGGTCGTCATGGCGCTGTGAAATTCTATTTCCATAGTGCGGGTTAACTCAAGAATAAGGGTGTTTTGCAGTGATAGAGCTTAGCGTATCCGGTTGCCCTCTGTCATTGTATTAATCATTGAGGGATAACAGGGTGGCTTTTGATGCCGATAGCGATAATCGCACAAAATAGCTTTCATTGGGCGGAGGTGGAATGAAGCAGTAGCAAAGAGTATGATGCATTGCGAGGCCGTTGTGCCGGTGGCTCATAATTTTCTGAGCTTATGTTAGTGGGAATGCATGGTTTATTACGCGATCTAATGATTGCAGTCACGTTACCGATGAGCATCTTAGTTGTATTATATTTTAGCCGTATTCTATTTTGAGGCCTGAGTCTGAAAACAAATCATAGCGTATTCATCGCCAATATTTTGGATTTTTTGGTGTTCAGTTCGGTATGTTATTCGGGCGAGAATGGAATTGATTCTCGCGGCGGTAATAAAAGGTGGAATGTGAGAGCCGGCCCGTGGGCTTTAAACTCAATGATGCCGGTATAGATATTGTTGCGGTTAAGGAAAATAAGATGTGGTATTTGGTAAGAGACACTAAGGAACGTTCATGAAATATCATCCGGATTTCAATAGACTATGACTTGAAGTAAAATTCTACTTTTTGGTAAAAATACTAAATGAGTTCGCACTATTTTGAAGAGCACGAAGAAGAAGTGACTGATTTCTACGACAGCTTGTCTGAAAAAGATCGTCGACGTTATGCAGCCGTTGAGGCGAAGAAAATTGGATATGGAGGTACAGCATATATTTGTTCGTTATTTGGCTGTGATGACAAAACGGTTAAAAATGCATGCTGGATCTTCATGATGAAGAAGCACTTCAGTAGGCGAGTGTCCTAGCACCCGGAGGGGGTAGAAAGAAGCTTATAGAGGCGAAGCCTGATATAAATAAAGCGTTTCTCGACGTATTGTGAAGTCCTGCATCGGGAGATCTAATGGATGACAAGGTGAAATTGACGGCTTTGAGTCGGTCGGAAATATCCAATGCGCTAAAAAAAACGATTTAGAGTAAGTCGTAATATTGTGAGACAGCTACTTAAAAATCACGGGTATGTTAAGCGTAAACCCAGCAAGAATAGAAGTACTGGGAAATATAAAGAAAGAGACCGTCAGTTTAAAAAGATCAATCGGCTAAGATCTAAATTTGAACGAGAAGGCAACCCGATTATTAGTATTGATGCAAAAAAGAAGGAAAAACTCGGTAATCTCTATCGAGATGGTCAAGTGTACTGCCTGGAAGCCGAGATAGTTTATGACCATAACTTCGCCCATTTGGCAGACGGCACCGCTGTTCCTCATGGGATTTACGATTTACAGCACAATGATACCATGGTCAATATAGGTGTTAGTGCTGAGACCGTGAGTTTGCTTGTGATACAATTAAGCTTTGGTGGGAATCTGTTGGGCTTCAACGCTATAGTGATGCGACTGCAATTTTGATATTGGCAGATGGCGGGGGAAGTAACTCCAGTAGTCGTCATCTATTTAAGGAAGCACTTCAGGAACTTTCAAATGGAATTGGAATTGAAATTCGAATGGCTCATTGCCCACCTTATACATCAAAGTGGAATCCCATAGAGCACAAACTATTTCCGCATGTTACTTGAGCCGTGTCTGGAGTAGTGTTTGAAAATCATGAGCTTGTCAGGTAGCTGATTGAAAATACGCATACGGAGCAAGGGCTAAAGGTGACAGCGAATAT
>JBLHGN010000286.1:0-4545 GCA_047616325.1 Lentisphaeria bacterium
AAAAGTCACCTGGTGAAGGAGGTAGACGCCCTCGGCGGCGCAATGGCCCGCGCCACAGACCTTGGTGGCATACAATTTAGGGTGCTCAACAACCGCAAAGGGCCGGCTGTGCGGGCCACCAGAGCACAAGCTGACAGAGTGCTTTACAAGGCCGCCATACGCGAAATGCTCGAAAATCAGCCCAATTTAAGTATTTTCCAGCAAGCCGTTGACGACCTGATTGTGGAGGGTGATGTTGTTCGCGGTGTAGTAACCCAAATGGGACTCAAATTTTTAGCGCCAACGGTGGTGCTAACGGTAGGCACTTTTCTAGGTGGAAAAATTCATATAGGCATGGAAAACTATTCCGGTGGCCGAGCGGGTGACCCCCCGTCCATCGCACTGGCCGATCGATTGCGGGAACTTCCGCTGCGTGTGGGTAGACTTAAAACGGGCACGCCGCCGCGAATTGACGCGCGTTCGGTAAATTTTGACGGAATCGAAAAGCAGTTGGGTGACACCCCCACACCGGTTATGTCCTATCTCGGTAGCATCGAAGATCATCCACAACAAACCTGTTGCTGGATTACCCATACGAATAGCGCTACCCACGATATTATACGCAGTGGTTTTGACCGCTCTCCTATGTATACCGGCATTATTGAGGGCATTGGACCGCGCTATTGTCCGTCCATCGAAGATAAGGTCAACCGCTTTGCCGACAAAGACAGCCATCAGATTTTTATCGAACCTGAAGGCCTCAATACTCACGAACTCTACCCCAATGGCATATCTACCAGCCTGCCCTTTGATATCCAAATGCAGTTTGTGCGGTCCATCAAAGGTTTTGAAAATGCCCATATCGTTCGGCCGGGGTATGCTATCGAGTATGACTTTTTCGACCCGCGCGATTTAAAATCCAGCTTTGAAACCAAGGTTATCAATGGTTTGTTTTTTGCGGGACAAATTAACGGCACCACCGGCTATGAAGAAGCCGCTGCCCAAGGATTGCTTGCCGGAGCAAACGCAGCACTTAAAGTGCAACAAAAACCCGTTTGGTGTCCGCTGCGAAATGAAGCCTATATTGGGGTTCTAGCAGACGATCTTATTACTATGGGTACCAAGGAACCCTACCGTATGTTCACCAGCCGCGCAGAATATCGCCTACTATTGCGGGAAGATAACGCCGATTTACGACTTACCGAAAAGGGCCGAGAATTAGGCTTGGTCGACGACTTTCGCTGGCAGGCTTTCTGCGAAAAACGCGAGGCTATTGCGTGCGAAACCGAGCGCATGAAATCCACCTGGATACAGCCTGGTAGCCCACAAGCGCAGCAGCTGGCGAGTAAATTGACCTCGCCTTTGGGGCGCGAATACTCAATGATAGATCTGTTAAAACGACCGGAACTCACCTACGCCGATATAGGCTCGCTTACCGGTGATATGTTTGTTAGCCCGGCGGTGTCCGAGCAGGTGGAAATAACGGTAAAATACGCCGGTTACATCGACCGCCAGCAAGACGACATCAACCGCATGCGCAAACAGGAAAATACCGCTATACCTCACGATTTTAACTACCAAACCGTCGAGGGGCTTTCCAACGAATTAAAACAAAAATTGGCGGAGGCAAGACCCGACACTCTGGCACGAGCGTCCCGCATACCCGGCGTTACTCCAGCGGCTGTCAGCCTGCTATTGATCTATATGAAAAAGCGCGGACTGCTAGTTAAAAACGCGGTTACCGGTTAATTATTGATATGATACAAGAGCAAAGTGCGCACTATTCCACCCTTCTTGAACAAGGATCAGCGGCACTCGGTTTCCCTTTAACTGAATCACAAATTAAGCAACTGCTCGACTATTTAGCATTATTTATCAAGTGGAATGGCAGTTACAATTTGTCCGCCATTCGCGACCCCCTGGAAATGATTAACAAGCATTTACTGGATAGCCTGAGTATTGCGCCCTTTATAGCGCGTAGTAAGGGCAGTCGATATATAGATGTCGGCACTGGTGGCGGTTTACCTGGCATACCAATGGCGATTTGTTTTCCTGAAAAACAGTTCACATTATTGGACTCAGCAGGGAAAAAAACCCGATTTTTGTTTCAAGTTAAACAGAGCCTAGCACTCGCCAATGTGAGCATCGAAAATACGCGTGTAGAACACCATCGCCCAGACGATAAAAATTCTAATTTATTGCACGACGGTGTGCTCAGTAGAGCGTTTACCTCGCTGGCGCAGATGACTTCCTTTTGTAAGCACTTGATCACTCCAGAGGGAGAATTTTGGGCGATGAAGGGCGTTTATCCAAAACACGAGTTGAGTGAATTAGAAAAACACTATATTGTCGTAGACTGCCACCGCTTGCAGGTTCCCGGAGACATAGGAGAACGCTGTCTAGTACATATAAAACCCCTTTCAAATCAATAAGTTGTAGGTCTTTTCGTGGGAAAAATATTAGCGATTGCAAATCAAAAAGGCGGCGTGGGTAAAACAACCACCTGTGTTAATTTGGCTGCGTCGCTCGCCGCCACCAAACGCAAGGTTTTATTGGTAGACCTAGATCCCCAGGGCAACGCTACTATGGGTAGTGGCGTCGACAAAAATGACCTGGAACATACGGTTTACGATGTTATTGTCGGTGCGACGCGACTCGAAAATGCCCTGCAAAAATCCACCGAGGGGCACTACCTTGTTTTGCCTGCCAATGGCGATTTAACCGCTGCGGAAGTGGAATTGCTTAACCTGGAAAATAAGGAAAGGCGCCTTCGCAACATATTGACGCTTATAAAAGATAAATTTGATTTCATTCTTATTGATTGCCCTCCCTCCCTCAACATGCTTACCGTCAACGCCCTTACAGCCTGTGATAGTGTCATTATTCCTATGCAATGTGAATATTATGCACTCGAGGGTTTGTCTGCCTTGGTTAACACAATCAATACCATTCAAACGCTGCTAAACCCAGATCTTAAAATAGAAGGTATTTTGCGCACCATGTACGACCCGCGCAACAGCCTTACCAACGATGTATCGGATCAGCTGGCCAGTCATTTTGGCGAAAAGGTTTACCGCACTTGTGTGCCGCGTAATGTCCGACTGGCCGAGGCACCCAGTTTTGGTTTGCCAGTAATCGTTTACGATAGGAAGTCCAAAGGCGCTCTGGCTTATATCGCCCTAGCCGGAGAAATTATTCGTCGCAACGAAGCACCTGCGCCAGAGCCTCTGGCAACAGCAAGTTAGCAAGTACAACTGTTTCACTCTATAAATTTAAGGCATTCGCCCACTCTCTATGAGTAGAGGCACTATCATCCTATAAGCAGGCAAAATTCATGGCAAAACGTAAAGGACTAGGTCGCGGTTTAGATTCGTTAATATCAGGGGCAACAGGCGTTACCTCTGTTGAAGCAATAAAAGCGGCCACAGAAGCTATCAAGCAAGATCCAGTGCAAGAAGCTGATGGTGCTTTGAAAGAGCTACCAGTGGAATTTTTGCAGCGGGGCAAGTATCAGCCTCGACGAGATATGCACCCGGAGGCTTTGGAAGAACTAGCGCAATCGATAAAATCTCAGGGCGTTATGCAGCCTATTATTGTTCGCCCTATTGGCGACAATAAATACGAAATTATCGCCGGGGAGCGCCGCTGGCGCGCTACTCAGCAAGCCGGTTTGCACTCCATTCCGGCGCTAATTCGCGACGTACCCGACGAAACAGCCATCGCCATGGCGCTTATCGAAAATATACAGCGCGAGGACTTAAATCCCATGGAAGAAGCAGTGGCATTTAAGCGGCTTCAAGAAGAATTCGAACTGACTCAACAAGAGGTTGCCGAGGTTGTCGGCAAATCTCGCACGGCGGTCACCAATATTCTGCGCTTGTTAAACCTCAGCGAAGAAGTAAAAACCATGCTCGAGCATGGTGATTTGGAAATGGGCCACGCCCGTTGCCTACTGACATTGAACGAACAGCAGCAGCGAGAAGTTGCCCGTATAATTGTAGCCAAGAGCTTATCGGTGCGTCAGGCAGAAGCGCTGGCTAAAAAAACGCAACAGGAAAGTAGTAATGACAAGCCCTTAGCACCCATAAGCCCAGACCTGAAACAGCTTGAAGAAGGGCTCGGTGAACACGTTGGTGTACCGGTTATGATCCAGCACAGCACCAAAGGAAAAGGAAAATTAGTACTAAAATACAATAATTTGGATGAGTTAGACGGAATACTCAGTCATTTGGGTTACAGCAGTAGTTAACCCCTACTTAGTACAATCCAGTTATGGTGCTTGTATGTAATTTCACTAATTCGTTATATATAGTTACTAACAAGCCCTGAATTCAACTCGTAAGTGCAATTTTTTGGAAGTGGCCAACTGGTATGCTCCACGCCACTTTCTCGCCAAAGGAAATTGCTAATGAACTATACACAGTTGACCGAAATAGAATGATACCAGACCCAGTCATTTTTGAAAGCAGGATATACACAAAAAAGGTTGCACAAGAGCTTGGCCGCCACCCTTCAACGATAAGTCGTGAATTGAAGCGCAATACTGGTTTACGTGGTTACCGGCCC
>JBLHGN010000287.1:0-4543 GCA_047616325.1 Lentisphaeria bacterium
ATATCTTCATCGGTATGCACCATCACTTCCCAGTCGGGGTAGAGCAAGCGTATTTGCTCGAGATTATTCTTAAATATCTCAGGCAAGTCCAAGCTTTTCGCGGTAAGGTGAAATATTTTTTGCATGGCCAGCCCCTAAAATTGACTTCTAAATGTTTCAATGTTTTCTAGTGGAAGATGGATCTGCGTTTTAAAGTTGCTATTAATCTTGCACTTCAATGCGTTTCGCTCTGATCGGTCAACTGAGGGAATGTTAAAAGACTTTGATTTTTCTTTTGCGCGATTGTCCACTGCTATAATAATGCTGCGTGATTTTAGTTGTAGTGCTCTCATGCCGGCATGCAAGCGCGTGCCGACATAATCGGCCTCTTTTTTTACAAGACAGTCATTAAACGCTTCCACGTTGGCGGGTAATATGTCTACTTCCCGACTAAATTGGCCGAGGGTTTCGAAATATTTAATGTCACCAATGCCCTGTGGCCAAAAATACACGTGCTTATAGTTTTCTATTAGCTGTTCGATTAAAAATCGGTCGTCACTTTGGTTTTGTCTGTAATCGGTAAGGGTAAACACAACACTCTCAGACCGCTCTTCTCGAATCTGTGAGCAATGCTCTGGAGTGAGGCTCCACATTGTAGGGCAACCAGTATTGATTACGTTTTTAATGCCTATCGACGCCAGCATTTTTTTAGTGTATTCATCGCGCACAGAATGCTGGTATTCTGAGGACAAAATTCTTCGATATACCATGCCTGTAAACGCACTGGGCTTAGCTTGATATTTCCACCATCCCACACCAACTAAGATGGCGTTATTTAAATGCATTAGATCCGGCCATTTGAACTTCCACTGGCGATATTGATAGGCAAAGGAAGTTAATAGATTTGTACCGCCCACCAAACAGAAGTCGGAACTTTTGATGAGTTTTCGGCCACGCTTACCAATATTCGCGTGCGTCGGCACGGTAATGGCCTGCCTACTTCCAAGCAGCGGGCTCATCTCTTGGTTGACCGACGCCATGATAATGAAATCGCCTAAGTTTTCTGAGCAAGCGCTCGTGTCAAAAATTACAACTTGATTTCCCACTATCGCACCTTTCTCGCACTATTTCAATTTAAGCCCATGAATCTGCATTAATGCATAATATTTGAGTTTGTCCAGCACGCCCTTAATGGGTTTCTTATTGCCTTTTTTCCGATTCCCGAGTTTTGCTATTTCACTTTCAGATTCATGGTTGGCAACAAAAGCGTAGGGCATTAAGCCTTGAACCACAATATTTTTCTCCCACCAATAGCGCAAATCCACATCTATAGGTCTTCCGAAAGGCTGGCAGCTGGCTAATAGTCTTTTTGCTCCTTCTCGACTCACTATTTGTGCGCCGGTGCGGGTGGGAACCTTTTTGTAGGTCACCAAGTTAAAGCCGTTTCCACAAGCCTGATTCCTTTCAAATTTCGGATTACCCCTTGCAAGTAGCTTAATGTAATGCCACTCTGATGGGAACGATGCAACTGACTCCATTAGCTTATTAAAATCCACGCTGGCTATGGAAATATCGTCTTCTAAAATAACAGCGTAATCCAATTGCCTGGCAATAATTTCATTCCAGACATTAATGTGGCTAAGGTAGCAACCTATTTCTCCAGCACCCAGTGTTTTGTAGAAAGAGTCGGGTTTCTTGCTGGAATACACTTTAGCAATATGCGCTTCGGTTAAATCTGCACCGTAAACCGCTGGCATTCTCTCATAGGAAATTCCCTGAGATTTTAACATTGCATCACAGGCGCTTAAGCGCTGTGTCGACTTATCCAAATTAATTAAAAATGTCTGATATTTATTTTTCATTTTTCCCACATTTTTGTGCTTGACTTTCTAGCGCAGATAGGTATTGTTCTGCTGATTTCTCCGGGTCAATCTTTTCTACAATCTCGCAATAACTTTCTTGGAATTCATCTAATAATGCGAGGTCTATCTTTTCAGCGAGTTTCTCAGGGCTTCTAATAGGTGCTAAATATTTAGCTAAGTCCCCTGTCATTATTTCACTCGGCCCATGCGGGCAGAGTGTAGATACGGGAATGGTCCCGCAAATAACCGACTCAATTAGCACGCTTGCAAAGCCTTCATAATCTGAACTTAACACCATCGCTTTAGCATTTTTTATCCAAGGGTAAGGGTTTTTTTGAAAACCTGGAAATATAACGCGGTTCGCCACGCCATATTTTTTGGCCAGTTTTTTTGCTTTTCGAACTCTTTGACACAGACAGACCAGTTTTATATCTGCTTTAACACGGCTGAATGCATCAAACAGTACATCCATTCTCTTCTGCCTAGCCGCTCGGCCAACATGAATTATATAGTCTTCCTTTGGAATGGCATCATTCGTTTCGTGTGCGAGCGTACCGATTTCTTCCTTGATGAACGGGTTGTAAATTGTTTTGATAGATTTAGGCTTTATGAAGGTCTCGTTGGCAATCTCCTGTTCAAGTCCGTTTGAAACAGAAATTAAATGTTTGTCGCTAAGTAGGCCAAGTGTATGCCTCAGGTAATAGTATTTGATAGGCCCAAGTTTTTTGGTGCGAGATAACGCGGAGTTAACGGAATTGTGGACAACATACAGACAGGGCGACAGGTTACTTTTACTTACAATTCGATAAGTTTCTTCTAAGTTAGCAATATAGCCATCAAATTCACCGTACTTGGTTTCTAGGAGCATTATTAACTGGTTTAATTTTTTTGCATGCTTCGATCGACTAAACCAGCCTTTTAATTTTGTATCACTTGTGGGGTGCAAAAAGTGAATCGGGTAGGTGTTGGGAAGGTCGTAAGCCACGTTTTTTTTCATCGCGATTAAATGTGGCTCATGTCCCATTGCTGAGAGTGTGCCAGCCAAATTCATCATAACTTTTTCCGCCCCGCCACCTGTGAGGCTATCTATAAGTATTGCGATGCGTCTTACGCCGTTGGCTCTCATTGGTGTCTACCTGTCTATCACTCGGGGGAAAGCTCATTGTATACTTATCAAAGTCACTCATAAAGCACTGATTCCAACAATTTTAGGCTTGCAAACGATTATTAGTAAAAACTATTTATTCAATATACGAATTCTCAGCCAAGTTGATCCACAAACAAAAAAACCTCCGTTTGGATCTTACGTAATGGCTACCACCAAAATCGATACCAATGATTTTAATGCAGGCGATATAGTCGTGTCTTCTTTAAGCAGACGCTCAACTTCACTAAGCATTGCGTCAATATATATTGTGTCTAATGTAAAAGAAGTAAACCAAGCCGTGTAAGTAATGACTGCTATTCTACCACTGGTTTTGATGGGGAATTTTTTCCCTTTTATTGCGTTGTACGGGATTTATATTTTCCACTCGCGGACAGCTATATCCAATTTATTTGGCGAACTTATAAGGGGGATACGGGCGCTTTAGGCGGCGTTTTGCGGCTTACATCTAAGTTGTGAAAAAATAAAAAATTGCAAAATTATGTGTCAAGTTATTTTTTATTTATTTTTGATTAACTCGCTAAGTAGTTACTAGAATTCTTAAATTTTGTGGCACATCGCCTTCGCTCCATAAGGTATTTCGGTCGTAGGAAAAAGCCACATCGCCAATAATCAGTACTTTATTTCGATTGCAGTCCATTGCGTGGCCCACCGCTGCACTCATGCTTCCGTCAATTCCGGAGGTGCCGCGATTGCCGGAAACACGGACCATATTTTGATGCAAGCCAACCAGGTTTGCGTATCTCACCGGCATACTATTACCAATGTGGAGATCGCAGTCTGAAGGTAGCTTGTGGATAACGCGATAGATCGCTTCGAATTCTGTGAAGTGTGGCCTATCGGCATAAATTTTTCGACCGCATGAATTGAGCGCTGCTCCATAATTTGCCAAGCCTTCACAAACGACGGTTCTTTGTTAAGGATGATATCATCGGCACTGCATTGTGCAGTTTTCTCTGGAAGTAGCTTTGCCGATAGCTTTGTAACTAACTCTGTAAAAAAATAGATCGGCGTGAGTCGAATAATGTGCGTCAGGCTTTGAAAGCAGTCGGCAACTCCGCCAGCCTCTTGTGTATGCCAGTGCTGTCTAATGTGCAAGTCGCGCACAAACAATTTCATATTTTTGGGTAGGGTGGTCATTCCCAGTGACAGCAGCAGGTCTGGTTGCAAGTCGGTTTTGGTTTCGGGGTTCACCTTCGCCACCACTCCGTCAATGTGGGTGAGAGCGCTGGTGCCGTGAATGTTTGAAAGCAGGTCGCCAATTATGACCAATTGCACCTGAGCGCCAAGGCCTGAACGAAGGCATGCATCATAGGGAGATTGGCCCGACAAGATTAGAATGAGTTTAGCTTCGTACACGGGCTCAAGTAGATCTTGCCAATGTGCTTCAGCTAGGCTTTTCTCAGCGGGCAGTTCTCGTATAATTTTTGCGGGCACTTGAGACGCTGGCACTTGCTCGTGCAAATGCGAATAAAATGGCTCGCGAATGGGTATATTTATTTGCACTGGCCCTTGCGGTGGCACTGCACAAAGATTC
>JBLHGN010000288.1:0-4528 GCA_047616325.1 Lentisphaeria bacterium
GAGACGTGGACACATGTACGGCACTAAATAATTTCTGAGGCTCGTGTAGCCAAGGGCTGTCGATATCAACTTTCTGCTATCGACAAACGCCTTCATTCAAATGGGTGACTGGTGCGTATTAGTTGACACCATACCGCGAAATTTTTGGGTGCAAATTGGAAAACAAACAGTCTATCGCTACTTGGTTAAATAACTAAGGGATTATGCTGTGTCTGCTTGACCGGATCTTTCTAATGGGTGACCCCTTTTATTCTGTGACCCTTTTTATTCTGACCCTTTTTATTCATTTTAATAATCGGAAACTCGCTCAAGCTCAACACCAGAGCAATCGAACAAATGCTTAATAGATTCATGACAAGTAATCATTCCGGTGCTTGTTCTCCCCATTTTAAATAACAAGCGCCCCTCAAGTGGTGTACTATCTAGCAAATCTTGATTTAGACGAAATTTAAGCACCTCAAAATCGTCATCCTCATCTGGATCAAAATCATCACCAAGGTATTTGGATGTTTTCCGATCCCAGCAATCAAACTCATCAACAAAAGTTAAAAACCAATAGTTTTCGTGCCACTCACCATCGTCATGAATATAAACGGCTGGATGAGGGTGTAAATGTGGGATACTAAATTTACTTAATTCTTCTTTGATATCTTTGCTTACAAGTAAATTTACACCATTAAATAGAACCTCTGGTAATGGATTCAGAATTGGCCAGCCTCTCTTCTTAAACTTTTCTTTATAGGAGTTAGAAAAAAACAAAGGCGGACTGCCCGGTACCTGGGCTTCAAAACTATAATTACGGTTAAATGTCTTATCGTCCTCTGCTAGCTTAGGCAAGTTTTCGACCACATCCCGATTGGATCGAATAAAATAATACTGCTCTGCATTATCACTCATTTCTAGGCCCCCACATCTAACGCATAACCGCCATATCTTTCAGACGTTATATTTTCATCTCTTTGGCCTTCATTTTGTTTTTTAAAATGATTCCGGCCAATAGAACATGTATACATTACCTGCTTCTCAGGCGTCACAATAAGCGGTACTTTTGTGACGCTATCTTGATTGCTGCAACCCGCATTCACTCCAGGCTGGAATCGATTATATAACTTTGTCAGCCGAGCCTCTTTGGGGCTATTTTGAATTAAATTAGCGATTTTTCTACTAATATTGTTTAGTTTTCTTACTACATTTTTTTTGTCTTTTTCTTTACCGACACAACCATCTTTTATCAACTTCTCTAACTTTCGCACTCGAGCCTCAACCATTTCATGGTATTTATCAGGGTGTTCGTCATCATCATCATCATTATTAGGCCTAACATCAGCCGTATGGTTTCCGGCATGAACCTGAATACCCAAATGGCACGCACCTTGCAGAGTGCTAGGTATAAAAGCCATATTGTACGCCTGATTAATATCGTATCCAGTCTTTTTAATATCTTTACCTAACTTGGATTCTTTCATTCCTTCACAAGATATCAAATGATGGGCTTGCATCTTAACCCCGTTATTAATGGGGTGAGACATTTTCCCTTCTACACGATTCTTCATAATTGTGTAGTATCTTGAGTGTCTTGTTACCGTACCTTCACCAGCCATTTTATCCTCCAAAGTTTTTGGTGTAGTTTGTTTTGCCAAAAATTTCAATTCTATTCATATTCAATCACACCATCTTTTACCTTGCGAGGTGTACGATGATCATCCTTATGACAAATTCGACAACGGCGATCTCTTTTAACTTGTTTCTTTTTCATGGCCACTGTGTTTTTCGTTCGAACAATGTTTCCAGTTCCAGCACGACCCTTTAACAACTTCCCTAAATCCATTAATTTGTCACCAGCCTTCGAGAAGTCTTCCAGTGTTTTGACAAAAGCATCCAAGGCCTTTTGAGCATTTTTTATCTTTTTCGCTGCGCCAGCTGCTTTGGCTCCACCCGAAGCTAATCGCCCTGCGATAGCGGCAAGTCTGGCTGCGGCGCCAGTCCCTGCAGATAGAAATGCCAAGGCAATAAACATCACCACCTCTAAGGCCAAATAACTACTACCTTTACCCACGACAAAAGCATAGAAGTTTGGAGGCACCGCTTCTAAAAACAACTGAGAATAGGCCATATACACTAATGCTGCATCGTGTTCCGCAATTAACTCTAACGCTATACCAAAGTTAGGATTCTCTTTGATTTCCTGAGCTAGCTCAGCGTCAATATTGACCAAAATATTATCCACAAACCACTGAACTTTTCTCGCGTCACCACTTGCGATATATTCAGGTAGCTTCATAATTTCATTGCGGTATTTGTAGACTTTCTCTAGAGTTTCTTTGGTTTCACCGATATATTCAACAGCATCGTTAATTTGTTCTTCAACTGAATCCCGTACTGCCAGAATCTCATCAGACGCGTCTGACGCTAACTCTTCAAGCTGAGTACTCCACCAATTCCAATTAGATAGGTTTTCCTCATTATCTTCCGCCCATTCAGATAAGTCATTCGCGCGCTCAACAACATTGTCGTAAGTATCACTTGCGTAGTCTGCAGCATAATCCAGAGTTGAACTCGTCAATTCACCGACTTTATCCCCAAGCGCTACCCATGTATCTTTATCAAAAAGACTTGCTTGATCTTCTAACCAGGCCTCAGCGCCTTCCTTTTGACCATTATCAAAGCTCAAAGCTATCGAAAGCCAGCCATATTCGTCCCATATTTCAGTAAAACCTTTCATGTCCTCTACAGTCGAAGCGTAGGCGCCATCTAACAACTCCACTATTCCATCTTTAGCATCCTGAATATCTTTTTCAATATTGGGCTTGGCTTCAATGGTAACAACTACTTTCCCGTCTTCCTCTGGCTCGACAACAAGCACACCAGGTTCGTCTTTTGTTGCTTTGGCTTCATCAAGTGAGTATGAATGGGTGTTGTCGCCAATACCTTCATTTAATGTTACATCCTCCGCCACCACGGCATCATTCACCGTAACTTTTACGTTCTCTGCCCCGTAGGGTGTGTTCCAGAGATCATCATAGCTAGCGCGTATTTTTATCCAAGGCGGCGTTTCTTCCGGCTCCCACTCTTCTATCACCTCGTCAACCACTATGGCAGGGCCGGTCATGCTGCCTAGCACCGTTCCCATGGTGTTTTTATTGTTCATGGTGCTCATATCAAAACCACGAACAACACCTTCGCCTTCGGCCTTCACATCAAACGAGTAGGTAGTAAATTCTGTTTTTTTACTTACGGAACCCGAACCAATACCCTTGGCCGTACCCGGCTGGTCTCCTGTGCAACTTTTATGGTTTGAACTTTTAATTGCCGTGGGGTTACCTTCCAGTTTTACTGAGCTTGTGCCACCGCCCAAGTCGCCGACTTGGCTCAATACAGGATAGGGAATAGGTGGCGTGGAATTACCGATAGGCGTTTTACACACATCTGGTGGCCCACTAATGGATTTGTCGCCACTGCCTTTGTGGCTAAAATTTCGCATATTCGCATAGGTTGTTGCCATCGCGTGTTACCTTCTTTGTCTATTCATGACATGCTTTTCCATTTAAACCGACCCCATACAAAGGGCCGCTCGCCCACCAGAATCTGAGGAGCAGTACACAAGGGTGTTTGTTTTTTCATGGCTTTGAGTATTGGCTAACGCAATGGCTAGAATGCCCACGGCTGCACCAACATCCCCTACAAATTCTCCGGGAATATGAACCGTGTGATCTTTTTCAATTTTGTCGTGATTTCTGAGTATGGCAATAGTCAGCTCTTTGGCGTAATGCATTTCGCCGTTATGTGAGCTGTAAATTTTGCTCACCGGGGATACCGCCGATTGAAGGGCTCCTTCAAACGAAAGCGCCAGTGCGTCGCCTCGGTATTCGCCCTTACCCAACAAATTTCCCTCTTCGAATTGCAACACGGGCCGAGTAATATAATGCAGACCTTGCCTAAGTTCTTCTGGTGCATCTGGAGAGACAAGCAGCAGGAACGCGGCAGCTTCGCCAGGAATGGTGCCGTCGTATGCCCCCTTTCGGTTTACCCGATAACGATCATAGAGAAACTGCATAACGCGGTAGTCGTAGTAGCTGTCTACACCACCCACAATGGCGAAGTGATTGCCACTGAAGGACATGTATTTAAAGGCTATTTCTATCGCATCCATGGCGCCTGCACGGCCTAGATTAACAAAACGGCTGGAAGCAATATCTATATTCGCTCCTGACATTGCGGCGAGGCTTTTAATGAACCCACCCTCTACACCAGGAATGTTTACAAAGCTTTCTGGGCCGGCCAAAAATAGTGGAATCGCTTGCTCTGGGAGTAAGGGTGTAATTTGGCTTAAGGCATGATTGGCAATTTTTAGCATGCGCTCTTGTCGCGGACTAAAGTCACCCTTTATTGAAGCTTTCCCCTGGCTTTGGTTAAGCGCAATGGTAGGAATAAGTGACATTTGAAGGTCATTATTTTCTTCATCAAAGATATTGACCAATTCATATCGATTCACACCCGCGTCCATGGAGGCTTGCACCATGTCGATACC
>JBLHGN010000289.1:0-4525 GCA_047616325.1 Lentisphaeria bacterium
ATATATACGCCGGGGTGTATATGGTACCAAGCCTCCTTTGTGAAAACGCTTACTTAATAATGGCTGAATCCTGGTGTCTAAGCAAATAAGCCAGCAAAATTCCTGACGCAAACCCCCAGAAGTGACCAGCCCAGGATATCGAGGGTAAAAAACTGACAAATGATATAAGTGTGCCGCTGTAAGCTACAAAAGATATAATCGCAAAAAGCCAGCTGCGAATAGTTGGATTAAAGTAGGCATCAAAAAACAAAAAACCGATAAAGGCATAAATAATTCCCGATGCCCCGACAGTAATGCCATCAGAGCCAAATGCCCATACGCCAAGCCCCGACACTAATGCGCCAAGCCACATAACAATCCGCATTTTTTTTGAACCCGCCGACAAATATATAAGTGCGCTGAGTATGAGCAGTGATATTGTATTGGATATCAGGTGAATTAGGCTCCCGTGCAGGAATGGTGAAAGAAAAATACCCGGCAAGCCCAAAATAGTGCGGGGCCTTATACCAAAGGTGTTAAAGTTCGTACCAATCAGGACTAGATCAACAAAAAATATAACCCAAATAGTGGCAACAAACCAAAATACTTCTGTTGGAATAATTCGTTTAAGCATCGGTAGTTTGCTTTAAGATTTCGCGTAGTGCGTCATCTTCCAGGCCCAGCACATCTATCATGGCGGCAAATAAGTCGGCAGAAAACATGCCTTTATGGGTTTTGCTACGTAAGTTTTCGGGCGTCATTACAATGCCTTTTTTGTTTAGGGCTTCACACAAATGTTCGTACCTTAAGCCTTTTAACGCTAATGATCCCCTAATATATCGGGTAATAGCAAGCTTGTATGGCGCCAGTGCCTGACGATTTTTTACGCTTTGATCTTGTTGCATTGATTAATCCACAGGGTATGTTTGATATTTCTACTAGCAAGAGACGTTGTTTCTTATGCTACATGCCTGTTGCTTATATGGCAATAAATATAACATATGGTTGACATTTGCATTCTTGGTGCTATATTTGTGACCTATGTTTCACGCTCAATTTGATAAGGAAAATAGTATGTCTTGGAACACAGCTACATTGCAGGTACTCGCCGAAGCTCAGTCCAGCTGGATTGTTGAAGCGGAGGGGGATTGTTTAACCATTTCAAATGACGAGGGTATTGATATTTTTGCCTATGTGGCGGGTCAGCAGATTCTTGTTGAAACGGCATTATTTCCGGCAGAAAGTGTTTCAAATAAACCCGAGTTAAATGATCTTATATTGCGTAGCCACCAATTGGTACCCCTAACAACGCTGGGTATCAAGCCGATTGGCGATGCAGATTACTATGTTGCCTTTGGTGCTCTTTCGATCGAGAGCAAAGGTAGTGTGGTAATCGAAGAGGTGGAGACTCTGTTTGAAAATGTATCGGAGTTTCTTGATTTATATGCGGAATACCTGAATTTGGAGATGGTGATATGAGCCTAAAAAAATTATGGACTGCCATGCGCGGTGCAACTAACGAAAGTCTTGAGGCTGTAGCGGATACTCAAGCCATTCGTATTTTGGACCAAGAAATACGCGATGCCAAGGCAGAATTAAAAGCTTGCGATGAAAACTTAACCCGCATAATGGCAAAACGCAAATTGACCGAAGGTAAGGTCAAATCACTAAACAAAGATATTGATACCTATACAAATCATGCGATTGCCGCGAGTGAAAAAGGCGATGAAGGCTTGGCTGTAGAATGTGCAGAGCGGGTGAGTGACCTTGAGATTAACTTGGAGACGGAACAGAGTATTCTCGATAGCTTTTTGTCTTCCGAAATTTCTCTAAAGGCCAATATTGCGAAAGCAAAAACAAATGTGCGTCGTATGGAACAGCAGATTGAGCAAGTAAAGGCGACCGAGTCAGTACAAAAAGCTCAGGTTGCGGTATCCACTCGACACATGGGCGCGAATAGTAAAGTGAAAACTGCATTAAGTAGCCTAGATCGTATAAAAGCGAAGCAGCTACAGCGCGGGGCAGAGCTTGAAGCGGCTGAAGAATTGGCAAGTGAGGAGAGCGGTAGTAGCCTTGATGCAAAACTAAAGGCCTCCGGAATTCAACCAGGAGGACAAAAAAATGGTAGCGATAGGCTCGCCCAAATTTTAGCGGCTAAAAAAGCCTAGCTCTGTGGTTATTTATAAAATAAGCCGCCTGCTAGCGGCTGTTTTTTTTCGTGCTAGCTTATCCTTAATTCTTGTCAGCTTTCTCGCCTTCGGACTTTCTTCTTATCTGTTACTGTTTTTTGCTGGCGAAAAGGAACTTGTTACCGCCGACAACTTTATCTATTGGCTGGTGGTAACCGCGTCAACGGTGGGTTATGGCGATCTTTCGCCATCGACCGCGATGGGGAAAATGGCGGTAAGTTTATGGGTGATTCCCCTCGGCTTAAGTTTGTTTGCACTTCTTTTGACCCGAGTAGGTTTTTTTTTGTCGTCTTTCCTCTTGCGAGGAAAAAAAGGACTTCGTATGCTTCATATTAAAAATCATTGCGTTATCATTGGGTGGAACGCAGCACGCACACTACGTTTGATTGAGTTGTTGTTGTCTAGCCCAAGCGCACATAAAGAACGGATATTATTGTGCGTGGCTGTAGATATTGAAAATCCTTTGCCTGATCTAATTGATTTTGTGAGGGTGGAAACATTTTCTCACGCGGATACAATGGCTAGGGCTAATCTCGCTGCGGCAAATCGGATTATAATAGACACGCCAATGGATGACGTCACTCTTACAACGGCGCTATACTGTGACAAAATATGCCCTAACAGTCATAAAACAGTCTACTTTCAAGATGAAAGTGTAGGAGAGTTATTGCACGCCCATTGCCCTAACATTGAAATCATCCCCTCGGTGTCGGTGGAAATGTTGGCGCGATCTTCTTTAGATCCTGGGTCGGCGTTGTTACATAAACAGCTACTCGATACGACCTATGGCATGTCCCAGTATTGCATTTACTATGCGGGGCAAGCGCCATTGATCTTCGAGGAGCTTTTTCTTCACTTTAAAACAGAGCTATCGGCCACTGTTATCGGCGTTAGGCGCCAGAATGACGCGCAGATCAACCTTAATCCCAGTCTTGACTTTAATGTTAATGCCGGCGATGGCGTATATTATATTGCGGCGTCGCGCCTACTTGAAAAAGATTGCTTTAACTTTGAATAAGGAATAGTGGTAACTATGTTGAGTTCGTTTTTTAAGAAAAAATCAAAACACAGCCCGTTGGATGACGCTCCCTCGGTAATGGGGCTTCGACTTCGAGGGAGTTTTGACATTGACCCGCTATTACTGAAAATGTTCGAAAGCAGCCTAATTATAGATGGGGCGGCGACAAGCTACATTATAAAAGCCGCTGGCGTTGTCGAGCTAGATGGTACTTGGATGTTTCGTTTTTACACTGATGATGATGCATTTATTCAGGTGATTACAGAAGGGGGGAAATTGGACGAGCACGTTGTTGATGTTAAGCTGTTTCATTTTTACGATACTCAAGACGTGCCAACTCAAGCTATATGGGACTCACTTCTTAATGAAAAAATAGGTGGTGCAACTTATCAACTGGAAGGGCATTCGTATAATCGCGTATGGACATCAGTAAGTCACTACCATAATCCTGTCCACATGCAAGAGCGAACTTATGACGAAACCGGGACGTTTAGTGATACTGATCAATTTGTCATGCTGTTTGAGCGGCCTATCTCCGATGAGAATACCGAATCACTTTTTCTTTCAGCTGAGGAGACAATAGAGGAAGGAAATTTAACCCGCTGTTTGGTGTTGAGCACTGGAATTACACTATCGCCTTCACAATTAACCGTGCACGGTTAATGATTTTACGCAAATTTTAAATTAACGTTTAAGGGTTTATTATGGAACAGTTTGAACTTCTTGCTAGTATTGCACACTTCAGTGCGTATTTTGGTTTATCTTTATTGTTTGTAATTGTTTTCAAATTTGTATATGCGTTAGTAACACCACACGACGAGTGGAAGCTTATTAAGGAAGAAAAAAATACCGCCGCCGCAATTGGTTTTGGTGGAGCCATTGTGGGTTATGCCATCGCTCTCAGTGGCGCTGCAAGCAACTCGGTGTCTTTGGTTGATTTTGCCACTTGGGGCGTTGTTGCTCTCGTTGCGCAATCATTGGCCTTTGTTGTTGTACGTTTTGTATTTATGCCACGTATTGTCGATCGAATAGTTGCAGATGAAGCGAGTGCCGGAATAATGCTAGCAGCTACAAGCATTGCCGTTGGCCTGCTTAATGCTGCGTGCATGGCCTATTGAGCGTGGATTTAACACTAGTACGATGCCGTTAATTATCGCTGCTGATTAAGGAATTAAAACGTGAAACGAACAAAAGAAATTAATTTACACTTTATGCGCAAGATCGGCTCCCCTGCGCGTCCCTTGTTCAAACCGCTTGCATTGGCAATAGCTGCACTCTCGTTAGCTGCTTGCACCGCAAAGGAGGAAGTGAAAGTTGTCGCCTCTGTAGATGATTGTAA
>JBLHGN010000290.1:0-4516 GCA_047616325.1 Lentisphaeria bacterium
ATCGATGAGCGTCCTGAAGAAGTCACTGAAATGCAGCGAACCGTTCGCGGTGAAGTTATCGCCTCCACCTTTGATGAGCCACCTACTCGCCACGTGCAAGTCGCTGAAATGGTCATTGAAAAAGCTAAGCGTTTAGTAGAACACAAGAAGGACGTAGTCATCCTGCTTGACTCAATCACACGTCTGGCAAGAGCCTACAACACGGTAATACCTTCATCAGGCAAGGTGCTTACAGGTGGCGTTGATGCCAATGCTCTAGAAAAGCCTAAGCGTTTCTTTGGTGCTGCGCGCAACATTGAATTCGGCGGCAGCTTAACCATCATCGCTACTGCGCTGGTGGAGACTGGTTCCAAGATGGACGAAGTCATCTACGAAGAATTCAAAGGCACAGGCAACATGGAATTAATTCTCGATCGTAAGATCGCAGAAAAACGTGTTTACCCGGCGATAAATGTACGTCGCTCTGGTACACGCCGTGAAGAGCTATTGATTGAGGAATCAGAACTACAACGCGTCTGGATTCTGCGCAAACTACTCCATGATATGGAAGATATAGGTGCTGCAGAATTTATGGTTGAGAAGCTTAAAGGATTCAAAAACAATACCGAATTCTTTGGTGCCATGAAACGTAAGTAACAATCTCTTAACAGAGATATCGAGTTCATCGATTATGAAAAGCGCTGATCTTCGCGACTTTATTGCTCTTCTCGAACAACGGGGAGAGCTGGTGCGTATCAGCCAAGAAGTCGACCCCTATTTAGAAATGACCGAGATCAGCGACCGTACACTGCGCGCAAAAGGTCCGGCTCTGCTGTTCGAAAATCCCAAAGGCCACAACGTCCCCGTATTGTGCAACTTATTCGGCACCCCCGAACGAGTTGCTTTAGGTATGGGGCAAGAAAATGTTAGTGCCCTTCGTGATATTGGCGAACTACTGGCCTTTTTAAAAGAGCCCGAACCACCCAAAGGTTTGTTAGATTTGTGGGAGAAACGCCACGACTTTAAGCAAGTACTTAACATGCCGGTCAAGGTGGTGAAAAAGGCTCCCTGCCAGCAAATTGTACTTGAAGGTGATCAGGTTGACCTTGATAAACTACCCATTCAGACCTGCTGGCCCGGCGATGCCGCACCACTCGTCACTTGGGCCTTGGCGATAACTCGTGGTCCAGAAAAAGAGCGGCAAAATCTTGGCATTTATCGTATGCAAAAGATCGCCAAAAACAAACTGATCATGCGCTGGTTGGCTCACCGTGGCGGTGCACTGGACTATCGTGATTTTCAAAAGAAAAACCCGGGAAAACCTTACCCTGTAGCCATTGCTTTGGGTGCTGATCCAGCAACAACATTGGGTGCAGTAACGCCTGTGCCAGACACACTATCTGAATACGCGTTTGCAGGCCTGTTGCGTGGCGAAAAAACCCAGGTGGTAAAGTGCCTTGGCAGTGATTTGCAAGTGCCTGCCAGTGCAGAATACATTCTTGAAGGCTTCTTGCATGGCGATGAGGCTGATGAAGGGCCCTTTGGCGATCACACTGGCTACTACAACGAGGTAGAGTCGTTTCCGATATTTACCATCGATCGTATTACTCATCGTGAAAACCCTATTTATCACAGTACCTATACGGGCCGCCCGCCAGATGAACCCGCTATTTTGGGCGTCGCATTAAACGAAGTGTTCGTGCCTATCCTGAAAAAGCAGTTTCCTGAGATTGTCGACTTTTACCTACCACCTGAAGGCTGCTCGTATCGTATGGCTGTGGTCAGTATGAAAAAGCAATACCCCGGTCACGCTAAGCGAGTAATGATGGGAGTTTGGTCATTCCTACGGCAATTTATGTATACCAAATTTGTGATCGTTACCGATGATGATATCGACGTGCGCAACTGGGAAGATGTTATTTGGGCGATGACCACGCGCATGGATCCAGTGCGGGACACAGTCATGATTGAAAACACCCCCATCGACTATCTTGACTTTGCCTCACCCGTGTCGGGTCTCGGCTCTAAAATGGGGATGGATGCCACCAATAAAATGCCCGGAGAAACCGACCGCGAGTGGGGAGAACCTATCGCGATGGATGATGAAGTTAAGCGGCGAATTGATGACCTATGGGATACTCTAGGTATTGAAAAATAGCCTCTTGACACTACCCACTTTGATCAAAGCAACATAGCTATCATCTGTCCTTTTTACCTGTTAGATATCAGTGTAATGCCTATTGGTCGACTTATTCTCAACCGCTAAGTGGTCTGTTCTTATGAAAATTGCCCACTCAAAAGCACAAACCGTTTATTGAGGTATACTCCTGCATTTATGTAATTAGGACTTTCTAAATCCATGACAGCATATCTTTCCGGCTTTGCGCTTGGACTATCGTTGATTTTGGCGATTGGCGCACAGAATGCGTTTGTCTTAAAGCAAGGTCTAAAAAGGCAGCATGTCTTTTTGGTCTGTAGTCTTTGTGCTATTTCTGATGCCATACTCATTACTTTTGGCATTATGGGTTTTGGCGCGCTTGTTGAGCAATATCCTTGGGTCGAACAAATTGCCCGCTATGGCGGCGCGGCCTTCCTAGCTGTTTATGCTGCAATGAGTTTTTACTCTGCCTATAGTCAAAAACATAGTCTAGTGCCGAGTGATAGTGCGCCCGAATCAGCCTTAAAAATTGCCTTAATTTGTCTTGGCTTTACCTGGTTAAATCCGCACGTTTATCTCGATACCGTGATATTTTTAGGCTCTGTTTCAACGCAATTTTCAGCTGACATAGAGGCCTTTACACTAGGTGCTGTCAGTGCATCTTTTGTATTTTTTTACAGCCTAGGTTACGGCGCGCGCATTTTAATTCCGGTATTTGAACAACCTCGGGCATGGCAAATACTGGAAGTTTTCATTGGGCTATTGATGTCTATCTTGGCCGCTAGTTTGATTTTCACTTAGAAAGTTTTAATAGGGCAAGCAAATGAAAAAAGTAATGATGCTCTTTATTTATGCCGGCCTATTTCTATTGGTCATGTCACTGGCGGTCTATATGGCGGCGCGCAATGGTTTAAAAGAGCTTAATGAACAAGCCCGTGAGGAGATTGGCGGGCTCTATCTGGACACTGAATATGGCACGCTCTCTTACACTCGCGAAGGGTCAGTCAATTCGTCGGCTGTCATATTAGTACATGGTTTTAGTACACCAAAATTCGTTTGGGACCAGATCACTCCGTCACTCGTTGCTAAGGGTTATCAGGTTATTACCTTTGATCATCTAGGGCGCGGCTTCTCTGATCGTCCAGCCGGACCTTACAATGCGGAACTCTACCAAAGTGAGTTAGCGGGCCTGATAGCTAAACTAGAACTTAAAACACCCCTAACCTTGGTTGGTTATTCAATGGGTGGCGCTAATGTTGTTGATTATGCTGCTTCGCACCCTGAGCAGATTCAACAGCTTATATTGATCGCCCCGGCGGGCTATATGGATGACCCCGACTCTTCGGCCCTAGCTGCCAAACCAATTATAGGAGAATGGCTCGCCACTGTGTTTGGCAATCAATATGCAGGCACTGCTATCCAAAGCGAAATAGAAGAAGGTCTGGCGCCAAAAGACATGTATGAGAAGTTTCAAAAACAAGCCTCTTTTAAAGGCTATACCGAGGCATTGCTGTCAACTCTGCGCCATTATCCAATGCATGATTTGGCCCATCGCTATAAGATAGTTGGCAAGGCTGGCATACCTGTTTCAGCTATATGGGGCACGGCAGATGAAGTAGTGCCCTACTCGGGTGCTGCTGAAATGGCTGCAGATGTTCCGCAGTTGAAAATTGAAGCTATTGAAGACGGCAACCACAACATAGCCTATGCTCAGGCTCAGTTAGTGGCCAATAAAATTTTAGTAGCACTGCAAGAGCACAAGGATGAATAACGTAGAGTCGCAAATCAGCATTCAATACTTTAAGCATTCTTATGCTGAATTTATCTTGGGCTCCTACGATAATAAGCTCTGTCTCTGTGACTTTCACTACCGCAAATTACGTTCAGCTGTTGATGATCGAATTCAAAAGTTGCTCGGTGCCGTGTTCATTGAAAAAAATAGTGATGTCATCGAAACGACCAAAGTCCAATTAAACGAATACTTTTCGGGAGCCCGGACATCTTTTGATCTTCCTCTGATAACCGCAGGAACACCTTTCCAAAAAAGTGTATGGGATGCCCTGCAGACTATTGGTTACGGTGAAACTCTGTCTTACCAAGATCTAGCAACAACGATTGATAATGTGGGTGCGGTAAGAGCTGTCGGCACCGCCAACGGTGCTAATGCATTAGCTATTATCATCCCTTGCCATAGAGTGATTGCCAACGATGGAAGCATGGGTGGCTATGGTGGCGGCTTACCTTTAAAAAAACGTCTTTTAACGCTCGAAGAAAAAGTACTGGCCTACAAAAAAATTGAACAACGGTAACTGTTAAGGATAAGTAATATGGTTGAGCTTTATCTGCAATACGAATATTGGGTCGCCGTTGTGCAGTTAG